>CAMWSN010000081.1 GCA_947176925.1 uncultured Porphyromonadaceae bacterium
CGCGAGGTCTTTCTCCGCAAGCGGTAGGGCATATTCACGCATCTGCGCTGATGTGCGAGGCAATTTTAGTCCATAGACGCCGTCATAAACCATCATGACGAATCCCGAGCAATCGGTCCCGGAAAGGGTCTGGCCGCCATAGCGGTAGGGCGTACCGATCCATCGGCGCGCTTCGCTAATGAGTCGCCGCGTCTGATCTGAGCTGACCGGGACGGCGTGGCTGATGCGGTTGACATTCTGAGCGGGCGTCGCTTCGCGTTTCGAGCCACATCCGGTCAATATCAATATCGGAAAGATTAGCAACCAAAATAATTTCTTCATTTTGCAAAAATACGAAGAAAATCCGGATTGGCAAAATAAAATTAAAAATCCGAGCCTTTTGCGACTCGGATTTTGCTATAAACGGGTAATTAAATGAATCATGCGTGCTGGATGTGGACCAGGAGGTCGTCGGCCTGATGGAGGCCGGAGCCGCGCCACTGAGGTTCGCCGTTACGGAACACGATAAGGGTCGGCACTGATTGAATTCTGTATTTTTGAGCTAATGCTTCGTTGCGGTCAATATCGATTTTGATAATGTTTGCTGCATCGCCTACTTTTGCTTTCAATTCTTCAAGAATCGGGGCTTGCATCTTGCAGGGGCCACACCAGGTTGCGAAAAAGTCAACGAGAGTCGGTTTGTCGCTGTTTATCAATTTTTCAAAGTCTTCCATAGTCTTTTACAGGTTTTAAAGTTTTGTTTTTCTAATTATATAACACCATCCTCCCTCAAAAAGTTCACCGTTGGAATATGCTCTGACTATGTCTGTACCGGTTAAAGTCGGTAAACAGTAGATGAATATTTAGTTGAGGGAAGATAATTTTTTATTTTTTCATAGATATTTCGTAACTTTGCGGTGGAATTCCTAATAAAGACTTGTATATGCATTATGCTATAATTGCGGCGGGCGAGGGCTCGCGACTTGTCGGCGAAGGACTGAATGTTCCCAAGCCGTTGGTTGATCTGGATGGTCGACCTATGATTAAACGACTTATTGACATTATGATGGATTGTGGCGCCGAATCGCTGTCAATCATCGTCAATGAGCAGATGACCGAGGTGCGTGAGTATCTTGAGTCCCTACAGCTTCCTGTGCCTTTTAAAATCGTGATTAAGTCCACCCCCTCGTCAATGCATTCTTTCTATGAAGTGAGTCGCGTTTTCCCTGCGGATGCCCGTAAGTTTGTGTTGACTACGGTTGACACTATTTTCCGCCCGGAAGATTTTCGCGCATATATTGAGGCGTTTGACCGCGCGGAGAATATTGACGGCCTGATGGGGGTTACGGATTATATTGAAGATGAGAAGCCGCTTTATGTTGACGTCAACTTGCAGGATATGAACATTCTCGGCTTCAAGGACGCGGATTATCCCGGGTCAAAATATATTTCAGCCGGAATTTATGGCCTGACGCCGAAAGGAATAGAAGTGCTCGGCGAATGTCTTTCGAGCGGAGTGAGCCGTATGCGTAACTATCAGCGGGCATTGATTTCCGCCGGATTGCGTCTGGAAGCTTTTCCTTTTGGTAAGGTGATAGACGTGGACCATCTTTCGGATATTCAACGCGCAAAGGAGCTTCTGAAATGAGGATCCTGGCAGTTTCGCGTGGCGAGGAGTTTTCGCCCAACTTGGTTGATAACGATGCACGTATTTTGGCCGAGGTGGTCAACAATCTGCGTCTGAAAGGCCATGACGTTACGGTCATTTCCGAAAAAGAACTCTCAGGGGATGAGCAGGTTGATGCTATCGTTCAGATGTGTCGCTCGCCACGCTCAATTGTTGCGCTTGAGCGGATGGAAGGGCACGGGATACGCATTATCAACTCACCTGATGGAGTGAAAAATTGCCGTCGTGAGCCACTGATTCGCCGCTTCCAGGATGCGGGAGTGGAATCGCCTCGTTCGGTGATTTTGAAGACATCCGAGCTGCTGCCTGTTGATTTGCCGCTTCCTTGTTGGGTAAAGCGGGCTGACGGCCAAACAATGCAAAAGGCTGACGTATGTTTCTGTCGCACGGCTCAGGAAGTCAGTGAGGTATTGAACGATATGAGTGCGCGCGGAATTCATAGTGCTGTGGTTTGTCAGCATCTTTCGGGCGACCTGATTAAGTTTTATGGCGTTGAGGGTACGGACTTTTTCTATTGGTTTTACCCTTTGGAGCGCGGACATTCCAAGTTTGGTTATGAAGAGATTAACGGCAGTAGCGCCGGCATCAGATTTGATGAAGCCGAACTGCGCCGAATCTGTTCGGCGGCCTCGCATGCGGTTGAGGTTCCCGTCTATGGCGGCGATGCAATTGTCAGCCCTGACGGCTCCATACGTATTATTGATTTCAACGACTGGCCCAGCTTCTCGCCATGCCGAGAGCAAGCCGGCAAAGCAATTTCCCAATTATTATGAAATTTAGCAAAGAGGAATTTGAATCTACACTGAAAAGCCCGGATACGGAGGAGCATATCGACCTCTATTTCTATCGTCGGTTAGGCTATTTCTTTGCCTGTATAGGGCGCGAACTGCATATCTCGCCCAACGCAATTACTATTGCATCAATCTTCATTGGTGTAGCCGCCGGTATCTGCTTTTATCCGACGAATATCTGGGTCAATGTTTGCGGTATGCTTCTACTGATTTTGGCCGATGCTTTTGACTCGGCCGACGGACAGTTAGCCCGCATGACAAAACAATATTCCCGTCTCGGGCGCATCCTTGACGGAATGGCGGGCGACTTCTGGTTTATCGCTATTTATGTCTGTATATGCCTCAGAGTCAATGCTACTTCCGATTTCTTCAGTGAACATACTTGGATAGTCTGGACTATGGCTGTAGCAGCCGGATTTTGTCATGCCACTCAGGCCTCCATGGCCGACTATTACCGACAGATGCACCTGCTCTGTGTCAACGGTAAAAGTGAACTTGATAGCGCGTCAATCCTCCGAGAGAAGTTCGACCAGAGCCGTCGCGAAGGTGTCGGATTCATTAACTTGCTGATCCAATGGTTTTACCTAAACTATACTACCGGTCAGGAAGGGCGTACACCCCAAATGCAGAAAATGCGTGCCGCTTTGCTGCGGAAGTATCCCGACGGCGAGATCCCTCAGGGGATTCGTGACCAATTTCGCGCTCTTAGTCTGCCGCTGATGAAGTATACAAATATACTTTCATTCAATTGGCGCTCTATCACGCTTTTTATTTCGCTATTCCTTCAGATGCCCTGGTTATACTTTGCAGCAGAGCTGACGATTTTTAATGGAATAATGGCTTACATGATGTGGCGCCACGAAACTATTTGCAAGCAGATTACCTATGAACTGGAAAACGATTAAAGGAATCATTTTCGACTATGGCGGCACTTTAGATAGCCGCGGGGTGCATTGGAGCGAAGTCCTCTGGGCCGGATGGCAGCATGCCGGAGTGGACGTCACCAAGGAGCAATTTCGCGAGGCTTATGTCCATGCCGAACGAGCTTTAGCAAAAAGCCCGATAATTCTTCCAGAGGATAATTTTCTTACTCTCCTCCGGAAGAAAGTCAAGATTGAACTTGAGTTCTTAGGACTTTATAGCCCGGAGAGCTGTGAGACCATAGCTCAGTATTGCTATCAGGCCGCCAAAGAGTGCATCGAAGAGTCACGCCCTGTTCTTGACGCTCTTTCGGAGCGTTACCCTTTGGTCCTGGTTAGTAATTTCTACGGAAATGTATCAGCAGTTCTTGCTGATTTCGACCTTTTGCGTTACTTTCCCAAGATTATTGAAAGTGCAGTGGTGGGCGTTCGCAAGCCGGATCCCGCTATTTTCCAATTGGGGGTTGACGCCCTTGGATTGCCGGCGCAGGAAGTTCTCGTCGTGGGTGACAGCCTGAAAAAGGATATTCTTCCCGCCGAAAGCATCGGGTGTCAGACGGCATGGCTCAAAGGCAAGGGATGGACCTCCGATGAAGATGCCCAAACTCATCCGAGTCAAATCCCATCATTAGCTTCTTTAATCGGGGAAATCAATCAGTTATGAAAAACAGAATTTTTGCTTTTCTGAAGGCGTTAAAGCGCAATAATACGCGTGAATGGCTCGCCGAACATAAGGATGAATATCAGGCAGTAATGGCTGAGCGTGACGCAATTACTCAGCAGCTGATTGACGCTATTTCTACGTTTGACCCTGATGCGTTGAATATGCCTGTCAGCCAGTGTGTTTACCGCCTGATGCGTGACACCCGTTTTTCATTGGATAAAACACCATACAAGACCCATATCGGCATTTTTGTTTGTCCTCCATTAGGTAAGAAGTCACTGCTCTCCGGTTATTATCTTCATCTTGAACCGGGTGCATCAGGAATATATGGTGGCAATTACGAGTTGCCGACACCTTATCTTGCGGCTATCCGCAATGATATACGTGATAATATCGAGGAATATCTGTCAATCATTGAATCACCTGAATTTAAGCAGTTTTTCCCGCAAACGGGAAGCAATTTCTTGAAGACAGTCCCAAAGGGTTTCGACCGTGATTGGAAATACATTGACTACGTCCGTCCGCGTGAATTCGGGGTGTTGATGCCGTTGCCGGACAAATTTTTTGACTCTCCGGACTTTATTGAACGACTTCTGCCGGCCATTGTTCAAATCAAACGTCTCAACGACTTTATCAATTTTGCCCTGACCGAGTCTGGCCTTCCACTGATTCGCCCTTCACGATAACTGCGTTATTGCAAAAGAAAGTTAAATTGAACCAAAATGAACCAATAGGGGCAATTGTCGGGTCAATTTAACTTTTTAACTTTGCACAAACTAATTAAATCACAAATTCAGTTATTGAAATGAAACTATTAAAAACAATCCTAAGCATCTGCTTCCTGCTCCCCTTGTTCACCTCCTGTGACATGCTCAAGGAAGACGTGGATTTATCCTATGTTGGGCAAGGTCAGATTGTAACTGCTACAGGTAAAACCTTGTCGTTAAGTGTGAAAATTAATGGTAATCACTCGGGGCTTTTCTCAATGACAATAGATAAGGATAAAATAACTGTTGGCTCCATTATGAGTGACAAGGTTATTGACCCGCGTATTGCCTTTGTCGGTAATGTCTCGTCTGTTGATGGAATTTCCGAAACATCATATAATAAGAAGGATTTGAGCTATCGTCCGAGTGTTGAATTAGAGTCTCGCGGAGGGTACCTGATAAAATATGCTACTTACGATCCGTATGACCGAGGGAAAAGACTTTGGATATTAAAACTATATGTCAAAGATGTAACAAATGGCAAATGTAACATCTCTTATGTTTTATATTCTGATAAGTCTGGAGCTGAATTGCTTTCTCTTCCCGATAATTCAGATAACTCAGACAACTCTGGAAACTCAGGTAATTCAGGAAATTCCGGTGATTCCGGTGATTCCGGCAATTCTGGCAATTCCGGAGACTCCGGCGACTCGGACAATTCAGGGAACTCGGACAATTCAGGGAACTCGGACAATTCAGGGAACTCAGGCGATTCAGGGAACTCAGGCGATTCAGGGAACTCAGGCGATTCAGGAAATTCCGGCAATTCTGGCAACTCGGGTGATTCCGGCAATTCCGGCAATTCCGGTAATTCAGGTGACTCTGGTAACTCTGGTAATTCCGGTAATTCCGGTAATTCCGGTAATTCCGGTAACTCTGGTGACTCTGGTGACTCTGGTAACTCTGGTAGTGGCGTCTATTTTTTTCCGGTTAGGAATACAGCTTCTACGTCAGGCTACACAATCGGTGATGGCGGCACTTTAGGAATAACCCGGTCCGGTATTCATAATTCCTTTGTTATGATCAAAGTAAACGGAGAAAAATTGGAAGTAAGCTCACTTCAAAGCAACGTTACCGAATCACCTTTGATTGCCTATGTTGGAAATGTATCCTCCCTCAATGATTTTTCACACTTAGACTATGATTCTTCATCACTGAGATATTTACGGTCCACACCTATAAAAGATAAAGCTGGCTACCTTATCAAATTGAAGTTAGGCAAGGAGCTTTGGGTAATCAAGCTCTTTGTTACCAGTGAATATGGTAATTGTACACTTTCGTATGCCGGATGGTGTACCGCTGATGGAGAGACTTTTGACGCTCCCTTAGTTAGCGTAGGTAAGTATTATCAGTTCAGTACATTTGATGATTCTGATGTAACCATTAAGTTTAATCAAACTGCGAATATACTTCCTATTGGGCAAGATAATCTCTATTTTAGAGTGAATTATCCATATCTAAACGTTTATTCTATCAGCGGCATGGTAAAAGAGTCTCCACAAGTGGCTTATGTAAAGACTGTGGACAGTCCGGAGGAACTTGATCCTCGAATGTACTCTTCAAAAAACTTGAATTATGCTAATAGTTGTGAAATCAAGGAGGACGGCGGATATTTAGTCAAGATGAACACGTATGATTATCAGTATGTAGTTGCGCTTAAAACTAATGTTGATGCGGACAATAACGCTGTTAAAATCACGTATTGCATATATAGAAGTAAATAACGAAAATGGCTATGCCACGAAAGTGAGCAGCGATTAAGTTTAAAGATTATTTATGATATCTGAGAAACTGACTTTCAAACCGATTGGATTAGAGAGTTCAAGCGTCAAAGGGCGCTTGAACCTCTATTATTTTCTGCTGCTGATTGAGATTTTTTGCCCGATACTCTATGCCGTATTCACGTCGGGGTATCATGACGGCGGATTCTTACTCCTTGGTCTTGGGGCCGAGCTCGCCGGGGTAGGGGCTACTCTTATGTGGTATTACCTGATGAATAAGATCAATGAGTCGGTTGATGATTCATTGATTAGTCAGTACGTGAAGATTACTTTTGGAATTTTCTTGTTGGGTAATGTGTTTTCGTTATGCAACTTTTTTAAGCAAGAAGAATGGCTTGAAACTGTTACTTTAATTATAAGTCTGGTAAGCCTGATTCCTTATATTCTTATTTGTGTCCACTTGATTAGCAACGGCGATTCCGAGGTTCGAAAGTTTGGTAATCTACTGCTTTATGTAGGAATCATAGCTTCCGGAGTCTTGACCTTTGGCTTGGTGATGGTTGCAAACTCGGATCTTCCCGAGCGATCGGTTTGGCGTTTGATGATATGGGTGTGTCTGCTGATTTGTTATCTTCAGGTGCTCCCGTTCAGAAGCGTTTTTGATGTAATAGACAAGAAGGATACCATTGAGCCCGCTGCAGTTGAACCTGCGCATCAAGTTGCCGCCACTGAGCCGATTGAGCCACCATCCAAGCCTGAACCTCAATCCGAACCTCAACCCGCTCCCCAACCTGTTCCGGAGCCGGCTGCTGCCCCTCTGCCGCAGTCGGCAAGTTCGCTTACACCGATGAAGGCGATGTTGATCGGCGTTGGTGCCGGTTTGATGGTCTGCGGACTTGTTTTTGGCGGAATTTATATATACTCTAACCGCTCTCAGAAGTTTGAAGCAGATGATGATGATTATATGGAAGGAGATTATTATACTTATCGTGATAACGATAGAGATGACTCCGAGCCTGTCTACCCGGTAGCAGTTGCATCGGCAATCAATGAAGAAGAGCAGATTCTTCCCTCATGGCTCCCGCAAGAGGTCCTTGATGCGTTTGGCAAACCCAACCTCACGGAGAAAGGTTATGAATATTAC
This sequence comes from uncultured Porphyromonadaceae bacterium, assembly GCA_947176925.1. GTDB lineage: Bacteria > Bacteroidota > Bacteroidia > Bacteroidales > Muribaculaceae > UBA3263. The sequence continues at coordinate 7,674 of CAMWSN010000081.1, forward strand.
AAGGATAATCTCCTTCGCGTTTTACGTACTGATATGGAGAAACCGGTAAAGTATCATGGGCGAATTAATGATTATGATATAGTCGTGGAGATGACGCTTTACTATAGCTTTGAAGTCTCAGGCCGATACGCTTATGAGAGCACATTGAGAAATTATGGTGACTCCGAAAGCAGTTGGTTTAAGTTTAAGGGGCATGTATTACTTGATGAGGATAATTATTCACCTTATCTCGTACTTGAAACTCGGAATCCGCAGACCAATGAGATTTTCGAATACATGTTGCTCAAATATACATATATAGAGGAGAGCCCTTTCTTTATTTGGTCCGGACGAATGTTTAATAAACGATATCTAAACGAACCGACTCAAAAATTCTACTCGATTGAGTTTATCCCTGATGAAGATGAGTTGTTGTAATAAACGGCTTAAATAACAGAAGGGGGTGTTGCAGAATAAAAGTTTTACGTATTTTACTGGGCTTCGTGGCGCCCTCGCCACGAAGCCCAGTAATTCTACCCTAATCGTAGTTTTGCAACACCCTCTTTTCTGTATCGGTCGTGCTTACTTTTTGATTTTGCGGTCGTAGAGTAGGGCGGCATTGAGAACCACGAGGACCGACCCGGCATTATGGACTAAGGGCCGGTCACTGAATTGAGCCATCCGAGGAACGACATGGCAATGGCCACGAAGTTGATTACCATTGAAAGTGTGATATTTACCTTAATTGACTTTGTAACTGCGTTTGACAGAAGTTTGAGATAAGGCAAAAGCGAAATGTCATCTCCCATAAGAGCAATGTCTGCCGACTATATGGTAATATCGCTGCATTGGTGCCTTCTTCTTGTCGGCCTCCTTAACTGACTGTATCATTTTCTGTAACGATGAATCAGCACCGATTTTAGTGGCACGGATGTCAACCGCTCCGTAACAGTTCATAGTTCCACAGAACACCTGTTTACCAACGGTTTTATCCACTGGAAACGACTCGCCTGTCAGGATAGCCTGATCAACAGTCGTTGTCTCTTCGATGATAATTCCATCAACCGGTATCCTCTCACCGGGTAAAGCCCTGAGAATGTTACCAACCGCAACTTTGTCAATAGGAACAGACTTTTCTGTACCATCAGATATAATCAACCGTCCATCTTGAGGTGCAAGACAATCAGACGGGGAATTTGTACCCCTCCTTTTTAAGCCAGTTAAATAACTCCCGTGTAGTGCCGCCTCGGAATTCCATTGCCTAGACAATCACCGCACCCGGTAACAGTTTTGTCACCTCCAGCTTTGCTGCCTCCATTTCTCCAACGGCAATAGGTTCATATCCGGCTCATGTGAGCAAACCGGACATCAGCCGACAATCGGAGTCGGAGACTTCTACAATGATAATCTTGTTCATGCTCGTATCTGATTTATTGTTAAACTTATATATTGAATAAAAATCCCCCAAGCCAAAACTGAAGTGCCCCCCAAAACGGAGGGAATATATATATATATATGAGATTCTATTTATTATCATTTTTGAAGCAACCTTGTGGACAGGTTTTCACACAGATGTTACATCCGATACAGTTGCGATAAGTTATCATCGCGTGTTTGTGCCAGAGGAAACCAACTTTCCTTATCGCATGTTGAGGACAAGCCTCAACGCATTTCCAACATGCTGTACATTTGCGTGGTGAGAAGGAGGGGCGTTTTACTGATTTTTGCATTTGAAAATTAGATTTTAGTCTTTTAATTGAGCGCATCATATAGATCGTGGAATCGTTTGCGCAGATATTTGACTGCATAATGTTTTCGTGAAAGTAATGTAGCAACAGGTATGCCGGTGGCTGATGAAATCTCTTTTATTGCCATCCCGTCAAAAACGGTGAGGCAGA
>CAMWSN010000082.1 GCA_947176925.1 uncultured Porphyromonadaceae bacterium
CTATGGTTTTTTACAATCTTTGTCGCTAAATTTGCACTTGCTTGTTGAAAGTACGCGTTGATAGGGGTAAAGGGGAAATTTGCGGGAATGAAAAAATTTTAGTAACTTTGCGGCTTAGAAATCAATAATCACATAACGAAATAAAACTTTTTATGGCAACTACTGCTGACTTTAAGAATGGTATGTGCCTCGACATCGATGGCCAGTACTTCTTTATCGTTGAATTTCTCCACGTGAAGCCCGGTAAAGGCCCGGCTTTCGTTCGCACCAAGCTCAAAAACGTCCGCACCGGTCGCGTTATTGACAAGACCTGGAACTCCGGCGTAAAGGTTGAAGAAGTGCGCATCGAGCGTCGCCCTTATCAGTATTCCTACAAGGACGAACTCGGCTATCACTTCCTCCACACTGAAACCTGGGAAGAAATCATCGTGCCCGGCGAAAGCATTGAAGGCGTTGAGTTCCTCAAGGATGGCGACATCTGCGAAGCTATGGTTCACGCTGCCAGCGAAACCGTCCTCACCTGCGAAATGCCTACGACCGTTGTCCTCGAAATCACCTACACCGAACCCGGCATCAAGGGCGACACCGCCACCAACACCCTCAAGCCCGCTACGGTTGAAACCGGCGCTACCGTTCGTGTGCCCCTTTTCTGCAACACAGGCGACAAAGTTAAAATCGACACTCGCAACGGCTCTTACGTTGAGCGCGTTAAGGAATAATTTTTCTGACAAAACAGCACTGAGGCGCGAATTTTCGCGCCTCTTTTTTTGCGCTTTTCGCGAACTTTGCGTAACTTTGCACTTGTAAAACAAAATCGAACTTTTAAATACTCAGATTCATAACATGGTCAACCGCGTATTAATCCGCCTGAAAGTCGTGCAGATGCTCTACAGCTACATGCTGACTCGCAGCGAATTTAAGATAGAAATGCCTGCCGAGACTTCGTCGCCGGACCGACGTTACTCCTTTAAGGCCTATGCAGAATTGCTGCTCCTGATTTTGGAACTTTCAGGCCGCCGTGTGGTCAATGAGGGTGCTGTCTCTCCCGCCGTTACCGGGGCAGTGCGCGGAGCCAAGTTTGAAGACTCCAAGATGTCCGTAGCCCTGATGGCCAACGATGAAGTCCGTGACCTCATCAACAAGTACGGAATCCGCATGCGCAGTTTTGACGCTGCTGTCCCCGAGGCCGTTGCCCGCCTCAAAGCCTCTACCGCCTATCGCGTATTCTCTAAGGTCAAGGGCGCCACGGTGGCTGACGAAATTACCTTCTGGACCACCGCTATCCGCGCTACCCTTATCAAGACCGAGGCCGTCGTTGCCGCCCTGCGCACTGACCCTGACTTCACCGTCCGCGGCATGGAAATGGGCGCCAAGATGCTGATAGAAACCCTCCGGGGGTTCTCTGACACGCGCTCTGTGCTCAGCTCTTGTAAACATGACCTGACCCGCTCGCTCCAGAGCGCCTACGCCCTCTATAAATCTTTGGTTTGGCTCCCCGTGGAGATTACCCGCGCCCAGGCCGAACGCCTCGAAGCCAATGCTGCCAAGTATCTCCCCACTGACGAAGACCTCCACCCTGACCGCCGATTCGTTGACGCCGCCTTTATCCGCGCAATTGAGGAAAATCCCGCGTTTGAAGAGTGGGATAAGGAACACCCCAATGCTTTCGCCAACGACCCGATGCTGATTGACAGCCTCCTCAATCAAATCTTGGCCTCCTCTTATTATAAGGAATTTATGGCCGAACCCGGTCAGAAGTCGCGTGAAGATGAAGCCGAACTTTGGCGCCGGCTGATGCGTCACGTCGTTCTTCCCTCTGATGATCTTGCCGAGGCCCTTGAAAATCGCTCTATTTTCTGGAACGACGACCTCGAAGTGATGTCAAGTTTCGCTCTCAAAACCCTGCGCCAGATTGGCCGCGAGGGCGCCGAGGCTCCGCTTCTTCCTGAATTCAAGGATGAGGAAGATGCTGAATTCGGCTTTAAGCTCTTCGACGCCGTAGTGACCCACATGGATGAATACCGCGAGCTGATCGACAGTTTTGTCAACACTAACAAGTGGGATACCGAGCGCCTCGCTCTGATGGACATAGTCATCCTCCGCACAGCCTTGGCCGAAGTCCTCGAGTTTCCCAAGATTCCCCTTCAGGTTACCGCAAATGAGTATGTTGAAATCGCCAACTGGTATTCAACCGCCCGCTCCGGTTCATTCGTCAACGGCATGCTTGCCGCCATCACCGAGAAGCTTCGCGCCGAAGGACGTATTCAAAAGTCATTTTCTAACACTAAAAAATAAATTATGCAAGGAATTGAAAGCTGGGGAATGATTATTCTCCTTATCGTCGTCTTTTACTTTTTCATGATTCGTCCGCAACAGAAGCGCCAGAAGGAAACCCAGAAATTCCGTGACGGCCTCCAGAAGGGCGACCGCGTGCTCACCGCCGGTGGCATCCACGGTAAGATTGCCGAAATCGGCAAAACCACTTTCACCCTTGAAGTTGCTCCCGGAGTCAAAATCAAGGTTGAAAAATCAATGATTTATCCCTCGGCTGAAGAAGCTCAGGCCGACGCGGCCAACGCCGTTAACGCTGACAAGAACTAAGAAATCTTCGTCTACTGATGGCCGAGAACGATCACGTCAATCCCCTGAAGGCGTTTTCCCGCCGTGTGCGCGAGCTGCTTCATAGCTCGCGCGGGAAGGATGTGATTATTTTTCTGCTGTTTACCCTTGTCAGCTATATCTTCTGGGTCATCATGTCGCTCAATGATGACGCTCAGCGTGACCTGGAAGTCAAGCTGGAGATTACTGACGTACCGAATGATGTCTTCTTTATTTCCGACGTCCCCAAGTCGTTGACCGTCAATGTCAGAGCTAAAGGGACGGTGATCGCCGGATTTTATTGGAACGGTACTCCGTCGTTGAAAATCCGTTATGACGAACTGACCGCATACCCCCTGAAGGACCGCTTAGCTTTCCCCGAACAGGAACTGACCGCCCGCGTCAGGTCTCTTTTTTCGTCAACAACTCAGGTGGTCAGCGTCCGTCCTGATTCATTAAGCCTGATTTATACTGACCGACCCGGCACCAAGGTTATCGTTATTCCCGATATCCAGGTTGACCCAAGTCCTCAATCCGTTATTTCCGGACCGATCAAGGTTAGCCCGGACAGTGTGACGGTATTTGCCGCGCGTCATTTGGCCAAACTTCCTGCTGAGATCAACACGATGTCCATAAGTCGCTCCGGCCTTACTGATACTCTTGTTTGTGAGGTTAAGCTCCGCCCCGAACCCGGAGTCAGGGTCGTGCCTGACCGAGTGACGGTCACTGTCCCCGTCGAACCCCTGATTTCAAAGACCCGGGTCGTCCCCGTGACTCTCCTCAATGGAGCTTCCGCGGAGTCTCATGAAGTGGTCCTTTTCCCATCTCAGGTCTCTGTCAGCTACCTCCTGCCGATGAGTCTCTATTCAAATGAAAGCTCGGTGATTTCAGTCAATGCCGACTTTTATAAACGCTCCGGAACTAAAATTCCACTGTTTATCGGAAGTTACCCGAGCTATTATCAGGATGTTTCTCTGTCCGTAGACTCAATTGAGTACCTGATAGAACAAAAAGCCGATTTCCCCGCCATAGTTGAAGAGCAATGAGTACCCCTCAGGTCATAGCAATTACCGGAGGAATCGGTAGCGGAAAGTCAGTAGTCAGTCGCGTCCTGCGCTCAATGGGTTGGCCTGTCTATGACTGCGATAGTCGCGCACGCCGCCTGCAGGATTCTGATCTCGGGATGCGCCGCCTCATTGCCGATGAGGTGACCCCTGATGCCCTGAACCCTGACGGGTCATTGAACCGTCAGGCTCTCGGACGGTGCGTTTTTGCAAATCACGATAAACTTCAGCTGCTGAATCATATAGTTCATGGAGCTGTGGCGTCTGACCTTCGCGATGAAATCTCACGCTGCCGCTTACCTCTCTTTTTTGTCGAAACGGCCATACTCTATGAAAGCGGCTTTGACAAAATGGTTGACGCCATCTGGGAAGTAACGGCGCCGGAACAGCTAAGAATTACCCGAGTAATGGCGCGCAATGCCATGTCTGAAAGCGAGGTCAGGGCTCGAATCGCTTCTCAAAATTCCCTGAATAATCCTTCACATTATATCATAATAAACGACGGCGAAACTCCGGTTTTGCCCCAGATTATCGATGAGCTTACACGACGAATTTGACCGACAGCACCTCTGGCATCCCTACACTTCAACCCTCGATCCGCTCCCGACCTACAAGGTTGAACGCGCCGAGGGATGCAAAATATATCTTGAAGACGGAACCGCACTGATTGACGGGATGGCATCATGGTGGTGTGAAATTCACGGCTACAATAATCCGCGATTAAACTCCGCGTTAACTCGCCAGATGGAAAAAGTCAGCCACGTGATGTTTGGCGGACTCACTCACGAACCTGCAATTGAGCTGGGAAAAAAGCTCTTGGAGCTTGCCCCCGAGTCAATGAATAATATCTTTTATGCCGACTCCGGCTCCGTGGCTACCGAAGTGGCAATGAAAATGGCCGTCCAGGCCCGAATCAGTAAAACCGGCTCCCATAAAGCGACAAACTTCGCTACTATTCGCAGCGGCTATCATGGCGATACCTGGAATGCCATGTCCGTCTGTGACCCCGTCACCGGGATGCACGGCGCTTTCGGTTCGGCTCTCCCTGTGCGCTATTTTGCGCCGCAGCCTACCGTCAGGTTTGGCCGGGAGTGGGATCCCGAGGATTTCCAGCCGATGGAAAGGCTCCTTCGCGAGCATGCCGATGAACTTGCCGGAGTCATCCTTGAACCGATAGTCCAAGGCGCCGGCGGAATGTGGTTTTATCATCCGGAATATATTCGCGCTTTGCGGCGCGTTTGCTCTGAGTTGGGACTTTACCTGATTTTTGATGAAGTGGCAACCGGCTTCTGGCGCACCGGGCGATGCTTTGCCTGCGAGCATGCCGGAGTTGAACCCGACATAATGACCGTTGGCAAGGGACTTACCGGCGGATATATGACCATGAGCGCCGTGTTGACCAACAAGCAGGTGGCCGACGATATTTCCCGTGGTGAAGCCGGGGTGATGATGCACGGCCCGACCTTTATGGCTAACCCTTTGGCTTGTGCCGTTGCCTTGGAAAGTCTGAAAATCCTATCCGAACAGCCCATGGCTGAACGAATCGCCCACATTTCTTCGATGTTGGAGAGGTTGATGGCTCCGGCCCGAAGGTTTGATTCTGTGGCAGATGTCCGCATACTCGGTGCTATAGGCGTAATTGAAATGAAAGAGCCGGTCAACGTCGGTGAGTTTCAGAAGGAGTGTGTCAAGCGCGGAATCTGGGTGCGCCCCTTCGGCCGAAACGTGTATGTTATGCCCCCTTATGTGATTTCAGATGATGAGCTGACCACTCTTGTCTCAGAAACCCTTGAAATTATTCGATGAACCGATACATTGAGACCCTTTCACTCTTGCGCCGCGAAAATAATTTTCGCGCTCTCCCTTCCGGAGCGCCTGACAAGGGAATAATTGACCTATCCTCAAATGATTATCTCGGTATAGCCGCTGACTCGAATCTGCATCGCGAGTTTATGGACGGCGAGGGTAGGGAGCTGAGTCTCAGTGCTTCCGCTTCAAGGCTTTTGGCTGCGGATCAACGCGAGTTCCAACGCTTCGAATCGCTGCTCAACGAATATTATGGAGGCCGTGCGCTCCTTTTTAATTCCGGCTATCATGCCAATTCCGGAGCCGTAGCTTCCTTGGCTAAAAACGGAACCCTGATTGTTGCCGATAAGCTTGTCCATGCCTCTATAATTGACGGCATCATGCTTAGTCGTGCACCTTTTGAGCGATTCAAACATAACGATGTCAACCATCTGGACCGTATCCTCGCTAAAAAGGCAGCAGATTATGAACGGGTATTAATCGTTGTCGAGTCCGTCTATTCAATGGATGGTGACTCAGCGCCCCTCGAAGATATTGCCAGCATCAAGAGCCTCTATCCCAACGCGTTGCTCTACGTTGATGAGGCCCATTCCTTAGGAGTCTGTGGCCCCTCCGGGCTTGGCTTAGCTGTTGATATTGAGGGCGTCGACTTCATTATCGGCACTCTTGGCAAGGCTATCGGTTCCGTGGGCGCTTTTATCGTAAGCCGATCGCCGCAGATGTTTGACTATTTTGTCAATACGGCCCGCTCGCTCATCTTCTCTACGGCTTTACCCCCCCTTAACGTGGCGTGGAGTCGGTTCGTAATGGAGCGTGTCCCCGAAATGGAGGAGCGGCGGACTCATTTGCGCGAACTCTCTTCATTACTTGCTCAGGCCTTGGGAAGTCACTCTGCACCCTCTCATATTCAGCCGCTGATTACCGGCTCAAGCGAGTCTGCCCTTCAACTTTCCGCAGCCCTGCTCGAGCGAGGATTCAAGGTCCTCCCTATCCGCACTCCTACCGTCCCGCCCGGGACCGAGCGGCTGCGCTTCTCGCTGAGTGCCGACTTAAAAAATGATGATATTATACGCCTTCAGGAGGTGATGACAACACTATGAGAGTTGATTTTTTGAAAAAAGATGAAGGATGCGAGCGGTTGCTGCTCGTCTTCAATGGCTGGAGCGTTCCCATACCTTCTCCTGATGAGGAATTTGAACTCCCCGGCTATGATATTGCCGTAGTTTCTGAATATTTGCTCTTTGATTTACCCGATATCAGTGGATACAAAGAGGTCGTGGTCTTAGCTTGGTCGTTGGGAGTCCATGCTGCCGAAATTGCGCTCCGTGACTCTAAACTTCCCCTTACGCTGACTATCGCCGTCAACGGTACACCTAATCCGGTAAGCGACTCCGAGGGTATTCCCGTTGATGTCTTTAAAATGACCGCCGAGCGTCTTAGCGAGCAGTCGCTAACCAAGTTCCGCCGACGGATGGGAGCTGCTGATATGCCCCGGGGTCAGCGATCTATTGAGGAATTGCAGCGTGAACTGCTCAATTTCCCCTCCTCTCCCGTGTCGTTCCGCTGGGATTACGCGATAATTTTATCCGATGACCGCATTTTTCCCCCTGAAAACCAACGCCGTGCATGGAGCGGCCACACTGAGATCATTGAGATTGAGGGATCGCATTTCCCTGATTTTCATGTAATCTTGGAGCGCTTGCTGATCAACAAAGATTGCGTCATATCGCGCTTCACCCGTGGCCGCGAGACTTACCGGCAGGAAGCTACGGTCCAAAGTCGTGTCCTTGACCATCTCCTTGAACTTTGGCTCAAACATCGGCCCAAACAGCCCGGAGGGAGGATCCTTGAAATCGGCGCCGGAGAGGGCACTTTTGCCGAGATTTATTCCAAGAGAATCAAGCCTGATGAGTTGATTCTGTGGGATATAGCCTCTGAATCCGAAGGCGTGACCCGAGCTGATGGCGAGACCGACTTGCGCGACGTCCCTTCCGATTCTCTCGGTGCCGTTGTCGCGGCTTCAACCATGCAGTGGTTCAACTCACCAGCCGCTTTTCTCCTTCAAGTGGCGCGAGTCCTTACCCCCGGTGGATTAGCTGTGATTTCTACCTTCGGGCCACAGACTTTCCGGGAGTTGACCGAGTGTGGAGTGGTCCCTCTTCCTTATCTCTCCGAGGAGTCCATTCGCCGAATTATTCCCGCCGATATGGAAATACTTGAACTCCACAGCGGAAAGATTATCAAGGTCTTTGACTCTCCCTTAGATGCCCTTCGACATTGCCGGGACACAGGCGTAAATGCCCGTCCTTCGGCAGTCTCAGTCCGCGAAATCGAACGTCTTTGGCCCCGACGTCCTGACGGACGCGTTTCTCTTACTTTTCAACCTGTATATTTGATTCTTAGAAAGAAATGGTAATCTTCATCAGCGGAATCCATACTGATGCCGGAAAGAGCTATGCAGCCGGATGGCTCGCACGTGAATTCGCGAATAAAGGTGTCAGCGTTATCACCCAAAAGTTTATTCAGACCGGCAACGTTGGCCGTTCCGAGGATATTGACGTTCACCGGCGGATTATGGGCACCGGTGAACTGCCCGAGGACGAGCTTGGGTTAACGGCTCCTCAAATTTTTTCCTATCCCTGTTCGCCTCAGTTGGCTGCTGAAATTGATGGACGCGAAATTGATTTTGACGCTATTGATCGCGCTATGGAGGAACTTGATTCGCGTTATGACGTGGTCCTCCTTGAAGGCGCCGGTGGCCTTATGGTCCCGCTGACGGACGATTTCTGGACCATTGATTACATTGCCTCGCGCGGCCTTCCCGTGGCCTTGGTCACTAACGGAACCCTCGGCTCTATTAATCATACTCTGCTCTCGCTCGAAGCCCTTGAGCGTCGCGCGATTCCTCTCCACTCAGTTATCTACAATCAGCATTTCGACAGCAGGGACCCGCGTATCGCAGATGATACCGTCGGTTTTATCCGCCGTTACCTTGCCCGCCGCCACCCGGACACGCCCCTGATGGTTTGCCCGTCGCTCTAAATCTTCGGGCAGAGACGCAGAAGGTCTGCCGGGTCTGAGATGATATTTTCCGCATAATACTGGCGCAGTTCGGCAATGGGGCGGAACCCCCAGGTTACGCCGACGCTGCGCACGCAAGCCCTGCGCGCCGTCTCCATGTCTACGCCGCTATCGCCAACGTAGGTTACCATGGCCTTCGGAGTCGGCACATCGCGTAAAATATCAAACACAATCGATGGGTCAGGCTTCGCCGGAATTCCAGGGCGCATCCCGTGGACGCTCTCAAATGGTAAGCGTGGAAAGAAGTGGGCTATCAGCGATGAAGTGGCTGACTGGTACTTGTTTGAGGCCACGGCAAGATTATACCCGCGAGCCGCTAATTCATGGAGCAAATCCTCAATTCCGGGGTAGGGGATGGTATGATCCCATAGATGGCGGTCATAGTATTCTTCAAAGACGTTGCGCAGATAACTGACCGATTCCGGGTCACGGTGTTCTGGCGGAAGCACGCGCTCAAGCAGCCGTCCGACGCCGTTACCCACAAAGAAAGGATACGTTGCCAAATCATGAGTCGGATAGCCGCATACAGCCAATGCATGGTTCGCCGCATGAGCCAGGTCTGCGATGGAGTTCAGGAGAGTTCCGTCAAGATCGAAAATTACGAGAGGTTTCATGTTGCAGATTTTTTTAGAAAGGGTAGCCTACGGAAAAATGTAACGTCGCATCCCGACGCCACTGTGGATGAGTAAGCGGCCATGGTTCCTGGTTTATTGCCGGGTTGTAAGCTTTCATGCCTAAGTCAAAGCGCAATAGGAAGTAAGTGAAGTCCATGCGGATTCCAAGGCCGTAGGCCCAGCCTAATTCCTTGTAAAACGAATCGAAGTGGAATAGTCCGCCCGGCTGGGTCTCATAATTACGTATGGTCCATATGTAGCCCGCATCGATACCCGCCGCGCCATCAAGCAC
>CAMWSN010000083.1 GCA_947176925.1 uncultured Porphyromonadaceae bacterium
TTTGGCTTCATCAACTTTACGGCGAAGTGAAGTTTCGCGGAGTATTCCTGACCGGGGGGCTCGAGGAGTTCCACTCTAAACTGCTAAATGAGTGCCTGACCTCCGGCGATCTCTCTGAAAGCTCAAATTCCCGCCCAATTCCGGGCGCAAGAGCCGGATTTATTGACTTCCAAAACATTCCGTTCACTCGCGGTTGGGTTCAAATCCAAGGAGAAATAGGCTATTATAAAAGCACAGATAACCACTGGCAGGACGACCGCTTCAACTATTTTAACTATCATATCAATCAGGGATGGTGGTATAACTACAAAAACCTCTATTTCCGGACAAAGCCGTCAGAGAATTTCTCAGTGACCGTCGGCATGCAGGCCTGCGCTCAGTTTGGCGGCTACACACATTATTATCGTAACGGACAGCTTTATGGCACCGAAGGCCACGGAGTCAAGTTTCGCGACTTTATCGATATGCTCGTGCCTCGCGAAGGGGAAACATACGTTGTCGGCAACCATTTGGGTAACTGGGATCTTCACCTGCGCTATCGCCTGCGCAATGGCTCGGAAATCAAGGCTTACATGCAATCGCCCTGGGAAGACGGCTCCGGTGTTGGCAAACTCAACGGCTGGGACGGCCTATGGGGGCTCGAGTGGAAGCCTGCCAAGCGAGGTCTGCTCAGCGGTGCGCTCATCGAGGTCATTTCCTTCATGAACCAAAGCGGTCCGATGCACTATGATTATGACGATCATCCCGGCACGGAACTGAACTCAAACCGCGCCACTGGTGCCGATGATTATTATAACAATGCCTGGTATAACGGATATGCACTCTATGGAATGTCAATCGGTACTCCAATGGCCGTGCAACCCGTTAGAAATACCGACGGCGCGACTACCAGATACTTGCATAACCGCTTCTGGGGCATCCACGCAGCCGTGGAGGGCGACTTTATTCCGGAACTCTCATATCGTGCCATGGCAAATTACCGCCGCTATTACGGTAATATCTTCATTCCCGCATCTAAGATTACCGGCTCATTCAGCGCTATGGCCGAAGTAACATGGCGTCCGAAAACAGTCGAGGGGCTAAAAGTGGGCGCTCAGCTTGCCTTTGACGCCGGGAAATCGGTATACACCAATAATCTCGGTGCCCTTGTATCGGTTTCTTATTCAGGAATATTCAATTTTAAAACTAAAAAATCGATCCCATGCGTAGACTGACTCTCCTACTAATAGGGTTTGTGGCCCTTTTGACTGCTTCATGCACTCATAATAACGGCGACATCGGATTCTGGTTCGGGACATGGCAATGTGAAGAAATCACCATTGACGGCGTCAAGAAAACAGACTATACCCGCAATATGTTTTTCAAGTTTCAAACTAACGTTTGCGACATTGTCGTCACCTATCCCCATAACGAATATCGCCAACGCTTTGCCGAATTCAAGGAGCATAATGACGGAACCATAACCCTCGACTTCAGCTACACGGCCGACGGCGACTTCGCCTACGACTTCAATCCCCCGGCTGAAAGCATGCTCAAAAAAGGCTTAAACGTGCTCCATTACGATAAAATAAACGGGAAAAAACTTATTCTGACGTTTGAAAACGACGATCAAACAATCACTTATACTCTAAAAAAGCAATGAAAGTACTCGTAACCGGGGCTGACGGCTTCATCGGGTCGAACCTAACGGAAATGCTCCTTAAGGAGGGCAATGAAGTCCGGGCTCTTTGCCAATATAACTCATTTAATAACTGGGGCTGGCTTGATGGCGTAAGTCATCCCGGGCTGGAGATTGTTTGCGGAGACATCAGAGATTCTTCCTTCTGTCGCGAAATCGCGCAGGGATGTGACGTAATCTACCATCTTGCCGCCCTGATTGCCATTCCTTATAGCTATATTGCTCCGGAAAGTTACGTCGACACCAACGTCAAGGGCACATTAAACATTTGTCAGGCAGCTCGCGCCGCCGGTGTTAAACGCTTGGTAATCACTTCAACCAGTGAAGTCTACGGAACTGCAATCGAAGTCCCCATTCCCGAAACTCACCCCAAGCAACCTCAAAGCCCATATTCGGCCACCAAAATCGGTGCTGACGCCTTGGCGCTGAGCTTTCACAATGCTTTTGAGTTACCCGTAGTCATCGCCCGCCCGTTTAACACCTACGGACCGCGTCAGAGTGCCCGCGCCTTCATCCCGACGGTAATTTCCCAGATAGCCTCCGGAATGACGGAAATCAAGTGTGGCGACCTCAGACCAACCCGCGACTTTAATTTCGTTGAGGATACATGCCGCGGATTCATCGCCTTAGGCACAACTCCCGGTCTGGAAGGCCGAGAAATCAATATTGCCTCCGGAACTGAGATCTCCATGGGTGATACCCTTCGCCTTATTGCTGAAATCATGGGTCGGGAAATCAACTTTGTGACGGACCCGGCTCGTTTAAGGCCTAAGGATAGTGAGGTCATGCGCTTGTGCGGCGATAATTCGGTTATCACGTCGCTTACATCATGGCGGCCGCAAGTGAGCCTACGTCAAGGCCTGGAAAAAACCATAAAATGGTTTACAAATCCGGATAACCTGAACCGTTACAAACCTGAAATTTATAATCGCTGATATGGAACTGACTCTGATTGGCGGAGGAGGTCACTGCCGCTCACTACTTCAAATGATACCTTCGGTAATTAATGTCAAGGGTTACACTGACGTTAAACCCGTTAAAGGAATGACAATTGAATATCTCGGAACAGATGAAGCCGTTGACTCCGAATGGGTTCATATCGCCGTAGCTTTAGGAGCGAATGACTCATTATCCTCCCGCCGCAAGCTCATTGACCGACTGACTCCCGGCCACAAATTTCTCACCCTTATAGCCTCCACCGCTAATTGCGTAAACCCGACCGAACTTGGTGCCGGATCAGCCGTAATGCACGGAGTGATTATCAACGGAGCGAAAATAGGCAAACATTGTATCATTAACTCCGGTGCAATCATTGAACATAGCGTCACTCTCGGCGAGAACTGTTTTGTAGGTCCCGGAGCCACTATTTGCGGAGGAGTTGAAGTTGGTTCTGACGTCATCATTGGCGCCAATGCAACTATTCGCAATGGCGTCAAAATATGCTCCGGCGCCATCATAGGCATGGCCGCAGCTGTGGTCTCCGATATACTCAATCCCGGCACCTACACAGGCAACCCGGCGCGAATAATGAAAAATTCCCCCTCTAAACACTAAACACTAAACTCTAAACAAATGATAACAATCATAGCCGAAGCCGGAGTTAACCATTGCGGGTCGAAAGAACGCGCATTGGAGATGGTACATGCCGCAGCTAAAGCCGGAGCTGACTATGTAAAGTTTCAAACATTCAAAGCTGAAAAACTTGTCAGCAAATCGGCACCAAAAGCCGAGTATCAAGCAGCGAATGACCCAACATCAGGACAAACTCAACTTGAGATGTTGAAAGCTTTAGAGCTAACAATCAATGACTTCAAGGACATTGCCGACGAATGTAATCGCTGCGGAATAGGTTTCCTCTCCACCCCATTTGACCTTGACAGTATACGCGAACTCGAAGCCCTGAACATGGACTTCTGGAAAATACCCTCGGGAGAAATCACTAACCTGCCCTATCTCCGTACCATTGCCCGCCAGGGTAAACCCGTAGTAATGTCAACAGGCATGTCTTCCCTTCCGGAAATAAACGCAGCCGTTCAAGCTCTTTGTGACGCCGGCCTTCAACGCGACCAAATAACTTTGCTTCACTGCAATACCCAATATCCAACTCCGCCCGTGGACGTCAACCTTAGGGCAATGGAGTCGCTCCGAGAACTCGGATGCAATGGCGTAGGATTCAGCGACCATACGCTCGGAATCGCCATTCCCCTTGCCGCAGCAGCCCTCGGAGCCGAGGTTATCGAAAAACACTTTACCCTATCGCGTGAGCTGCCGGGCCCGGACCATAAAGCATCATTGACCCCTACGGAATTAGCCGAGATGGTAAATGGAATCCGAACCATCGAACAGGCACTCGGCCGAAAAGAAAAAGTAATGACCGATTCGGAAAAAACCAACGTCAGCATTGCCCGGAAATCCATCGTCGCCTCCCGTGAAATCAGAAAAGGAGAAATCTTCTCCGATGAAAACCTGACCACAAAACGCCCGGCTACAGGCCTTTCACCGATGCAATGGGACTCCGTTATAGGTACCCCGGCGCGGCGTGACTATCTTCCGGATGAGCCCATTGATAAAATTTAGATGAATTAACACTGAAAAAATTGAATTTTCAAGGATTTTTCCGTAAATTTGCAGCACGAAACTATAACAAAACGATTAACCATAAAAACTACTAACTAAAATGAAAATCGACAATTACAATTTCGCCGGCAAAAAGGCGATTGTCCGTGTTGACTTCAATGTGCCCCTGGATGAGAACGGCAACGTTACCGACGATACCCGTATCCGCGGCGCTCTCCCCACTCTGAAAAAGATTCTTGCTGACGGCGGCTCGCTCATCATCATGAGCCACATGGGCAAACCCAAAGGCAAGGTGAACCCCAAAATGAGCCTCGGCCAGATTAAGGACGTAGTGGCCAAACACCTTGGCACCGAAGTGAAGTTCGCTCCTGATTGCGCCAAGGCTGCTGAAGAAGCCGCAACTCTCAAGCCCGGCGAAGTCCTCCTGCTCGAAAACCTCCGCTTCTATCCTGAAGAAGAGGGCAAACCCGTAGGCATCGACAAGGAAGATCCCGCATACGAAGAAGCAAAGAAAGCCATGAAGGCTTCTCAGAAGGAATTTGCCAAGACCTTGGCTTCCTACGCTGACGTTTACGTTAACGACGCCTTCGGTACCGCTCACCGCAAACACGCCTCTACTGCCGTTATCGCCGATTACTTCCAGCCTGAAGACAAAATGCTCGGCTACCTGATGGAAAAAGAAGTGCAGGCCGTTGACAATATCCTCAGCGACATCAAGCGCCCCTTCACCGCTATCATGGGAGGCTCAAAGGTTTCAACCAAAATCGGCATCATCGAAAACCTCATGGATAAGGTTGACAACCTGATTCTATGCGGCGGCATGACCTACACCTTCGCCAAGGCTATGGGTGGCAACGTCGGTGACTCAATCTGCGAAACTGACAAACTCGATCTCGCCCTCGACATCATGAAGAAGGCTAAGGAGAAGGGTGTTAACCTCGTGCTTGGTGTTGACTGCGTTGCGGGCAATGCTTTCAAGAACGACTGTGACACTCAGATTTGCTCCGTAATGGAAATTCCCGAAGGATGGGAAGGCATGGATGCCGGTCCCAAGAGCCGCGAACTTTTCAAGGCCGCTATTCTCCCCGCCAAGACTATCCTTTGGAACGGTCCCGCCGGCGTCTTCGAATTTGACAACTTCACCGGAGGCTCCCGTGCCATTGCCGATGCAGTTGTTGAAGCTACCAAAAACGGCGCCTTCTCCCTCGTCGGCGGCGGTGACTCAGTAGCTTGCGTCAACAAGTTTGGCCTCGCTGATGAAGTCAGCTACGTATCAACCGGCGGCGGTGCCCTCCTCGAAGCTATCGAGGGCAAAATCCTCCCCGGCATTGCTGCAATCAAAGGCTAAATAAGCATTAAGCAAATATTCAAGGCCGCTCATCCCCGTCAGTTATCAGTTTAGCTAACGAAGTGAGCGGCCTCATTATATCCTAACCTCTTTTAATTATTTTTAAGGTAAACAATTTGGGGGGTTGACGAATTTTTGTTAATTTTGCAGATTGAAAAAAGAGTATACAAATGAACCGTATTACAATCAGCATATTAACTATTCTTTCCGCCTTCATGGCCATCGCCGAAACGTGGTTTCCATACCCGACGGCTCCGGAGGCGCTGCCTTATGGCCGTCCCCGAGCAAATTATATAGTAGAACACTTCTGGGACCGCTGTCCCTGGAAAAGCGCATACAGCTCTACGGCGCGCATGGAGCAGACCATCAGTGACTTCGCCTCTTTCATTCCGCATGCTCAGGCCGATACAGTCTTTGCAAGCATTGATGTCCTGATCAAAAACACCCAGAAGAAACCGGCCGACTTCCGCACCCTCCTCAACATTGCCGAAGCAAAGTTTTATTCTGACACATCTGCGACATTCTCACCGGAAGTATATCGACCCTTTGCCGAAGCCGCTGCAAGCTATAAAAAATTCAAGGCTGAAGAGCGCGCCAAATACGTTGGCCAAGCAAAGATAATAAAGAATTCATCTGAAGGACAATCTCTACCTTCACTTGAGGTTTACGATATAAACGGCGTAAAATCAAACCTTAACGATAGCGTTCAAGGCGTACAGACATATATTTTAATCTTTGAACGCCCTGAAGCGGGCCGTACAGACCGCGTCTTCTTTGCGGGCAATGTAGCCGTCAGTAAACTGACCGATGCCGGACTGATTCAACCCATCCTGATATGCGCCGGAACACCTGACGAAAGCTGGTGGAACTCCACTAAAAACCTGCCTCAGGGATGGCGAGCCGTCGCCCTTCCGAACGCTGAAACAATTTTTGATCTCAGAACAAATCCATCGGTCTACCTGACCGACGAACACATGGTCATTACCTCCCGATTGATGCCCATAAATTTCTTGACGGCCAATTGTGAACAATTAGTAAAATCCGCAGGTCTATGAAAATTGCAGCTCTGATTTCCGGAGGCGTTGACAGCGCCGTAGCCGTTCATCGCTTGGTTGAACAAGGCCATGACATCACGCTCTTCTACATCCGCATAGGCCTCGACAACGGCGAAGGAGACTGCTCGGCTGATGAAGACATAGAAATGTGTCGCTACATTGCCGCCCATTATAATCTACCTTTTGAAGTGGTCTCGCTTCATCAGGAATATTGGGATCACGTGATGGACTACGCCCTGCGCACTGTCAAGGCCGGTTTGACTCCGAATCCTGACATAATGTGTAACCGCATCATCAAGTTCGGATACTTCGATGAGCGGTGGGGCCATGAATTTGACAAAACCGCGACGGGCCATTACGCGACTACCCTTGTCGGTCCTGACGGACTGACCTATCTCGGCACAGCCCCAGACCCGGTCAAGGACCAGACCGATTTTTTAGCGCGCATAACCTATTCTCAGTTGACTCACGCAATGTTTCCCATCGGCGATATGCCTAAAAGTCGTGTACGTGAATTAGCGGTAGAGGCTAAGCTTCCTAATGCTTTCCGCCGCGACAGCCAGGGCATCTGCTTCCTTGGAAACATAAATTATAACGATTTTATACGCCGCCATCTAGGTGAAAAGCCGGGTGCGATAATCGAGTTGGAGACCGGACGCAAACTCGGAACTCACCGGGGCTACTGGTTCCACACCATTGGTCAGCGTAAAGGCCTCGGATTGAGTGGCGGCCCGTGGTATGTAGTTCGCAAAAACGTTGACGATAACGTCATTTACGTCTCTAACGGCTACGATACTGAAAAACAGTATGGTCGAATTATCAACATTGACGAAATGCACTGGATCACCAAAAATCCGGAGCTTACGGAAATATGCTTTAAAAATCGCCATACGCCGGAGTTTATGAAAGCCAAGTTAACGCAGCTTGACGAGCGGAAATTCATCATTGAAAGCGAGCAAAAGGTTCAGGGTATCGCCCCGGGCCAATATGCCGTAATTTATTCCTCCGACCGACGAATCTGCTATGGTAGCGGAGTTATAACCTTATAAATAAAGAACATGAGCGACAGCAGAATCCGACTTAAAGTAATGGGCCTCAGCGTGGGCCAAATCAAACAGGGAGCGTATGCGCTCATCCTTGAACAAACCGACGGGCCGGTGAAAATTCCCGTAGTCATCGGTGAAGCCGAGGCGAGGGCAATTGCCGTAAGGATGGACCGCAAAGTGACTCCGCGACCATTAGTCTACGATCTTTTTGCTTCGTTTGCAATGGCTTACGGAATTGCAAATGTCGAAGTATTCGTCCATAAGTTCGAAGCCGGAATCTTCCACTCGGAAATTAGTTTTACCGATGGAGAAAGACGAGTAAAATTTGATTCCCGGACCTCTGACGCAATAGCTATCGCCATGCGAACCGGAGCTCCGATATATACCACTCAGGAAATCATCAATGAATGTGGCTTTATTCTTGACGAAAGTAACATAGCCCACTCTCAGGCCAACGCGAACGAAACGAAAGCGCCCTCGGATGAAGATCTCCCCGTGGAAGAACTTGAAAAACTCCGCTCAGCAGCCGAAGAGCGTGAAGACTACGAAGAGGCGGCACGACTAACCGAAATCATCAATCACAAAAAAGATAACGAAAATTTATGGGATTAATAAAACTCAAACTCTCGCTGTTAGGGTTTCTAGAATTTGCCATTTGGGGCTCTTATCTGACCTCCATGGGCAGTTTTCTCGCCATTAGCGGATTCGCCGAAAGCATTGGCTGGTTCTACGCCATGCAGGGCATCGTCTCGCTGTTCATGCCCTCTATTGTAGGCATCATTGCTGACCGCTGGATTCCCGCCCAGAAAATGTTGAGCCTCTGCCATCTGCTCGGAGGACTTTTCATGGGGTCCGCAGGTCTCTACTGCCTGCTCAGCCATCAGATTCATCTTGCACCCCTGTTCACGCTCTACTCGCTCTCAGTGGCTTTCTTTATGCCTACCATCGGACTGAACAACTCCGTAGCGTTCAATGCGCTGAATAAGGCCGGACTGGACACAGTCAAGGCTTTCCCTCCCATTCGAATCTGGGGCACTATCGGATTCATCTGCGCAATGCTGTTTGTTAATTTCATGTCATTTGAGGGCGTATCGTTTCAAAACTCTTACTGGCAGTTTATCACCTCGGCAGTCTTTAGCCTCTTGATGGCAGCCTACTCCATTACTATGCCTAACTGCCCTACGTCCCAAGCCAATGCCAATGCCTCCATGGCTGAAAAGCTTGGTCTTAAAGCTTTTGCTCTTTTCAAGCAAAAGAAAATGGCCATATTCTTCCTTTTCAGCATGCTCCTTGGTGTTTCCCTTCAGATTACAAACGGATATGCCAATACTTATATCCAATCATTCAAAGGCATTGCCGAATATGCCGGCGCTTGGGCAGCTGAAAATGCTAATGCTATCATTGCTATCTCCCAATGCTCTGAAACTCTCTGCATCCTCTTGATTCCCTACTGCCTCAAGCGCTTTGGGATTAAGGGCGTAATGCTTATGTCAATGTTCGCCTGGGTACTTCGCTTCGGTTTGTTTGGTGCCGGAAATCCCGCTGATGGTGTCTGGATGCTCGTTCTGAGCTGTATCGTCTACGGTATCGCCTTTGACTTCTTCAACGTCAGCGGTGGCCTTTACGTTGACCAGGAGACCTCGCCTGAAATCCGCAGCTCTGCCCAAGGGCTGTTCATGATTATCACCAACGGATTCGGCGCGACAATCGGTACCC
>CAMWSN010000084.1 GCA_947176925.1 uncultured Porphyromonadaceae bacterium
CCCGATGGCCAACGAAATCGTCTTCCCGGCTGCGATTCTCCAGGCTCCTTTCTTCGACCCCGAAGCGAGCGACGCTGAAAACTATGGCGGTATCGGTGTGGTTATCGGCCATGAGATGACCCACGGGTTTGACGACCAGGGCCGCAATTTCGATAAGGCCGGTAATATGGTCAACTGGTGGACCGACGCTGATGCCGAGGCTTTTGCCGGACTGACTCAGGGCCTCGTGGCTCAGTTCGACGCCGTAGAAGTGCTTCCCGGCCTCCATGCCAACGGCACCTATACTCTTGGCGAAAACATTGCTGACCAGGGTGGCCTTCGTGTGGCCATGACCGCGTTCCTTAACTCCCAGACGCAGAAAGGCGTAGACGTTAATTCTGATGCCGCCAAGATTGAAGGCTTCACCCCGGAGCAGGTGTTCTATATGAACTATGCCAATCTGTGGGCCCAGAACATCCGCGACGAGGAAATCCGTTCACTGACCGTTGGTGATGTTCACTCCCTCGGCAACCTGCGCGTTAATGTCAGCCTGCGTAACCTTGAGCCTTTCTTCCGCGCGTTCGGAATCAAGGAGGGCGACAAGATGTGGCGCC
The DNA here is from genome assembly GCA_947176925.1 of uncultured Porphyromonadaceae bacterium. Classification (GTDB taxonomy): domain Bacteria; phylum Bacteroidota; class Bacteroidia; order Bacteroidales; family Muribaculaceae; genus UBA3263. Next base: position 594 of record CAMWSN010000084.1, read on the forward strand.
CCGAAGCTGAACGCGTCATTATTTGGTAAACAATTCGCTGAAATCAAGCGTTTAAAGGTAAGAAAGGAGGCTCCGGAAGTCTTCGGAGTCTCCTGAAAACTGAAACCTTTAACTATTAACCGAAAAAGACACTATGTCACAGAAAATTGAACCTGGCAAGTTTGTTGAAGTTGCCTATGATATTTACGATGTGAAGCCCGACGGCTCCGAAGAAAAAATCCACGAAGTGCCCGCCACTGATCCTGAAAAGTTCATCTTTGGCGTAACCCCCCACATGCTTCCCGCCCTTCTTGATGCTCTTGAAGGGAAGACCGATGGCGATTGTTTTGACGTCACGATGACACCTCAGGAAGGTTTTGGCGAATATCAGGACGATTTCGTGCGTATCGAAGAACTTCCCAAGGAAATATTCGAGGTTGACGGCAAAATTGATCCCGAGCAGATTCATCCCGAAGCAAAAATCATGCTTCAAACCAATATGGGTCAACCGGTGCCTGCCACCGTCATTGAGATTCAGGACAAGAGCGTGCGTGTAGCCGTTGACTTTAACCATCCTCTTGCCGGCAAGACCGTTAAGCTGGTTGGTAAGGTGCTTAAAGTACGTGAAGCTACGGCCGAAGAAATCGCCATTCAGCAGGCTCAGGCCGGCGGATGCGGTTGCAATGGCGGCAGTTGCGGCGAAGGCTGTGATTGCGCCGATAAGGGCTGCAATTGCGATAAATAAGTGAATAAAAATTTACCCCAAGAGTTCGTCGCCCGCATTTTGGGCGACGACTCCATACCTGATGCGCAGGGATTGCTCGACGAGTTGATGTCGGGTAATCCCTGTGTTGCCATCCGTCATAATCGGTTGAAGGGGTGCGCTCCGGTCCCGGGGGCTGATATTGTCCCCTGGTGTCATCAAGGGGAATACCTTGACGAGCGTCCGCAGTTTACGTTTGATCCCCGCCTCCATCAGGGACTTTACTACGTTCAGGACCCTTCATCAATGGCGATTTCCGCCGTTATCGAATCCTTAGGTCTTGAGCGCCCGGTGCAGTATCTCGATTGCTGCGCGGCTCCCGGCGGGAAGACTACTGCGGCGATTGATTCGCTCCCTGCGGGGTCATTCGTCGTGGCCAATGAGGCAGACCCGTCCCGCGCCGCCGCTCTTGATGAGAATCTTATGCGTTGGGGGTCTCCGGATGTGGCTATCACCGTAGGGCCGGCCCAGAAACTTAGCCGGTTACCCGAAGGTTGTTTCGACGTGATAGCGGCCGATGTTCCCTGCTCAGGCGAGGGAATGATGAGGAAAGATACCAAGGCCGTGGAGCAATGGACTCCGGGGTTAGTGGAGTCTTGTGCGCGGCTCCAAAGAGAAATCCTTGAAGCCGTTTGGCCTTTGTTACGCCCCGGTGGATACCTGATTTACTCTACGTGCACGTTTGCCCGCGCCGAAGATGAAGATCAGGTGCGATGGCTGCAGGAGCAATATGGCGCCGAACCTGTCGCCCTGCCTACGATGCCCGGAGTTGTCAACGGTCATTTTTATCCGCATCTGGTGCGCGGCGAGGGCCTTTACATTGCCATTCTCCGCAAACCCGGTGAGGGTGAACGTTCGTCTAAACCGCTGACTGAAAAGATTCTCAGCAAGGCCACACGAGTGCTCCGCTTCGGCTCTATTGATTCCGAACCCAAGGGGCGCGAGATGATTCCGACTCATGCCGCCGCCCTCAGATATGATTGGACTGCAAAGGAGTGGCCGCAGGCGGAAGTGGATCTCGAAATGGCTCTGCAATTCCTTCGCCGTGACGCCATCAGTCTGCCGACTGACACTCCCCGAGGCTTGACACTCCTGACCTTTGAAGGACGCCCCTTAGGCTGGGTAAACAATCTCGGGTCACGCGCCAATAATCTCCTGCCGCGTCATCTCCGCATCCTTTCCCGCAATTAGTCCTGTTTTCCTGAGGAGGCGCTTAACTTTTGGGCTAAGTATTTGTAGGGTACTTGTTTGCAGTTCTTGCAAAGATTGTAGAACAGGCGATTAAGATAGTGCGAATCTATTATTGATGGTTTGATTTGAGGAAAGTGTTCGTCATCATGTTTACCGAATATACCCTCATAAGAATATCCGCAGACTTCACAGCGACCTCCGGTCTTATCCAGCAATTGTCGTTCAATTTTTTCCGGGAATAAATTAGAGTTATATTCATCATAAGAGGCATCTCCTTCAATAAACATTGCTTTGTTGGCGTCAAGATAGCGGAACCATAAGTCGTCCAATTTATCGGCCATGTCGTTCGATAGCCTACGCCCGGAATGTCCGCCAAACCAGTTGAAGTCCGGAAGAACCTCTGTCAGGATTTCGGGAGTCAACATCGGTGCCTCAGACCATGGATTGATGTTAAAGTGGGGGTCAATATCGGCATAAAAGATGCTTTTGCGGTTTTTTGGTGACCAATCTGTATCCTCATAGCAAGAAGATGTAATTTCACCTCGCATCACGATTCCCGTTCGGCCTTCACCACATCGAATCATATAAAAAGAGTCACCGTCTTCAACCTCATCATGTTCATGAAAGCTCCAGTTGCCGACGCTATTATTTGTGAAGAAATCGTGTAAGAATCTTTTCTTGGTATAACTTGAAATCGCGGGATTCCAAAATAGAATGTAAGTTGCCATAATAATGATGAATCAATAGTTAAACAATTTTGCCGCAAAGATAATTCTTAACCGGGCAATGATTCGGCTCATCAATATTAAATAATGTTAATCGGACTCTTCCGTAAATTTTATTTCTTTTTGGGTTGGATGTTGAGGCGGTAGATGACGTGGAGCATGGCGTAGCGGGGGAGGGTGTTGTATCGGGTTTCAGTGCGCCCTTGCGAGTTCATGGTGAGGCGGACGTTTGAGAGTTGGCCGAGGATGTCGAAGCCGTCAAGGGCGAAGGTGAGGTTGCCTTGGAGGATGCTTTTGGCTACGCGGGCGTTCCAGACAAGGTCGTTGGTATTGAGACGCGAATCAGCATATCCTCGGCGTGAGTGCATCATCAGGTCAGTGGTGACGCTCATGTTCCAGGGGAGTTTGACCGCGCGGAAAACGATGCCGTAGTCAAAGTCCACGGCGTTAATGGTTGAGAAGTCTGCTCGGGGCGAAGTTGCGCGACGATAATCGGCGTTACCTTTGGCTGCGATTTCCATGCCGTCGGTTATCTTGTAGGTCAGGCTCAGTTTTTCGCTGAGATTCAGGTTGCAGACGGTGTTTTCCTCCATGTTGATTATGTCTACGGAGTTTTGATAGCCGAACCCGGTATTGGAGTTGATTTGCCATTTATTTTTGGGGTCAAGGGCACGGTTGATGTCAACAGAAGCACTTACATCCCAGTTGCCATTGACATTGACGGGGCGGAAGGTTGTAATTCCCGTGGTCATGTCGTAATTGGCCGATTGGGCGACCATGTTTTCATACTTATGGAATTTTGCGTCAATTATGATTCCTTTTCTGTAGAACCACCAGCTATAGAGTTCGAGTTTATGAACACGGGTGATTTTCAGGTCAGGATTACCGGCATAGATGAACAGCGGATTTGCGGAGTCAGTAATATCTATGAGGTCAAGCAGATTGCAAAGGCGTGATTCATAAGCGTAAGTGCCGCGGAATAGGCCGATGTTGAAGTCAACCTTGGGCTCGAAATACCACGGGGCGCGTTTCGCACGTAGCGTTTCGCCCTGATGGAGGTAGTTTATATGTCCGGGGGCATAGCTGACTTTGAGAGTTGCGCCGAGGCTGAACTGCTCGCGAGAGCCGAATAGATTGACGTGAGGGAAGAAGTTAAAGAGCTGCCCCTCAATAGAGTGGATATTATTGATGGCAACGTAATGGAACGTGTTTGACGGGACGAGCGTCAGATTACGTTCAGCGATAGAGGGTAAATCAGAGTCATCTTGCTCAAAATAATTTCTGGTACTATTCAGATTATCATGGCTGAACGTGTAAGCTATATAGTATTTTGGACTGAAAACACGTGAGATTTCAAACGCGCCCTGATACTTGAACGTATTCATCACTTTGAGCCTGCGCTCGGGCAAGTACTCCTGAGGCGCTTGGCGCTCGTTTAGCTCAGTCTGCAAGGGGAAGAGCAGATTGCGTTCGGTTTGTGATTCCAAATGGCGATCTTTCCACTCGAAGCTGAATTTATCTATCAGTTCTTTTGTTGACTGAGGCAGTTGCCATCGGGCGTTGAGATCCGTGCCGACCGCCCATAGGCGACGATATACCTCAGCTGTCTCATCAAGCGAGTTGAGCAGTTCTCCCAGTGCATTTGACGTTGTTGACCGGTCAAGATTATCCGCCTTTTCGCGAATGAATGAAGCTCGCGGCTTGAGGTCAATCCACACGCGGGGGATATGGAACGAGACTTTATCGTCCGTTGAGATTCGCCATTGACGCGATATTGATTTGCTTTCGGAGGTGCTGAAAAGATTGCCTCCTTCAAGATATTTTTCTGAAATTTGCTGTGAACGCAGGTCGCCGCGTTTATGCTCGGCCATCAAATTTGTCTCCACTTTCCAGTTGCGCAGGCGCGAATTCCAAAGATAGTCAATTCCGGCTTTGACAATATCGGCTCGTCCGGCGGTTTGCCAGTTAGGGTTCCAGCTGTCGGTCTGTCCGGGCTTACGGTCATCGTTCGTATTATTGGCGTTGGCTACGATGGAAAGGCGCGAATCGCGGGTAAACATCAGCCCGAAAAGGCGCCCCAAATAACGGTTTGAAGTGCCGTAACCGGCCTCGGCATTGGCAATCCATCCTCTATTATATTGCTTCTTGAGTTTTACGTCCATGACCAACGGAAGCTCATCTTTAGTCTTGCGCTCCATGAAATCGTCGCGGTGATAAACCTGCACGTCATTGACCATATAGGCGGGCAGATTCTCCAAGGCTATCTTCGGATCGCCCTTAAAGAAATTCTCACCATTGACAAGTAATTCATTGACAAACTTGCCGTTAACATAAATCTGGCCATTGCCCTTTAGCTCCACTCCCGGCAATTGGCTTATCAGCCCGTCAAGCATCGAGCCCTGAGCCAAGGCGAAAGCGTCGGCGTTATAAACAATTGTATCGCCCTTCATCACCATTTTCAGCTTCGAGGCCGTCACGGTCACTTCCTCCAACTGCTTAGGCTGATAAAAAGGTATTCGATTCATCATTATCGGATACAACTCAATTGCCCATTCGTCCTTTCCCGGCTGCTTTACGTTCATGAACTGTGGATAATAACCCTCGGCAGTAACATAAATTATAAAGTCGCTTTTTGGAACGCTATCAATCAGAAGATTCATATGCTGGTCATAGATATCGCATTCATGTGCAAAATATGACTTTATAAACGTTGAATCCGGACGCAGCAAGTCAGCCTGAAAATCCTCCATCAATTCTCTGGTATAGCTATCCACAACTTTTCCGCATACCCATTGAAAGTCTATCCGCGCAAAAATAGCCGGACTACTGACAAATATGAAAGCGAAGAGAAAAAGCAATATTTTTTTCATGACAACGCGAATATTAGACGTTATTTCTTTTTGGGTTGGATGTTGAGGCGATAGATTACGTGGAGCATGGCGTAGCGGGGGAGGGTGTTGTAGCGGGTCTCGGTGCGGCCCTGGGAGTTCATGGTCAGGCGGACGTTGGAGAGTTGGCCGAGGATATCGAATCCGTCGAGGGCGAAGGTGAGGTTGCCTTGGAGGATGCTTTTGGCTACGCGGGCGTTCCAGACTAAGTCGTTGGTGTTGAGGCGCGAGTCGGCATATCCCCGGCGTGAGTGCATCATCAGGTCAGTGGTGACGCTCATGTTCCAGGGCAGTTTTACCGCGCGGAAAACGATGCCATAGTCAAAGTCCACGGCACTGATGGGGTTAAAGCCCTCCATGGGTGACGTAACCTTGCGCCATTCGGCGTTACCGTTGGCGGTGATTTCCATTCCGTCCATTATCTTATAGCCGAGTTTAACTTTGCCACCAAGGTTGAAGTTGTGCACGGTGCTCAGGTCCATACCGATAAGGTCGACAGAATTCTGATAGAGGGCGCGCACTTCAAAATCCGGCTGCCATTTCTGCATCTTTCTAAGGAGATAAGGCGCGGAAAGCTTGGCCGATAGGTTCCAGTTGCCGTCTATGTTGACCGGCCTGTAGGTCGTGACACCTGTTGTCATATTATATTCGGCCGACTGCGCTATCATATTCTCATATTTATTGTACGTGACTTCAAGAGAGGGTACTTTAGCAAACAGGTCATATATTTTCAATTTAACCTCATGGGTCCGCGTCGTTTTCAGTCCGGAGTTACCCAGATATATATACAGCGGGTTTGCCGCATCGGTCACATCAAGCAGATTGCGCAGCTCCGGTAATGTAGCATAATAACGATATGTTATCCAACCCACATCACCCATTTCAAACCAAATCTTCGGGTCAACATAGAATGGCTGACGTCTTGCCGAGTAATTTTGATTGAACTGATTGTAGGATATATGCCCCGGAGCATAGTTGATATTCGCTTCAAGTGACATGTTAGGTTGGTAGCGTCCCTTATATAAATGGGGGAAAAAGCTGCCGATGCGGATTTTCAGGGTGTGCTTGTCCTCATTCATCACATAGTCATAGGAGTTTGAGGGCATAAATCCTGAATTTCGGACTGCCTCGGAAACCGAGGGGAGCTCATCATCGTCAATCTGACGCAGATAATAGTCGCGGGTACTGTGAACTCGTAAATGATTAAAATTATACTCGAAATTGAGTCCGGCATCGAATATTTTGTTCTTAAACGATGGTGTCTTAGATGAAACCGAGGCTGTGGCGGTCAGTTTCTTTTCCGGCAGGAACTCCTGAGGCGACGTGATTTCAGCCTTGTCTGACTCCAAAGGAAAGAGGAGTTCACGCAGACGGGTCGATTCGTGGTTGCTCTTGTCCCAGTCAACCGAGGCGGAGAAGTTTATTTCCTCAGGACGCATGGGCAGTATCCAGTATCCCCAGAATCTTGAGCCGACATTCCAGGCCCTACGATAGACTAAGCCGGTCTCGTCGAGCGAGTTGAGGAGATTTTGCGCAGTCTCGGTTGTCGAGCTTTCGGACTCATTGGTCTTTGTTCTTGTGTAAGAGAACTTCGGAGCTAGAAACAACCTCACGCGCGGAGTGTAGAGCTGAACCTTATCGTCGCTTGAAATTCGGAACTGGCGTGAATCAGCGGAGCTTGCCGAGGTGCCGAACAGATTGCCACCCTCCAAATAGCGCTCGGAAACCGATGTTGTCTCGATAAGTGACATTTTCTGATTTGCCATCAAATTTGCCTCCACTTTCCAGATTCTGAGGCGCGAATTCCATAGATAATCCAATCCGCCGGTTAAGATCTCAGCGCGTCCTGCTGTCTGCCAGTTTGGATTCCAGTTATCGGTCTGTCCCGGCTTTCGGTCATCATTGGTATTGTTGATATTACCGACAATGGCGAGGCGGGAATCGCGGGTGAACAGGAGCCCGAACAGACGCCCGAGATAGCGGTTTGAGGTTCCGTAACCTGCTTCGGCGTTGGCTATCCAGCCTGCCTGAAACTGCTTCTTGAGCCTTACGTCCATAACCAGCGGTAAGTCCTTCAGCTGCTTATCCTGCCGGAAATCATTGCGATGATATACTTGAATATCCTTGACCATGTAGGCCGGAAGGTTTTCCAAGGCAATCTTCGGGTCGCCGTTGAAGAAATTGTCGCCGTTGACCAAGAGGTCCTGCACAAATTCGCCGTTAATGAAAATTCTGCCGTCCCTTTTCAGCTCAGCACCGGGAAGCTGGTCTATGAGTCCATCAAGCATTGAACCCTGAGCCAAGGCAAACGCATCGGCATTATACGTAATCGTGTCGCCTTTCACAACCATCTTGACCCTCGAAGCCGTAACCGTCACCTCATCCAACTCCTTCGGTTTGTAGAACGGGATGCGGTTAAGTCTTATCGGTCTAATAATTGCACGATGTTCACGCGGCCCAATCTGCGGAACCGGAACATACGCAGGGTAATATCCCTCATGAGTCACATATAGATATCCACCGGTGCGCGGAATGCTATCAATGCCAAGATTTACTTTCCTATTCTCATAATTAATGTCTTTGTCCGCCCAATAGGTTTTGATCAGTGTGGAATCGGGACGCAACAAATCTACCTGAGCCCCCATAATCAACTCACGGCTATAGCTGTCAACAATGTCCACATACAGTGTCGGCGGTCTTTCAGCAGCCGCCACAGCAAGTGAACAGAATACGCTCGTGAGAGCAAGAAGCCAATACTTTAAATATGATGACATTACTATATGAAATTGGTTTGGGGGTTAGTTTTGGCGCAAAGATACGCAAAAAATTTGGGATTTGGGCAAAAGCGGGGCGATTAATTTGCGTATGAAATCCGGGGGGGGTAATTTGTTGATTGATAGCGAGTTAAAGTTTTATTTTCAATTTAGAAAATTTCGCTGACGTAAGTGACGCCGGTTACTGCAGAACGAGAGTTGCGCTGAATTGCGGCAGGAGTGAAACAAAAGAGGCTGCGTTCAAATTGACACAGCCTCTTTGCTTATTGTTGCCTTGGAAGGATTCGAACCCTCACAGGCGGAACCAGAATCCGACGTG
>CAMWSN010000085.1 GCA_947176925.1 uncultured Porphyromonadaceae bacterium
ATATGGAAGAAGGCCCTATGGGAATTCAAGAGCTTGAAAACGTGGTTGTTCGCTTTTCAGGCGACTCCGGCGACGGCATGCAACTCGCCGGAAATATCTTCACCAATGTTTCAGCTTCGGTGGGCAATCAGGTATCCACTTTCCCGGATTATCCGGCCGAAATTCGCGCTCCGCAAGGCTCCCTTAGCGGCGTCAGCGGTTTCCAGGTTAGCATTGGCCGCAACGTGTTCACCCCCGGTGACTGTTGTGACGTCCTCGTAGCCATGAATCCGGCTGCTCTTAAACGTAATGCCGGATTTCTCAAGCGTAACGGCATCGTAATCTTCGACTCTGACTCATGTCGTGAAGCAGACCTCAAGAAAGCCGAATTCAAAACCCTTAACCCGATTGAGGAATTAGGAATCAAGGCTCAAGTCCTTGAAGTCCCGATTACGTCAATGACCAAGGCCGCGCTCGATGGTTCGGGACTTGACGCCAAGTCAGTGCTCAAATGCCGCAATATCTTCGCTTTAGGACTGATATGCTGGCTTTTTGACCGCCCGCTGGAAGGCGCACTGACAATGTTGCGTGCAAAATTTGCCAAGAAACCTGCGATTTTTGAAGCAAACTCAAAGGTTCTGACCGCCGGTTTCGACTATGGTCATAACATCCACGCCTCAGTCAGCACCTATAAGATTCAAAGTGACCCGGCAATCCCCGGAGTTTACACCGATATAAACGGCAATACGGCAACGGCTTGGGGCCTGATTATGGCATCGGAGCGCTCCGGACGTCCTCTGTTTTTGGGCTCCTACCCCATCACGCCGGCCACTGACATCCTCCATGAACTGGCCAAGCGCAAGGACTTGGGAGTTAAAGCCGTACAGATGGAAGATGAAATTGCCGGCATCTGCTCTGCCATCGGTGCATCCTTTGCCGGTTCATTAGCCGTCACCTCCACCTCGGGCCCGGGCCTGGCGCTCAAGAGTGAAGCTTTAGGTTTAGCCGTCATGGCTGAATTGCCGTTGGTCGTGATTGACGTGCAGCGCGGCGGCCCATCGACCGGTCTGCCCACCAAGACCGAGCAAACGGACCTGATGCAGGCCCTCTACGGTCGTAACGGCGAAAGCCCATTGGCGGTAGTTGCGCCGATTTCACCCACAGATTGCTTTACTATGGCTTTTGAAGCTTGCCGACTCGCTCTAGAACACATGACTCCGGTGATTCTCCTGAGCGACGCATTCATCGGCAACGGATCTTCAGCCTGGCGTGTTCCCGAGGTTGATGAATTCCCTGAAATACATCCCCCGCTGCTTCCCGCCGAGAAAGCTGACGGGACGTGGAAACCCTATGAGCGTCAGGAAAACCTGGTGCGCTATTGGGCCATTCCCGGCACCGAGGGCGCGACCCATCGCCTCGGAGGTCTTGAAAAAGACTGCGTGACAAGCGCCATCTCCACTCATCCGGGAAATCACGAACAGATGGTTCAGCTTCGTCGCCAAAAGATTGCCAATATAGCACAAGATATTCCTCAGCAACAGGTTCATTTTGACGACAATCAAAGTGCTGACACCCTCCTGATTGGTTGGGGCGGTACTTACGGACATTTGCGCACGGCGGCTGCCGAACTCAACGCCCACGGACGCAAAATCGCCTTCACTCAGCTCCGTTACATTAACCCCTTGCCTTCAAACATGGATGAAATCCTCGGCCACTATAAGAAGATAATCGTAGCCGAACTGAATACCGGCATGCTTGCAGATTACCTGCAGATGCAATTCCCTAAAGCTAACATCCACCGTATTAACAAAATTCAAGGCCAGCCCTTCATGGTCAGCGAATTGGTTGAAAAAATCGAACAAATCTTAAACTGATGACTACTCAATATAATCCTGCCGACTATAAGAGCGACCAGAGCGTACGCTGGTGTGCCGGATGCGGCGATCACGCCGTGCTCAATTGTCTCCACAAAGCGATGGCTGAATTAGGAGTCCCCCCTCACATGACGGCCGTAATCTCCGGCATCGGATGCTCCTCGCGCCTCCCTTATTATTGCAACACTTACGGCTTCCATACCATTCATGGACGCGCCGCGGCCATCGCCACCGGCTTCAAGATTGCCAATCCGCAGATGACCGTCTGGCAAGTCAGTGGCGACGGTGACGGCCTCGCCATCGGCGGTAACCATTTCATCCATGCCCGGCGCCGAAACCTCGCCCTAAACATTCTTCGGCTAACTACTAAACTCTACGGCGTGACCACGGGACAATACTCCCCTACCTCACCCCGCGGATTCGTCAGCAAATCATCACCTTACGGCACCACGGAAGACCCGTTTATTCCCGCAGAATTGGCCTTCGGCGCTCGCGCTACGTTCTTTGCCCGCTCAATCGACGTTGAGCTTGAAACATCGAAGCAATGTATGCTCGCCGCCGCACGCCATCGCGGTACCGCCGTTACGGAAATTCTTCAGAACTGCGTGATTTTCAATAACGGAATCCATAATCCGGTGGCAGAAAAGACCGTCCGTGCTTCTCGAACCATAACACTTCATCAAGGCGAAAAAATGCTCTTTGGCCCCAATAAGGAGTTCGGCTTGGTTCAGGACGGTTTCGAACTGAAAGCCGTAGAAGTCGGCAAGGACGGATACACGATTGATGACGTACTCACTCATGATTCCCACACTCAGAGCGATATTCTCCATCGCCAGTTGGCACTGATGGATGGCGAAACTTTGCCGTTGGCCTTAGGCGTTATTCGCGACGTGGAGATGCCCGTCTATAATGAAGCCCTTGAAGCTCAGGTGGCCGAAGTAAAAGCCAAAAAAGGGTTCGAATCATTGCGCCGGATGATTCTCTCAGGCGAAACCTGGACCGTTAAATGAAAATAATCTCCGCCCCACTCCAGGGCTTTACAGAGGCGCCTTGGCGCCGATTCCACGCCGAAGTCTATGGCTCCGGCGTGGACACATATTGTGCGCCTTTCGTGCGCTTGGAACATGGCGCTATCCGTCCGCGTGACCTTCGGGACTCTATTGCCGAACCCCGTGCGGTCAGCCAGATTATCTGTCGTGACACCGAAGAATTTCGAGCTTTAGCCTCAGTACTAACTCAAAACGGAATCAGGCGAATTGACCTCAACTTGGGATGTCCTTTCCCGCCGCAGGTCAAACACGGACGCGGAGCCGGACTGGCTGCCCGACCCGAAAAACTCGCGGAAGTTCTCCAAGCCATGATGCAGTTCCCGGAGGTAGAATTTTCTGCTAAGATGCGGCTTGACGGATGGCAGGAAATCCTGCCTCTTTTGGAGTCTTCCCCGATTAAATCACTGGCTATCCATGCGCGTTATCGTCAGCAACAATATGATGGTGAGCCGGATTTAGAGGAATTTGCCCGCATTGCGGAAACGACTAATTTACCATTGATTTTTAATGGCGGTATCAGTTCGCGCAGTGACTTTGACGCAGTAGCCGGACGTTTTCCTGGCTTAGCGGGAATAATGATTGGCCGCGGATTGCTCAGCCGACCATCCATCGCGGCGGAAATCCGTCAGGGACGCGAATGGAGCGCTGACGAGCGGATTGAAGCGATTCTTGATCTTCACCGCAAGCTTTTCGAATATTTCTCGGAAAAATTATGCGGCCCCGGCCAGATTCTTTCCAAAATCAAGCCCTTTTGGGAGTATCTTGAGGAAGAAATAGGCCGGAAAGCCGCTAAAGCAATCCGTAAGGGTAACTCGCTGCCGGCTTATAATGCGGCAGTCAACTCGATTGATTATTTACCATAGAAGGCCAGAATCCGGGCTCGAAGAAGGAATTCAAACTTGGCCTGGGTGCGTTCTGACAAGGCTTTGACATATTGATTCTTGGCATTTTCAAACTCGGTCGGAGTAGCTCGGCCAAGGCCATATTTTTCCGTAACAGCATTGAGCGACGCTTCAGAGGCTTCAACGGCCAATGTGGCGGCATTATGACGTTCGCGAGCACCTGCGGCCTGATAATAAGCCTGTTGAATCGCCTTATAAAGATTATCCGCAGCAGTTTCAAAATTCAGCTGAGTGCTTACCTGATTAACCCGCGCGCGCCGAACAGCATTGCGGGTCTGGAACGCGTCAAAGATAGGTACCGAGAGACTAAGTCCAATCTGCTGGGCAAAGTTATGGCGGAACTGGTCAGAGAATCTTTCATTCTCCAATCCGTTAACCTTATAATAGTTACTACCAAGTCCGGCCGAAAGATTCAACCTCGGAATCCACCCGGTTTTTGCCACACTGATTTGCTGACCGGCAGCCTCAACCTGCAAGCGTCCGGCAAGTACGGAGTGGTTACTTCCCATCGCCCTGTCATAAACCTCCCGTGGGTCACGAAGCTCAGGCATCTCATCATCGGGCTTGGCTACGTTGAAACCCTCTACGCTTTCAAGACGAAGAAGCTGAGAAAGATCAAGCAGAGCTAATCGCGTATCATTCTGAGCCGTCACGAGCTGAACCTTAGCTTGCGCGTCCTGGGCCTTGGCGTCGAGCATGTCAGCCTCCGGAATCTTACCTACTTCAAGGAGGGCCTTGCGCCGCTCCAGTTCATCGGATGTAATCTTGACTTGCGAACGGGCTATTTCTTCCATCTCCTGAGAATAAAGAACCTGGAGATATTGCGCCATAACTTGCAGCGTGATGTCATCCTTGGCAGATTCCAGACTCTCGACCATCGAGCTCAAATATGTGCGCTGATATTGTATCTGCCTGTAAGTTTGAAGTCCTTGAAACAGCGGAAGATTAAGTCCGAGCGACAGACCGAAATTGGAGGTATTGCGATCGGCATAAGTGTTACTGGCCGTCAGGCCGCGACCGAAGTTCCATGACTGCTGACCCTGGCCGGACACCGTCGGAAGAACAGCATCCTTGGCCGAAGTCAGGTCATTTTCAGCTTGGAGAACGTCATTGGAGCGTTGAAGCACCGTCAGATTATTTGCCACGGCATAGTCTACACACTCCTGCAGAGTCCATTCCTTGGCGCCAAGATTCAGCCAACTGAGACTCATGGCGCCTACAATCAATAACTTATTCATTTTCGCATCATTCCGCGGAGTTTATCGTCCGCGTTAATTCCGGATTTAACTTCAATTGTGATGCCGTCGCTGAGGCCGGTTTCAATTTTGCGGCGTTCAAAGGTCTGCTCCTTTTCGTTGCCGGTCAAAACATAAACGTAAGCGTCATCGCCCTCGAACTCGACAACAGATTCAGGCACGGCCATAACTCCTTTGGCCTCCTGGAGAGTAACGGCGGCGTTAGCACTATAACCGGCGCGCAGGGCTCGCTCATCGGCAATCGTAACGGCCGCCTTGATTTCAAAGGTGTTGGTGCCGTTTTCGGTTACGGCCTTGGGTGATATATATTCAATAGTGGCGTCAGAGGTCAGGTCCCGAAGTGCTCCGACGGTGATTTTCATTGGCTGGCCTACATAGAGCTGTCCTACCTCCGTCTCATCTACCTTTCCCTTGAAAATCAAGTCATTCATATCGGCTACCTTTGCAATAGTAGTACCGTCATTGAACGTATTGCTCTGGATCACAGACGAGCCGACTTTCACCGGGACATCAAGGACAAGACCGGTAATAGTAGCTCTCACCAACGTATTTGACCCTTGCTGGTTCTTGGCACTCACCCCATCGCGAACAATCGAAAGGGCATCGCGGGATGATTCAAGATTGGTCTTGGCGTTTGCCAAGGAGGTCACAGACTCTTCAAATTCTTCGCGGGAAACGTATTTTTTATTGTATAATTCTTCAGTGCGCTGATGTTTACTTTTAGCGAGCTCATACTGGCGCTCAGCTTCTTCTACTCGGAATTGAGCCGATGAAAGCTGGGATTCATCGGGAATAACCTTGATTTTGGCTATGACATCACCCTCCTTAACCTGCTGGCCGGCCTCGACCATGATTTCAGAAATGATGCCGGAGATTTGCGGTTTGATTTCAATTTCGTCGCGCGGCTCAATTGAACCGGTCAGGAGCGTATTTTTACTCAACGTAGCGTCCGTTTGCGGCTCCACGAGTTCATATTCAGTCTTATCTCCTTGCGAATTCTTGAAGAGGAAAACAAAAGTTCCAATAAAAATCAGGGCAACGAATACCCAAATTAGTTTTTTAATAATACCTTTCATAAATGAAAAATGAAAAATAAAAAATGCAAAATATTATCAACTCTAAACACTAAACCATAAACCATAAACACTAAACATCATTAATCGCCTCAATGGGTTTGATTTTCATGGCTTTAAGTGAAGGAATTATGCTGGCAGCCATTCCGAGAATCATGAATATCAGCATGATAAACACGGCCTGACCGAACCGGATTATAAACGGAGCTTCGGCAAGTTTTTCAATAGCCGTCAAAACCACTACGGCAAAGACTATTCCCGCCATTCCGGCAATGAAAGTCAGAGCTATACCTTCTGACAGGACCTGAGTAACAATATCGGCAGGCTTGGCTCCGATGGCACGTCGAATTCCTATTTCCTGTGTTCGCTCCTTAACGATAACCCACATGATGTTCCCGACTCCGATTATACCGGCAATAAGAGTGCCGATACCGACAAATAGAGCTAAAAGGTCAACTCCCGCAAAGAGATTATCAACCATCTCAAACTGCTCGCTGACATCAAAAAAGAACAGAGCCTGATCATCATCCGGTGCAATCTGATGATTTGCGCGCATCACGCGAAAGATTCTCGGCTTGAGATCCGTAGGTGAGTATCCGTCGAGCGCGGTCATCATCGTGCCGCCCACGACGTCACCCAAATTAAAAGCTTTATTGAGAGTTGAGAGCGGAACATTAATCTGATTGTCAATCTTATCGCCACCGACATTGATTTCAGCCTCCTGGCCGGCGACACCAATAACCTTATAATATATACCGTCAATATTGACAAATTCGCCGATAGGGTCCCGGCCGGGGAAAATCTTGTCAGCAATGTTTTTTCCTACAACTGCCACTTTCCGAGCATTGACATAGTCACTTTCATTAACGAAACGCCCGGAAAAAATCTTGGGAAGGAAAACCTTCACATAGTCATGGTCTACGCCTTGAACCTGAGCCGTAGCGCCATATTTTCCGGCACTGACGGTCAGAGGGCCTACAGAGTTGGTCGTAGCCACGGCGTCAACGCCCTCAATCCGCCGGATAGCTTCAATATCCTTGGAGGTTATGCTCCAGCCGCTTCCTTTGTTGAAACCCTGATAGGAGATTGTGCGTCGATTGGCGAAAAAGACGGCAGAATTGGTCGCAAACCCCTCAAAATTGCTCATGAGCTTGTGCTGTAAACCCTTTTCGCCACCAAGAAGCATTGCAAGCATTGCGGTGCCCCAGAAAATTCCGAAGGCCGTCAGCAGCGTGCGCGTCTTGTTGCGAGCGAGAGTGGCACCGATTTCGCGCCAGTTCTCAAGGTCAAATATAGCGGTTTTCATTCGTCTCTCAGAGCTTCTACAGGTTTAACTTTCAAGGCTTTGAGCGCGGGAAAAAGCCCGGCCAACGCGCCTGCAATGATTAACACCAGAGTGACTTGGAAAGCAATGGAAATGTTCACTCCCGGATTAAGGAATCCGCGGTCAGGATGTTCACCTATCAGGTGACCCAATACGGCAGTGACAGCCGTACCGAGGATAATCCCAATATAGCCGAAAAGAGTGGTGATCGAAACGCTTTCAAGGATAATCTGAGTCAAAATGGAACGCGGACGAGCACCGATGGCCCGACGAATCCCTATCTCATGAGTGCGCTCCTTGACGGATACAAACATGATGTTGCTGACGCCGATGATTCCGCTGAGAAGGGTAAAGATACCTATTACCCAAACAGTTATATTAAGGATACTCATGCCCGAACTCATAGTCAGATGTTCGTTAAATTGATTCCATATCCATATTGCCCCGGGGTCTTCAGAATTGAATTCATGGATGCTCCCAAGGGTACGTCTGACATTATCTTCTGCATTTTGCCCGTCAACGGGAGTTGAAACGTTTTGCAGTTCAACTTTCAGGACGTCGACATTGCCGTTATTTCCGGCAAGGGCGCGGGCCGTGGTGTAGGGAATATAGACCGAACGGCTATGGCGCGACTCAAAGACTCCGACAACTTGAAACATCAGGTCCCCTACTTTTAAAGACTGGCCGACAGCGTCCTCTAGTGAGTCATAGAGACTTTCGGCCATATTGGCGGAGAGAACTATGACTTTGCGTTGCTCCCGGATATCAACGTCGTTGATGAATCGGCCGCAGATCATTTCGTTACCATGATTTTTCAACTCTGACGGGAAGACTCCTTCATAGTTGCCTTGCGCATAGTCCTTGTCAGTGGACATAGTAACCGAATAGCCTTGGATACTGGCCGTCACGCTTTTGACTTTGTCACCGCCATGAGCTTTCAGCAGGCCCATATCATCGGCTTTGAGCTGAATGTCGCGACCCATCTTGTAGCCGTGGAACGGCTCGGTGGTTATTCCGCCCCAAACTTCGATGTTGTTACTTCCGCGTTTGCCCATATTGGCTTCAAACGCGTTAATAACGCCGCGGCTCATACCTAAGAGGACTATCAACATAAAGATACCCCATGCGACGGCCACTCCGGTCAGCGCCGTGCGCAACTTGTTATTGCGCATCGTCTGCCATATTTCGCTTGCTAAGTCAATCATACGATAATTTGGCCGTCAGAAATACGGATAATGCGGTTGGTTTGCTCGCCAACTCCGGGGTCATGGGTAACAATAATGATAGTCATTCCGCGGTCAGCGTTCAAGTCGCGGAAAAGCTGCATGACCTCTTTCGATGTCTTGGAATCAAGGGCACCCGTAGGTTCGTCAGCAAGGATAATACTCGGATTGGTAATCAAAGCCCGCGCTAATGCTACACGCTGTTTCTGTCCACCGGAGAGCTCGCCGGGAAGATGATGGGCCCTATCTGCAAGACCTACCCTTTCCAATTGTTCCATGGCAAGCTGACGACGCTTTTTGCGGCCAACACCTTGATAGAAAAGTGGTAGGGCTACATTTTCCACCGCATCCTTATAGTTTATGAGGTTAAAAGATTGAAAAACAAAGCCTATCATCTTGTTGCGGAGTTCGGCCGCACGGTTCTCACT
>CAMWSN010000086.1 GCA_947176925.1 uncultured Porphyromonadaceae bacterium
CTGTATCGCTATTGTGATTCTGCCGAAAGGAATCAGTATGCCGACCCGGAAGTGTCGGCGCTGAATGCCCGCAGAGCCCTCGAATGGATGGCTCGCGCTATCTTCACAATGAAAAATGAGGAGATACCTGAACGGTTCTCGCTCTTTGACATGGTGACGTCGCCCGTATTTACTGAATTTGTAAATGACGACCGGCTGATGATGGCGGTGCATTATATCCGCAAGATAGGAAATTTAGGAGCGCATATCGGCAATGTGAAGCGGAGGGAATCGTTTTTTGCAGTCCTTAATCTCTATAACTTTATAGGCGGAGTATTACTGAAACTCAGAGTACTGAATAACCTCGCGCCATTCAACGAGGAGTTGCTGCCTAAGGCTCCGACATTGTCTGTCCCCACAAAGGATGTTGACCCTGAAAAGCCAAAGGAATTTGCCGTACAGGTAGAGCCGGAAGCCGTAAGTGAAGCCCCGACTGTCACACCTGCCGTATCATGGGCGAATATTTCCGAGGCTGAGACCCGCAGAAGATTTATTGACCTGATGTTGAGGGAAGCCGGATGGGAGGTGCTTGACACCGAGGGCGATGTTCAACCCGGCAAAGCCTGTATCGAAGTAGAGGTTCAGGGTATGCCTAACAACGAGGGCGTTGGCTATGCCGATTATGTGTTGTTCGGACCCGACAGGAAACCGTTGGCCGTTATCGAAGCGAAACGTACAAGTGTAAATCCGACCGCCGGAGAGCATCAGGCAGAGCTTTATGCCGATTGCCTTGAAAAGAAATATGGTGTACGTCCGGTGATATACTTCACAAATGGGTTTAAACACTATGTGGTTGACCGCCTTGGATTCCCCAAACGTGAAATCTCGGCATTCCATAGTCTTGAAGACCTGCAAGTGCTTCATCACCGTCAGGGACGTAGCGACATCACCGATATGTCGGTCAAGCAGGAAATATCAGGGCGCTATTATCAGACTGCCGGTATTCACGCTCTTTGCGATCATTTCAATAAGAAACATCGTAAGGGTCTCCTTGTAATGGCCACCGGAACGGGCAAGACCCGTACTGCTATATCGCTTGTTGAGCTGCTGATGCGTGCCGGATGGGTGAAGAATACGCTGTTTCTCGCTGACCGCACTTCGCTCGTAAAGCAAGCCCGCAGGGAATTTGCCAAACATCTGCCCAATGTAGAGTGCAGTGACCTCACTGCCACGGAACATAACAAGAACGCCCGTATCCTTTTCTCCACATACCAGACAATGATAAATTATGTGGATGCTGACGTAAAGCCGTTTTCGGTCGGACGTTTTGATCTTATCATAGTTGATGAGGCACACCGCTCCATATTTGACAAGTTCAAGGCTATCTTCCGTTATTTCGATGCCATGCTCGTTGGTCTTACAGCCACACCACGCGACCAGGTAAACCGCTCTACCTACGACATCTTTGAATTAGAACAGGGAGAACCAAACTATGCCTATGAATATCAGACAGCCGTAGATGACGGTTTCCTTACGCCTTATCGTGGACTCAGATATGAATCGGAGGTTTTGAAAAACGGCATCAAGTATGATGAACTTTCGGCAGAGGAGCGGGAGCAGATGGAGCAGATCTGGGAATGGGAAGCGTTGCAGGACGCAATCGACCCCGAGCGTGCCCCTGAACCACGAGACATCGGTAACTCTGAAATATTCAAGTATGTTTACAATACACCCACTATCGACAATATGCTCAATGAGCTTATTTCAAAAGGGTTGCGCGTAGAGAGCGGGGAGAAGATAGGAAAGACAATCATCTTTGCCATGAACCGCGAGCACGCCGAGAAGATTGTGACGCGCTTCAATATACTGTTTCCTCATCTTGGTCCTGACTTCTGCAAGCAGATTGACTACTCCATCAAGTACGCTCAGGACCTGATTGAGAAATTTGAGGTTCGTGGCGGTATGCCGCAGGTTGTGGTTTCGGTTGACATGCTCGACACCGGTATCGATGTGCCGGATGTGCTTAACCTTGTATTCTTCAAGCGTGTACGTTCACGTATAAAGTTTTGGCAGATGATAGGCCGAGGCACACGACTTTCGGAAGACATCTTCGGTCCGGGTAAGCATAAGGAGGAGTTCTACATTTTTGATTGGTGCGGAAACTTTGATTTCTTCGGGCAAAATCCAATGGGGATTGAACCGGTGCGCACTCAGTCGCTTACCGAACGGCTCTTTGGACTTCGCGCTGACATCGCTCTGCTGCTTCAAGCCGCGCAATATCAGGCGGAAGGGAGTTGGGAAAAGGAATGGCACGATGAATTGAAAGATGGTCTGCATGGTCAATTGATGCAACTCAACGATAATCATATATCCGTGAGAGAGCACTGGGAGACGGTGGCATGTTACAGGAACAAAGCCAACTGGCAGGTGCTTACCGCAGTAGGCGTTGATGATATGAAGCGCGAGATTGCACCTCTGTTGCCGACACAGGGAGGTAATGAGCCGGCATTGAAGTTTGATATGCTGTCACTGTATGTGCAACTCTCTCTGCTTGACGACTCTTTCGACTCAGCACGATATGAGGAGAAAATCACCCTTATCGCCCAGGCATTGAAAAAGCTTGGTACAGTACCGCAGGTCATGGCAAAGATTGACGTAATCGATGAGGTATTGACCCCGAACTTTTGGGAAAATAAGTCATTGCCGTCTATTGAGAAAATGCGAATCGAGTTGCGAGACCTACTTCAGTTTCTTTCCGGCAACTCGGGCCGGACGTTTGATGTGAATATCGATGACGAATCCTCATTCAAAGGGGAGGCAGGTGCGATTAACTCCACTATGACCTACAGGCAGAAGGTCCTCGATTTTCTTGCAGAACATCGTGATATGCCGGTACTTCAGAAGATTCAGAACATAGAGCAGCTTACATCGCAGGATGTGGACGAGCTTGAACGGATTTTCTGGGAGGAATTAGGCACAAAGGATGACTACGAACGATTTGTGAAACGGGAGCAACTTGATGAAAATATCCCAATCGGAGGTTTCATACGCAAATTGCAAGGCGTTGACAGAAAGAAAGCCGTGGAAATCTTCACCGAGTTTATCGCGGCCAATCAGCTCACTGCAGAGCAAGAAGAATACCTTGAAGGCATCCTGAATTATGTCTGTCAGAACGGAGATATACAGGTCGATGTATTGCTCACCGAGTCGCCCTTTGATGATGCCGATGAAGACAGCATTTTCCCCGGCAAATTCCACAAAGTCGGCGAATTTGTCTCCCTCCTCCACAACTCCATCACCGCCGCCTAATAAAATCTCATGAGATAGCGGATTAGTTGAGGAGTTTTTGGGTGGAGCCGTCGGGGTGTTGGAGGATGTTGATGCCGGGGGTGGGGGCCGTCAGTTTTTGGCCTTGGAGGTTGTAGCGGGCGGTGTCGCCTGTGGCTGTCTCGCCGGCGGGCGGGACTTTGAGGGCGTCGGTGTTGTCGTCTTCTTCGATGGCGTTGTCAACGATTCCGCGAAAGACGTTGTAGAGATTCATTGAGTTTGATGCGCCGGCTACGCGGACTTTGGAGGTAAAGGCATCCGGGGCGATGGATTTTACGGAGGAGGGAATATAGATTTGTTGGTTGTAGACGGACTGGAAGGCCCCGCTGGAGATGGTTTCGCATCCGTCGAGGATGATGAAGGTATTGGTCGTAATGTAGTCTCTTGTGGAGTACATTGCGGCGACAAATGTCTTACCGTCTTTGGAGTATAGCCCGGTTGACCGGTAAGTGTTTCTCTCATCGGAATAGACGGCAGTTTTGACTTCAAAGCCGTCGGCGCTGTAGATATAGTCCGTGGTGGCTTCCTGGGCCTTCACTCCGATAAATGAGAGCAGAAGGAGGAAAAATGCAGTTAGGTTTTTCATCAGAGGATGGCGGGTTGTGGGGTACGGACGCGGGGTTTGAGTTCGCCTCCCATGAGGAGGATTGAACCGTCAGGGAGGAGGGCGGTGGAGGCTCCGGCGCGTGCTTGCCGGGGTTTATGGTCAATGGCATTCCAGGTCCCGTCGAGGGGGTGGAAGATGTAGGTCTTGCCATTGAATTTGTACCATTCGATGGGGTGTTCGAGATAGTCGGGAGCCTGGTCGGTGATGGCGTCAAGGAAGATTTGGCGGTTTACGCCTCCGGTGCAGACAATGCGGTTAGGGGCAGTTGTGACGGCGACACCTCCGCTGAGGGTCACTCCGGGGGCAGGCTCGGGGAGTTCGGTCCATGAGTCGGTGGCGGGGTCGTAACAGAGTCCTGAGGTGTGGACTGTTTTGGGGTCACCGGCATAGAAACCGCCCCAGATGTAGAGCTTGCCGCCGGCTGCAGCCATGACCGGTTGGATACGGGGGAGTCCGGGCATGACAGAGACGAGTTTCCAGCCCTCACGGACGTTGTTGAGGTCAAGTGATATGAGTCCACGGGAAGGTTTGCCGTCAATGTTACCTCCGGCAATGTAGACGCGGTTTCCTATGGCGGCACCGTAGGCATTGTCGACGGTCTGAGGAAGTTTGGGGAGATCCTGGAGTTTGCTGTCGGGGGTGAGAAGCCATGCGTCGCGAGTGGAGCCGCCGGCCATGACGAGGCCCATGTCAGTCTGGGCGGATGCTCCGTAGGCGGTTTTGACTGGAAGGGAGGCTATGCGTTGGCCGGTCAGTCCGTTGTAGATTCCGCAATAGAATGTTTTTGAAGATGCGGGGACACTGACGGGGTCATCAAAAGGAAAGTTACACCCTCCGGCAAAGACGGGGATGTCACCCATCATACCGCCGAAGGCGCCGCTGACGCCATGTTCTATTCCGGGTTCGGGGGAGAGGGTAACGGAGGCTGCGAGTATCATTTCGAGTATCATTCTTGTTCAAGTAAGAAGGCTTCTGCATCAAGAGCTGCACGACATCCCATTCCGGCGGCTGAAACTGCCTGGCGATAGCGGGGGTCGGCTACGTCGCCGGCGGCAAAGACGCCTTTGACTGAGGTCTGGGTGGTGCCGCCGAAGGTCTTGATATATCCTTGGGAGTCCAGGGCTATGTAGGGGGCGAAGATTTCTGTTTCGGGGCGGTGGCCGATGGCGAGGAAGAATCCGTCAATGGCAATGTCGAAATGGCGTTCTTCGGGGGTGCCTTTGTGTTCAACCAGGTGAGCGCCTTCCAGGAATTCATTGCCGAAGAGGCCGACGGTGTTGCAATTGAAGAGGATTTCGATGTTATCCTTGTCAATTACACGCTGCTGCATGACTTTTGATGCGCGCAGATGGGGTTTGCGGACAATCATGTAGACCTTCGAGGCGAGATTTGAAAGGTAGAGGGCTTCTTCACAAGCGGTGTCTCCGCCGCCGACTACGGCCACCGTGCGTTTGCGGTAGAAGAATCCGTCGCACGTGGCGCAGGCGCTGACGCCCTGGCCTTTGTATTTGTCCTCGTCGGGGAGCCCGAGGTAGAGGGCGGTGGCGCCGGTGGCGATGATTATGGTCTTGGCCTCGAGCCAGTTACCGCGATCATCCTTGGCGGTGAAGGGGTATACGTCGAGGTTCACCTCGTTGATGCGTCCGGAGCGGATGTCGGCACCGAAACGTGCGGCCTGGGTGCGGAGTTTCTCCATGAGTTCGGGTCCGGTGATTCCTTCGGGGAATCCGGGGAAGTTTTCAACGTCGGAGGTCGTCGTGAGCTGTCCGCCGGGGGTAAATCCTTCGTAGAGTACGGGACTGAGGTTAGCGCGGGCGGCATAGGTAGCCGCGGTATATCCGGCGGGGCCAGAGCCGATGATGAGGCAGTTGATCATATTATCTAAGGTCAGTTATGGTTGTGCCCTTGGGGGCTTTGAATTGGAACGATGACTGGGGCTTTTTCGCCTTCAGGGGAGAGAATTTGAGGTCAGAGATGGAGAGGGAGCCTCCGGAGGCAACGATGGTCATGGATTGGGGCCAGATCCCGGAGCCGGGGAACGCGATGGTCACTTCGGCGAGGTCAGAGCTTTTGGAAAGGGGGGTGAGGCGATAGGTCTCGCCTTTGACCTTTGAGCCCTTGAAGGCTGAAGATAGGGTAGAGAGGATTGAGGCGGGATTGGCGTCGGCGAGTTCGTCGGCGGTCGGGTTGAGGATGGTTACTTCTTTGTCGGCGGCGGAGTAGGCCCATTGGGTTTTGCCGTCGAAGTAGACCTGAATGTCACCCATGACGAGGGCGAATTTTCCGCCGTCGCCAAGGAGCATCGAGCCGGGGCGACCGTTGGCATTGAAGGTCACCTGAAGGGCGGGGGATGCTTTGACGCGGTCAGCGGCGGCCTTGACGCGCGCGGGAATCTGAGCGGTAGCGGTCAGGGCGGTTAGGAGAGCTATAAGGTTGATTAGCAGATGTTTCATGTTGTTTTATCCAAAGATTCTGTCAAGGTCCATGGGGTCAACGAGGACCTGACGGGGTTTAGAGCCGATGGCGGGTCCGACGATTCCGGCGGCTTCGAGCTGGTCCATAATCTTACCGGCGCGGTTGTATCCAATAGAATAACGCCTCTGGAGCGAAGAAGTTGAGGCCGTTGAGCCGGCGCTGACCAGGAAGCGGGCACTTTCCTCAAAGAGAGGGTCGCGGTCGCCGCCGTTGCTGTTGCCAAACTGCGGGGCTCCGTTCTCGCCGAAGTCGGCGGGCGAGTAATCCGGGAGTTCATAGGCGCAGGGATAGCCCTGTTCGTTGGCTATGTGGTCACAGATTGCTTCCACTTCGGGGGTGTCGACGAAGGCGCATTGCACGCGCTCGAGTGATCCGTTGGTGGAGAAGAACATGTCGCCGCGGCCTACGAGCTGATGGGCGCCGGTGCGGTCAAGAATGGTCTTGGAGTCAATCATCTGGGATACGCGGAAGGCGATACGCCCGGGGAAGTTAGCCTTGATGAGGCCGGTGATAACGTTGGTCGACGGTCGCTGGGTCGCGATAATGACGTGGATGCCGACGGCACGTGCTTTTTGGGCCAGGCGGCAGATGGGCGCTTCGACTTCCTTGCCGGCGGTCATGATAAGGTCGGCAAATTCATCGACGATGACGACGATGTAAGGCATGTATTCATGGCCTTTTTCGGGGTTGAGGCGTCGTTCAATGAATTTCTTGTTGTATTCCTTGAGTCCGCGGCATCCGGCCTGGCTGAGGAGTTCATAACGGCGGTCCATGAGGACGCAGAGGGAATTGAGGGTGGCGACGACCTTGGTCGGGTCGGTGATTACGGCCTGTTCCTCCTCGGGTAGTTTGGCCAGGTAGTGACGTTCCAGGGAGCGGTAGAGCGAGAATTCAACCATCTTGGGGTCAACGAGGACGAATTTGAGCTCCGCGGGATGTTTTTTGTAGAGCAGGGAGGTGATTATGGCGTTAAGTCCTACGGATTTACCTTGACCCGTAGCGCCGGCCACGAGCAGGTGGGGCATTTTTGCCAGGTCGGCAATGAAGACCTCATTGCTGATAGTGGCGCCGAGGGCCATGGGGAGTTCGTATTTACACTCCTGGAATTTCTTTGAGGCGATGATAGAGCGCATGGAAACGACCTGGGGCTCATTGTTAGGCACTTCGATGCCGATGGTTCCTTTACCGGGAATGGGGGCGATGATTCGGATGCCGGTGGCTTTGAGGGCAAGGGCGAGGTCTTCCTCCACGCGCTTGATGGCCTGGATTCGTTGGCCCGGAGCGGGGACCACTTCAAAGAGGGTGATGGTGGGGCCGACGGTCGCGGAGATACTTTGGATCTGGATGTCGAACTGGGCGAGAGCATCGAGAATTCGCTGTTTGTTAGCTTCCTGTTCGGCGGTGTCGACCGTTACGCGTGAGCCTTGGAGGTCCCGAAGCAGGTCAATCGAGGGGAAATGGAAGTGGGAGAGGTCGGCGGTGGGGTCGTAGGCCTCGGTGGATATTTCGTCAGCTTCTTCGATTTCGTTTGTCTCGATTTTCAGGGGATCTTCGAGGGTTTCAGCGGGGGGCTCGGGGTCATCTGCGGGCTCAGGGTCCTCAGTGTCAACGGGGCCCTCGGCCGGTCTGGAATAACCGGAGTAATCTGAAATTACAGGTGGCTCATGGTTCTCGGCGGGTTCGGGGAGGTCAGAG
This sequence comes from uncultured Porphyromonadaceae bacterium, assembly GCA_947176925.1. Taxonomy (GTDB): domain Bacteria; phylum Bacteroidota; class Bacteroidia; order Bacteroidales; family Muribaculaceae; genus UBA3263. Next base: position 8,084 of record CAMWSN010000086.1, read on the forward strand.
TTATCAGAGTTATCAGAGTTATCAGATGGTTCAGTGTTATTAGAGTTATCGGAGTTACCAGCGGGTTCCGGCTCGGGTTGAGCAGGGGTCTCGGCGGCTTTTGCAGCGCGTTTTTCGGCCCTGGCTTTGCGGAGGGCTCGGATTTTGGCGGAGAAGCGAGAGATTTCCGTAGCGAAGATTACGGCGACGAGTGCGACGAGCGCGATACTGAGGGCAATGGCTCCAAAGGGTGAGGCATAATCAATCAGCATGCGGTTGATGTAGTAGCCGTGGTGTCCGCCCAGGCGAATTACGGCAGCAGTCGGGAAGGTGAGAAGCCCGATGACGACGCTGAGGGCTATACTGAGAATCAGGCATTTAAGGGTTGTCGACCAAAAGCGGATTTTCATGGCTCCGACCATCGCGAGGCCACAGACGGCAAACCAGAAGACAATGACGAAGGAGCCGATGCCGAGGGATTCGTTGACCATCAGATTTCCGAGCCATGCGCCGAAGGGGCCTTCGGTGTTGGCCACTTCTTCACCGGAGCTGACAATCTGGCCTACGGAGTTATAGACAATCGAGACCTGGTCCTCTTCGGTCGAGAAGAGTGAAGAGGCGATTGCGATAAACATGTAGGCTGCGATCAGGAGGAAGATTACGCCGAGGAAGTTGATCCATCGGGAGTCGATGGTGGGGAGTACTCGCTCTCGTTTTTCAGCCGGAGCAGCCGGGGCTTTGGGTGCTTTGGGCGCCTTGGGCGCTTTCGGTTGAGGTTCCGGCGCTTTTTGTTTTTTAGGGGTCCGAGGCTGATTCTCCTTGCGTGATGGCGCGGTTTGCTTCACCGCCTCAAGGATAGTTTTGGGT
>CAMWSN010000087.1 GCA_947176925.1 uncultured Porphyromonadaceae bacterium
AAGGTGTCAAGAACATAGCGCAAAGTAACGCTTCGTTATGAATATTTGCCAACCGCGAGACTCTCAACAAGCATTCTTCCCAATGGGAAAAGTCCCACCTCTGTGGGGGCTGCCTTGTTCGGGGTTGGCTACTGCAAATTTAGTTAACATTCACCAATCCTACAAGTTAAAAATTGTTAATGCGATAAGCTTCTCTAATATAGCTCTGCAAATTTAGGGAATACGTCGGAAACCGCAATGGATTTTGGCGTTCATTGCGTTCACTTGCGGATTTGCGTAGTTGCCGGGAAATACCTAATTTTGCGGCGTAATAATTGAGCTTACCGACATGATTGACAACCGCATTAAAAAAATGATTATCGAGCGTTTCAACGCTCCGTTGCTTTATCCGCAACAGTGTGAGGCCCTCAGCGAGGACATCATGGCCGTGACCGGCCAAAGGCTTGGAGTCACAACTCTCAAACGCATGATGGGATTCATCAAAGGGGCGGAGACCCCGCGCCGCGCCTCGCTTGACATCATTGCCGCCTACCTTGGATTCCCCGATTTCAGTAAGCTCAGTGACTTTATCGGTCATGACATTGACATCTCTGACTTTGCCGTCATTGACAGTCTTACCTCTGACGATCTTGAACGCGGCGAACGTGTGCGCCTGACCTATGACCCCGGGCGGGTATTGGTCATCGAATATCTAGGCGAAAGCATCTTTGAGGTCAAGGAATCAGTCGGCAGCAAACTGATGGTCGGCGACAAGCTGATCATCGCGGGCTTCTACGTCGGTTTTAACCTGCTGATTACCGATATTGAGCGCCAGGGGCGTCACCTCGGGGCCTATCGCGCGGCAAAACGCGGCGGCCTGACCTCAGTCGAGATTATCTGATTCCTGCTTACGCTTATTTACCAGTTTATAGATCTCAAAATCAAGATTGTTAAGCTCGCCGTGATAAGGTAAATACAGCTCATTAAGCTGCAAGAGAGCCAGTCCCTCGGTCTGATAGTTCATCTTAAACTTCTTTTGTAGTTCGGTGGCCACATCTAGCTGAATCATCGAGCAGTCCTTACGAAACGTTTCAAGTTCAGCCTCCAAATCCCGGATTGCAACAGTAGAATCCGCGGCACGCTCCTTCAGCTTTTTGCCCTGCTCTATCAGCGGATCATAATGTCGGGTAATCACTTCGGCAATCTCATCGCGCTTGGATGCGCATAGCTCATTGACTTTGTCCATGTCACAAATTTCAGAGGTCTCTTCCTTGACAACTACTGTATTCTCCTCCTTTATCGGCTCTGAGGGCTTTATCGGCTCTGAGGGAGCTGATTCAGTCGGTGTAGGGTCAAGGGCGGCAGATGTTTCTTCCCGGCCGACCGAGATTTCCCTGTCAATCACCTGCGGCTGAGCCGGGCGCATCAACGCATAAGCAATTGCTCCACTGCAGGCAATCCCAACCAGTACAAAAAGCCCAATAAGGTAACCCTTCAGGGAGCGCACCGATATAGACCTGCGTAAAGACCCGATAGTCAACTTCTTATTATCCTTTATTGCCGCCAGTCTCTTATGCCCCAAGAGCTCGGCAACGGCGCAGATACCCTTGAGGTCCACTTGCCCGTCAGAACAACTTTCACAGTCATACTTTGCCGGATTGCCGGCCGTATCGCTAAGCCATGAGGTATAAGCCTTGTCGAAGTCAACCAAGGTCAACGGCTGACCGTCGTATGGAGAAATTAAAATATTGTCCGGCTTAATATCACAATGAACAACCTGATGACGATGAAGATACTCCACGACGTCAATCAGTTCGCCCAACAGTCTGTCAACAAACCGCTTATCCTTAAGCCGTTCGTCACCCCGCCTGATCAACTCGCCAAGGGTCTCCCCTTCTACGTAATCCATCACCAGATAGTCTTCACCGATTGTGACATAGCGAGGCAACGAAACATGACTCAGACCTACCCCAAGGTCATACTCCTTGTCAAAGGCCGACCTATAGAGCGGATTATCCCGAAATTCGGGCTTCAGTTTCTTGACGAAACAGCGCCTGCGCTGAATGACACAATCAAATGCGTCACACGTCGACCCCGAATGAACCAACTTCCTGGCGCGCCCGAAATCAACCTTCAATGCTTCACTGAATGAATTCTCATCAAAGTCCGAAATATCCAAATCCGGTGTTTCCATAGAGCAAAGTTAGTGATTTTCTCAGAATTTTTCGTATATTTGTACCATAAAATTACATTCTCAATTATGGACCCCACCAACGAAATCATAATATACCAAAGCGATGACGGCAACACCCGCATTGACGTCAAATTCACCGGCGAAACCCTCTGGCTCTCCCAGCAGCAGATGGCTGAACTATTCCAGACCACTCGAACCAATATTGTCCATCATATAAAAAACATTTATGAAGATGGCGAATTAGATGAATCGTCAACCTGTCAATATTTCTCACAGGTTCGCCAAGAAGGCTCCCGTCAGGTATCGCGCGAGATCCCATTCTACAATCTCGACATGATTTTATCCCTCGGCTACCGAATCCGCTCCATAACCGCAACTCACTTCCGCAGATGGGCCTCCGAACGCCTTAAAGAATACATTATTAAAGGATTCACCATGGACGACGAACGCCTTAAAGGCAATGGCGGGGGAGCCTACTGGCACGAACTACTTGACCGTATTCGTGACATTCGCTCCTCGGAAAAGGTAATGTATCGACAGGTGCTTGACCTGTATGCCACAGCTGTAGACTATGACCCGAGCTCTGAAACTTCTGTCCAATTTTTCAAAATCGTCCAAAACAAGCTACACTTTGCTGCTCATGGCCACACTGCCGCCGAAGTAATCTTCAAGCGCGCCGATGCAAATGCTCCGCTGATGGGCTTAACGTCGTTTAAAGGGGACCATCCAACTCTGCGCGACGCTAAAATCGCAAAAAATTATCTCAGTGATGACGAACTGAAAATTCTCAACAATCTCGTTTCCGGATATTTTGACTTCGCTGAAATTCAAGCTATGCGCCGTCGGCCAATGTATATGGAAGACTACGTCAACCAGCTTGACAAAATTCTCTCATCAACCGGCGAAGCCCTCCTGAAAGGCGCCGGCTCCGTTAGTCACCACCAGGCTATGAAAAAGGCAGAAGAAGAATATCGGAAGTTTCAGGTTCGCGAGCTCTCGCCTGTAGAACACGCGTATTTAGATACTATCAAAGAACTTAACGACATCGCTAAAATTCAGCTAAAATGAAGAAGATTTATTTTGCAGGAGGATGCTTTTGGGGCACGGAGCATCTCTTTTCGCTGATTGAGGGCGTCGAGCAGACCTCCGTCGGCTATGCCAACAGCCGGGTACCCCACCCCACATACGAACAGGTCTGCACCGGCCTCACCGGCGCCGCCGAAACCGTAGAAGTCACCTACGACCCTGATTTGGTTTCACTTACCGAGCTGCTGTCAATCTACTTCCGAAGCATTGACCCTACAACCCTCAATCGCCAGGGAAACGACATAGGTACCCAGTATCGCACGGGAATCTACTATGTTGACCCCGCCGATCTTGAACCGATCGAAGCCTTTGTGGCCACCGTTCAGCGTCGCCATCAGGAGCCCTTGGCTGTAGAAGTCGCCCCGCTACTGAATTTCTATCCCGCCGAGCTTTACCATCAGCAATATCTCTATAAAAACCCCGGAGGCTACTGCCATGTATCGCCTGAGCTCTTTACCGAGGTCAAAAGTCGCCGGGCAAACCGCAATGACAAGTCCGAACTGCGCTCACGCCTCAGCCCCCTGCAATGGGAAGTAACCCAGAACGGAGCGACGGAGCGCCCCTTCATCAATGAATATGACCACGAATTCCGCCCGGGAATCTACGTTGACATCACTGACGGTACGCCGCTTTTCGTCTCCTCCCGGAAATACGATTCAGGGTGCGGATGGCCCGCATTTTCCCGCCCGAGTGACCCGAAGCTAATCACCGAACACACCGACAATTCCTTCGGCCGCCAACGCACCGAGGTGCGCTCAGCCGCGTCCGGCTCGCACCTCGGCCACGTGTTCCCCGACGGGCCTGCCGACGACGGAGGTATGCGCTATTGCATCAACTCCGCCGCCCTCCGCTTCATCCCCGCCGATGATATGCCCGCCGCCGGCTATGCCGCCTACCTCCCCCTCATTGAGCCTTAGGGCTGCAAACAAGGGGGAGGAAAGTATTCATTTCGCCGGTTCTGATAATAACGGGAAAGGACTATCGCGGAAAATCCTTTCCGTAAGGTTCTGATAGACTTTTGCATTACCCAAATCATCCTTGGGAACGGCGAAGATTGCATAATACATCATATCATCCCTCTTCACGGCCTTCATATAGAAAATATGATTGCCTACGTAACCCGAAGCAACGGCCCAATCGTTCTTGCTCGGTGAGTAAGAAACCGTCATATTCTGAGTCTTCTTTTTAATAAACTCCGCGGGCGAATAGTCGGTACGCTCAATGGAGCTCGTGATTCTTGCGGTGTTAGCGCCGGTATAAGTGTAACCGCCATTGCCGTTCCGTTCCTGACGATTCAAAAAGTAAGGAATGAGCATTTCGCCTGAAAAATAACTGTCCATGGGTTCCCATCGGCTATCTTCATTTAAGGTCACATACTGAGCGTCTCCCTCGGCCGGCATTTCTACGGTCTCCTCCGTAACCCCATAAGACTCAGCCGGTTGCTCCTCTTTATGGTTTAACCATCCCGGGCGTTCTTCCGCTTCGCTTGATGATTTCCGCTTCGTCGGGCGATAACCGTCATCGTCATCATCATCCATCGGCTCAAAGCCGTCGGAAGTCGACATGCACTCGGTGTAATAGTAATAACCTCCCGCACTCAGGCCACACAACAGCACGACTATCAGCGCGCCAATAATCACCTTTTTCACGATGCCGGAGGATTTCATAGGTTCATTATTCATAGTATTCATATAAAATAAATTTTGTTATTTTTGTAACACTTGTTTGCCGGCGGGGGTAATGTAAAGGCCCGTACCGGGGTTCCTCACGGGCCGACCCAAAATGTCAAAGACCCGCGTTTCTTTGTCAAGGGTAACATCCTTCAAACCGTCAGCAGTCAAGTCAAACGGAAACGAATCGCCAAGGTCAACAGGGACTGCGCTCACGGGGATGACGATACTGTTGGCGGCCCATTCCGTAGACTTCACAAATCGATTGCCGACCGACACGAATGCTGGCTGCTGATTTACCCGGCGCATCAGAATACCCGTGGCAACGCCTTCAAAATTTACTCCGTGACCCTCACCCGAAACTACCGGCAATTTGGCTTCAGCGCTCTCAGCGGCAATAACCACAAAAGGCTTTGACGCCGGGATTACATCGCCGACCGACAATTCGCCGTAAACGACACCTTTAGCTGCATCGACACTCAAAACATAGCCCACTTTGACTGACGCCGGAACCTCTACGTTTACCGGCAAAGCCATCGCAGCCGGAAAACTCTTGACCGAAACTTCCTTCAGCGGCTCAAACTTGAATGTATGCGTCTTCTTTCCGGAGGTAAGTTTCAGCGAGGGCATTCCGGTACCATAAACAAGCTCATGGGCGAACTCAGCCCCCGATTGCGCCAACTCCGTGCCGGCGGCATTAAGATGGAGTCCTGAATTGGCATGAACCAATCGGTCACCGCAGAGCGTCCAAAGCGCCGCAAAAGGATTCTCGGCCGATGATACGGAGCTGACAGTCAAATCCATATTTTCCGCAGGGTCAGCCACCACAAACGATGATGACTTTTTCAGCGTAAAAGGTTGACAAAGACGTCCCTCCGGATAGGCCCAGACGCGGGTAGACTTCGGCTTATAAATAATGCCGTCCTCTTCTTTATAGACCGACGAACCTTTGACACAATGAAAACTCATTATCGATGTCGCGCCCCCGAAGAGTGTACCGGGGACAACGACCGCATCCGGCTTGCGAAACGTCAGCGTAAAATCTATCCCCGAGGGAAGCGCCGTGGCAAACCGGCTTATATCTTTCATTGCGGATGAATTCGGAATTGTCCTGGTCTGAGTATTTCCATTGCTCGTAACGGTCATTCTCAATTGCTTGGCCGCGGCGTCATACGCAGCACGAATGAAGAATTGTCCACTGATTTTCACCCCGGTAAAATCGACGGCGTCGGCCGAGTCCCATTTCACACTGAGCGTGCCATCCTTTTTAAGGAAAAATTGGCTCCACCCGCCGGTAAAATTATCGGCAAGACAATCCGTGCCATTGCCATAAAGTCCGGATCCATAATCATCAAAAGCCACGCCCGCTTTAGCCGTACCTTCAATGGTCATGACCCAGCTGTCAGTGCCGGAAATTACGGGTGAAACTTCGGTGATTTTATTGCGTGTACCGTCGCCGGTAATCTTCGCTGAAAAAATCTGAGCGCCGTCGGCGGTCAGCTCGCCCTCAGGGAGGGTAACTTCCGTCAATCCGTCGCATCCGGCAAACAGGCCCGGAGCGATAGCGCCCACTACGGGATTGGCAGCCGAAAGGTTAAGATGAGAATCGCCCTGCTCAATAATCTGAGTCAGTCGGGCCTTGCCGTTGGCCATTCCTTCCCATCCGAATTTCCAGCCGGAGACCTCGAGCGGCAGGGGCTCGAATTCAGCAGTAATGTGGGCATTATCAAAAGCCTTGAAGTTTACGCTGAGTCCATTGTCGGCAATCCATTCGGCGGGAAGTTCGCGACCATGATTGTCAACCCAGCGCCTGACAATGCAACCTGCGGCGGGAAAAGCCGTGATGACAACTTCCTCGCCGGGATTATAGACCATCGACTCATTCTCGGAGCGCATGGAGCCATATGCGTCATCATTCGGAGCATATGTAACCTTGCAGGCATAATCCGGAGAGTCAACCACTTCAAGCAGAATCTCATAAACAAAGCGGTCTATCGGTGAGTCCGGGCGTAACTCCTTGCTCTGAGGGCTATCAAAACGCAATCGGATATGAGTGGTGCCTTTCTCCGTTGCGAACGGGAGCAAAACATTCAGTCCTCCTTCTGAGGTATTCAGAAGCTCGCAGGGCGAGGACACGTCAAATGTGCCGTCGCCGTTAGAATCCAGAAAGGCCGTGCATGTAAGCACTCCCAATCCGCCGGCATCCGCCCAGCTCAGACTAAACTCACCTCCGGGAGCCGCCTTAATGCGAGTGGGAATCTGCACGAACTGACGTTCAGGCACATCGACTGAAGTATAAATTTCCTTAGTTTCGCCATTTTGCGTCAGAGTCAACGTCTTGATATACTCCCCGTTAGCCTTGATTGTAGACTTATCGGCAAACCCGTTGTCAGCAGGCACACCCCACTTATTCACCACGAAATGGGCGGTAAATGAAGCATCTCCGCGACCATAATAAGTCAGCGGATTATCATTGCCAACGTTATTTCCGATGGCATCAGTCCAATGGTCAAAGTCATATTCAGCCAAGGCGCTCGCACGGCAAATCACCGGGTCGGTCCCCGTCAGGCTCAGCGCGTCAGTACCGTCAATGCTGACCGACCCTTGCTCCGCATTAGCCGACGCCACGCTGACGGTGCGCGGCTCGGTAATTTCAACAATGGTTCTCAGAGTGAATGTAAAGACAGTGCCGTCAGTCAGCGTCAGGCGGCAAATACGCTCGCCAACGGGAGAATTCTCCGGCATGCTGAACGAGCCCCCTGACTGAATCTCTGTCGCCTCATAGCGGCCATTTTTGCTGAAATCAATAGCAATCTCAGCCACTTCAGCCCCTTCGATAGCCGGGCAATAATCCGCCCCCGGTGAAGCAACATCAAAGTACTTGCCCACAGCGTCGGTTTCCAACAAGCGATCTATGAAGTAAGGCTCGCCGGCCTCCGCGCGCGAGGGTGTGATTCGGCTAAGATACTTCGGGAGCAGTTCTGATGCCACTTCCCGCGTATCGCCCTCAGCCTTTGATGAGTAGGCCCCGGGGTTAGAGTGGGCCCAATTCCATTCCCATTGGAACCAACCGCCAGCAGGAACTTTCATATCATTGTCAAACCAGGTTTTCCAGCGCGGATAGTAAAAATCGCGTAACATTCCGCCCCATTCCCGGTAGCTATAATCGCGCAGGCCTCCACCTTCGGCCGCTCCTTGCGGGCCCCAGGTGGTAATCAGCGTGCGGGCATTGTTCAGTTCAAGCCAGTCACCATCTGCCGACGTCGTCCCGGGCGCTTCGTCAGCCATCGCACGGGCTCGCTCGGTCCAATGGCCGAGGGTCAGCAGTGAATTTGTCGAAAGCAGACGGTCAAGGTCAAGAATCAGGTCAAGAAACGCATCGCGCCGCCGGTTAAACAGTTCGGTGTTACCGGCGGCATGCGCTTGGCGGATGCCGTCAAGAAGGCTCTTGGAGTAATCCGTAAGCGCCTGACGCGAAATGTCGGCAAGGTCATAACTATAGTTTTCGCCGGAGAGATTGGCGTCAAGAAGCTTATATGCGGCTTTGACCGGTTTCATCCGGTCATAGAAAATATCCGCCGAGCCCCAGGTTGACACCTTATTGATTGTAAGGGCCGGACGAGCGCAGACAATGGCCTCATGAGGACCTTGGGTC
>CAMWSN010000088.1 GCA_947176925.1 uncultured Porphyromonadaceae bacterium
CGCCGTTGTCGTCCCAGCCGTGTTCGTCGTCGCCGATGAGCAGACGCTTGGGGTCAGTTGAGAGGGTGGTCTTACCGGTGCCGCTGAGGCCGAAGAAGATTGCGGTGTTCTCGCGGTTCATGTCGGTGTTGGCTGAGCAGTGCATTGAAGCCATGCCCTTGAGGGGGAGGTAGTAGTTCATGATTGAGAACATACCCTTCTTCATTTCGCCGCCATACCAGGTGTTGATGATCACCTGCATGCGTTCGGTCAGGTTGAAGGCTACGCAGGTTTCAGAGTTGATGCCGAGTTCCTTCCAGTTTTCAACCTTAGCCTTAGAAGCGTTGAGCACCACGAAGTCAGGAGTGAAGTTTTCGAGTTCTTCCTTGGTGGGGCGGATGAACATGTTGGTCACGAAGTGAGCCTGCCATGCTACTTCAACGATGAAGCGAACGGCCAGGCGGGTATCCTTGTTGGTGCCGCAGAATGCGTCAACAACGTAGAGGGGCTTGTCTGAAAGTTCCTTGTCGGCGATGGACTTCAGGGCTTCCCAAGTCTTGGGGGTGATGGGCTTGTTATCGTTCTTGTACTCTTCAGAGGTCCACCAGATAGTGTCCTTGGAAGTTTCGTCAAGGACGAAGAACTTGTCCTTGGGTGAACGGCCGGTGTAGATGCCGGTCATTACGTTTACGGCGCCAAGTTCGGTTTCCTGACCTTTTTCATAGCCGGTCAGTGAAGGGTTGGTTTCGTCCTTGTAGAGCTGATCCCAAGAGGGATTGTGGAAAATCTCAGGGGTACCGGTGATACCATACTGGGTTAAGTCAATCTTGCTCATAGAGTGTTAGTTAGTAACTTGAATTATGTTGGATTATATTAGTTTTTAGCTTGTTTATCGTGTACAAAGGTAGTGCAAATTTTGCGATTATGCAAGCTAAAGAGGTCAAAATTTCCTTAAAAAACAAAAAATCCCGCAAATTAGCGGGAAATGAAGCGGTGTGACTCGGTGATTACTATGTGGACGGGGGTGTCATGCGTCTCCGTAGGCAATTCGTCGAGAAGCTGGAAATCGTAGGCCACTCCGATGGTCGTAGCGCGGGTTTCGCCAAGCAAGCGGTCGTAGAAGCCCTTTCCGCGGCCAAGGCGGTTGCCCCGTCGGTCGTAGGCCACTCCCGGCACGATGATCAACTCCATCGTCTGCGGGTCTACGGGATCGGCTCCCGTCGGTTCCGCGATGCCATAGGCGCCGGATTCAAGCCCCTCGGGGGAGTAGGGGAGAAGTTCCAGGTTGACTCCGGCCACCCGCGGCAGGAAGAAGCGTTTGCGGGTGTGCCATTTGCGGATGAAGTCAAGGGTCTGGAGCTCGTCGGGCAGGGAATGGTAAATAAGTATATTTTCCGCCATGAGGAATGCGGCGGTCTGCTCGAGGGCGTCAAAAACCGAGCGCGCGGCGTTGCGGCGCTCAGTTTCCGTTATCAGTTGCTTGCGGTTGCGTATTCGGCGGCGAATTTCGTCCTTTGTCATTTCTTTGGGCTGTTAATGAATTCAATGGCTCGCTGGACCACGTTGTCTCTCGTGTTGGCAATCTCATAGTAGGCTGCCGAACCGAGGGCGTCACGTGCTATCAGAGCTTTTAAATTATTAACAAGCAGGGGGCGCGAATTGTTGATGTAATACCATCTGGCGGGAACCCCCTTGGAGGCGGCATACTGGACGAATTCGTTCAGCAGGGCGGCATCGGAAGGCAGTGAGGCGATGACTTCGTCCGACGATGTGGCCTTGTCAAGTTCGGCGCGATGGGCGTCGACGTATTCAAAGGCGAACTTGTGAAGCAGTCCGGCGTTGTAGACAGCCGTTACGTATGAGTTCATGTTGGTCGTGTCCGTCGCTACAAAGATGTCAGGCATGATTCCGCCGCCGCCGTAAACCTCGCGGCCGCCGGCTGTGTGGAAAATCATTGAGCGGTCAAGCTTGACGGAGTCTGCGCTGAACGCCTCGCCGGAGAGGTAGCGGTCATAGACCTCAAGCTGATAGTCCTCGACGGCGCCGGGAGTGAAAGGTTTCTGGATGCAGCGGCCTGAGGGGGTATAGTAGCGCGCCGTGGTGATTCGGATTGCCGAACCGTCGCTCAGGTCGTGTTGTTTCTGCACCAGTCCTTTGCCGAATGAGCGTCGGCCGATTATTTGTGCCCGATCATTGTCTTGCATGGCTCCGGCTACGATTTCCGATGCCGAGGCGCTGAATTCGTCAAGCAGCACGGTCAGCCCTACGTTTTGGAATGAGCCCGTACCGTCAGCAACCACGCTGCTCTCCAGGACTCCGTCGCGGCCGCGGGTGCTGACAATCTCTTGGCCGGCTTTCAGGAATTCGTTGGCCATGCGGATAGCCACGTCGAGGAAGCCGCCGGAATTGCCGCGCAGGTCGAGGATAAAGTCTTTGGCGCCGTCGGCCTTGAGTAGAAGCATCTCCGTGAAGAATTCCTGAAATGTATTTCTTCCGAACTTGTTGACCTTGACGTAGCCCACCTCCGGCTCTATCATATAAGATGCGTCGATGGAGGTTACGGGGATGTCGCCGCGCGTAATCGTATAGTTAAGCAGTGCGGGGGAATCCGAGCGCTTGATGCCGAGCTTGACCTGTGAGTCTTTGGGTCCGCGCAGCATCGTCAGGACGTTGTCCTGGTTGATTTTCACTCCGGCCACCGTCGAGTCGTTGACCTGCACGATGCGGTCGCCGGCCCGGAGACCAACTTTGTCGCTGGGACCGCCCGAAATGACTTCAATGACCGTGATGGTGTCGTTCATTATCTGGAACTGGATGCCGATGCCGCTGAAGGAACCTTCGAGTTCGGAGTTGACCTGATCAAATAGCTCAGCGGGAATGTAGGCTGTGTGCGGGTCCAGGTTGGCTAAGATCAGGGGGATGGATTCGTCAAGGAGGGAATCGAGGTTGACGCGGTCAACGTATTCCTCGTCGATCAACCCAAGGATTTCTCCTAATTTTTGCGTGCCTGCGTAGTCGGTATTGTGTCGTCCCGGAATGTGAGTGCCTAAGATAATGCCGATGACAAGCGCACCGACGACCATCAGTGGCATTCCGATGGATTTGAGTTTACTCATTATATAATATGTATTATTGTAGCTGTTCGATTAATTCGACCTCTATGCCTGCGCGACGTAATAGGTCCACGCCGTCGGTCAGTCGATAAGGTTCATTATAGACCACCCGTCGGATTCCCGCCTGGATTATCAGCTTGGCACATTCCATGCAGGGTGAGGCCGTCACGTAAAGCGTGGCTCCGAGTGAGGAGTTGTTGCTGCGGGCTACTTTGGTAATGGCGTTGGCTTCGGCGTGGAGCACGTAAGTCTTTGTCCGGCCCTCTTCGTCTTCACAGACGTTTTCGAATCCGGATGGGGTCCCGTTGAATCCGTCGGATATAATCATTGAGTCGCGCACGATGATTGCGCCGACTTTTCGGCGCTCACAATATGAGTTTTCGGCCCATATTCGGGCCATTCTCAGGTAACGCTTATCAAGTGCTAATTGTTTTTGTTCTGCAGAGTGTTCCATAAAGGGTAAAATCGGGTGATTTTTGCGATGCAAAGATAAGAAAAAGGCGCGAATAACAAAATTTAACATTTTTTAAGTAACACAATTGTAACAAGTGTAATATATTGATAATCAGCACATAATACATTGTGGTTACAAATCGCGATACATATTGTAACAGTATTTGTAACAATTTTGACGCTGTAACATGATATGATAACGCGCTGATTACCAGATGTTATATGTTACAATTTGCGCACAATTGCGAAAAACATCAAAAAAAGTTGCAAAATTTTTTGGATTTCAAAAAAGTTTGTATATTTGCACTGTCAAACGACGAAAGTCACGACACAAAACAGATTAAAACTAACTAAAAAACAAAACTTCTAAATTTTATACATTATGGCAAACTCAGCAATTCAAAACAAGCTCATGGATCTTCAAAGTAACCTCCTCAACTTTGCTTACATGCTCACCGGCAACCGTGACGATGCTTATGACCTTCTTCAGGACACCACCCTCAAGGTTCTCGACAACGAAGAAAAGTTCGCTGAAAACGTTAACTTCAAAGGCTGGGTTTTCACCATCATGCGTAACATCTTCATCAATAACTACCGTCGCGTGGTTCGCTCCGCTACCGTGATTGACCAGACTGAAGACCTCTACCACCTCAACTCTTCTCAGGATTCCGGTATCGACTCTGTTGAAGGTTCTTACAGCGCCGGTGAAATCATGGCTGCCATCAACTCTTTCTCTGACGACTACCGCATCCCCTTCTCAATGCACGTTGAAGGTTACAAATACAACGAAATCGCAGAAAAAATGCACCTTCCCCTCGGTACTGTTAAGAGCCGCATCTTCTTCGCTCGCCAGCGCCTCCAGGAAATGCTCGCCGATTACCGCTACTAATTCTCCCTCTCCCTCTAACACACTCACTATGATAAGCACACGGTAGACTCGAAAACACACATACTATGAAAACAAATAGATAATTGATTGGTTTAATATTACGACGAGGAGTGACTGAGACAGCCGCTCCTTCTTTTTTTACCCAAATTTCCCGGTGCATTTTTCTTTTTTCATTTATTTTTCGTAAATTTGCGCGTTAATTGACACCAATTTTTATCCGGATTAAATAATGAATATCAGCTATAATTGGCTTAGCCGTTACGTTGACAATCTTCCCCAGCCGAAGGCTTTGGCTGCTGACCTGACCTCTATCGGCCTGGAATGTGACACGGTTGAAGAAGTTGAATCAATCCGCGGAGGCCTTCGCGGAATCGTCATAGGCAAGGTCCTGACCTGCACCGAACACCCCGACAGTGACCACCTCCACATCACCACAGTTGACCTCGGTCTCCCCGAAGGTCCGGCTCAGATTGTCTGCGGCGCCCCCAACGTTGCCGCCGGTCAGACCGTAGTGGTCGCCACCGTCGGAACCACCCTCTACGACGGTGATAAGGAGTTCAAAATCAAAAAATCAAAGATTCGCGGCGTCGAATCCTTCGGAATGATATGTGCCGAAGATGAAATCGGCATCGGTTCATCCCATGATGGCATTATAGTAATCCCTGAGGATAAAATCGTAGCGCCCGGCACTCCCGCCGCCGAATATTTCGGACTCAGCTCCGATTTTATGCTTGAAGTGGACCTCACCCCCAACCGCATTGACGGCGCAAGCCACTACGGTGTGGCGCGTGACTGGGCCGCCAAAGCCATTGCCAACGGGATTGTCCCTAATCTCCGCCGTCCCTCCGACGAAGGGTTCCACTCCTTAATTAATAAGGACCTTAAAGGCGTCAGCGTCAAAGTCGAAAATGCCGACGATTGCCCCCGCTATGCCGGACTGACAATTCGCGGCGTAAAAGTTCAGGAAAGTCCCAAGTGGCTCAAGGATCTGCTGACGGCAATCGGTCAACGTCCGATCAACAACGTTGTCGACATCACTAACTTTATTCTCCACTCCTTCTGTCAGCCGCTCCACTGCTTTGACCTTGCCAAGGTCAAGGGAGAGGAAATAATCGTCAAAACCCTCCCTGCCGGCACCAAGTTTACGACCCTTGACGGAGTTGAGCGCACGCTCCATGAGCGCGACCTGATGATTTGTAACACGGAAGAACCCATGTGTCTGGCCGGAGTGTTCGGCGGACTTGATTCCGGAGTGACCGAAACGGCAACCGATATTTTCCTTGAAAGCGCCTGCTTCAACCCGACCACGATACGCAAGGCTGCCCGCCGCCACGGACTCAATACCGATGCCTCATTCCGTTATGAGCGCGGAGTTGACCCCAACGGATGCCTTTATGCGCTCCATATTGCCGCCATGATGGTATGCGAACTCGCCGGCGGTGAAGTTTGCGGCTCCGTCGTGGACCTCTATCCCCAACCGGTCGAACGCGCCACTGTCGAACTCTCATTTGACGAAATAAACCGCCTCATTGGCGCGGAAATACCGGCCGCGACGGTCCGCACCATCCTTAAAGCCCTGGAGATTTATATTGAAAAGGAAGAAGATGGCCGAATGACCCTCCGAATCCCCACGTATCGCGTCGACGTCACCCGCCCGTGTGACGTTATCGAAGAAATCCTCCGCATCTACGGATACAATAATATCGGCTTCACCGACCATCTTTCCGCGACTCTCAGCCAAAAGACTCCAACCGATATTGCCAACTCTTTGACCCGCAAGGTCCTTGACCGTCTGGCCGCCCAAGGCTTCTATGAAATTCTCAATAACTCGCTGACCTCTACGGCTTATTATGCCGACGGCGTGACTTTTCCCGCTGAGAAATGCGTCAGCCTGATGAATCCCTTGAGTCAGGACCTCGGAGTGATGCGCCAGACGCTGCTTTTCGGCGGTCTGGAATCTATTGCCCATAACGTCAACCGCCGCAACGGAGATTTGATGATGGCTGAATACGGCAATGTCTATACTTTTAATCCTCAGGCTGTCGCCACCAAGGAACAGCCCCTCGCACCTTACTCCGAAGGTTCGCGTCTGGCCCTGTGGCTGACCGGTAACGTCCGCTCAGCTTCATGGTTGGCTCAGGCTGAACCCTCCACTGTTTACCATCTGCGTGCCTACGTCGAAGGGGTTCTCGCCGTGCTCGGACTGACCGAACAGGTCCGAATGTCCGTAAGCTCTGACATGAACGATATTTTTGCCGCCTCGCTCGTCATTCAGACCCGCTCCGGTAAGGTCCTTGGCCGACTCGGCACTCTACAGCACTCCTTGCTGCGGAAATTTGACATCGATCGCCCGGTTCAGTTTGCTGAACTTGACTGGGACGCCGTCACCCGTCTGGCTGCCAAGAAGACCGTCACTTTTGAGCCGCTGCCCAAGACTCAGCCCGTGCGCCGCGACCTGGCTCTCCTGCTCGATGCCTCAACATCGTTTGACGCCGTGCGTGAAATTGTTGAAAAGGCAGGCGGAAAACTCCTGCAGTCCGTGGAACTTTTCGACGTCTACGAAGGAAAGAATCTTCCCGCCGGAAAGAAGAGCTATGCTATCGCCCTCTCGCTTCAAGACCCGGAAAAGACTCTCCAGGACAAGCAGATTGACGCCGTAATGTCCAAGGTCATCAACTCACTCAAGAGTCAGTTGGGCGCCGAACTTCGCTAAAAACAAACTGAAACCGATAATAAAATTATTAATTACTAATTCATAATTCCTAATTAAATAAAATGGGAAGAGCATTTGAATACCGCAAAGCCCGCAAGCTCAAGCGCTGGGGCAACATGTCAAGAACGTTTACCCGCATCGGCAAGGAAATCACCATTGCCGCCAAGGCCGGTGGCCCCGACCCTGACACCAACCCCCGTCTGCGCGTGCTGATGGCCAATGCCAAGGCCGCCAATATGCCCAAGGACACCGTTGAACGCGCAATCAAGAAAGCTACCGATAAGGACGCTTCTGATTATAAGGAAATTATTTATGAAGGATATGGCCCCTTCGGTATTGCTATCGTAGTGGAAACCGCTACAAACAATAACACCCGCACCGTGGCCAATGTCCGCTCATATTTCACCAAACATGGCGGCTCACTCGGAACTTCCGGCTCGCTGAGCTTCCTCTTTGACCATAAGTGCATCTTCAAAATCAAGGCTAAGGAAGGAGTCGAACTCGAAGACCTCGAACTTGAACTCATCGACTGCGGTGTTGACGAACTCGAAGCCGGCGACGAAGGCGAAATCATCCTCTACGGTCCCTTCGAGTCTAACTCCACCATTCAGCACTACCTTGAAGAGAACGGTTACGAAATCATCTCATCTGAGTTTGAACGCATCCCTAACGACCTCAAGGACGTGACCCCCGAACAGCGAGAAAAAATCGAAAAGCTCCTCGAAAAATTCGAAGAAGACGAAGACGTCCAGAACGTTTTCCATAACATGCGCGAAGACGACGCTGAATAACTTAGCGTCTCCCCCGCTACGATAAAAAAAGAAGATTGAGCCGAAACGCTCAATCTTTCTTTTTATCTACGGTCAACGTACCGTCGTCGGCAATCCGGAGGGGAGAGTGGGGGAAATCTGCCTGGGAAAGCTGTCGGATAAATTTCGGGACCGTATTCGTTGTATCTTTTACCGGACCGCGTCCTTGCTGCTGGATAAACGAATGGATTTTTCCGCCGATGAAGTGCCCGTCAGCACCTATGGCTACTTCCGCAACCGGAGCATATCCCGTGGCACCCGTGACGCCCATTCGGTAAGGAGTGCAGAAGTTACCGAGCGAATAAAAGATTATGCGGTCCTTGTAAACCTCGGCTGCGCGAGGCACGTGCGGACCGTGGCCGAACACGACGTCGGCCCCCGCATCAATCGCTGCGTGGGCGAACTCAGCCACGTTGCCTCGGTTTTCGCCAACGTAGGTCTCGCCCTTGAAGGGTACGTGGGTATGCGCCATGCCCTCTGCACCGCCATGG
>CAMWSN010000089.1 GCA_947176925.1 uncultured Porphyromonadaceae bacterium
GGCAAGCTCTGGATGCTCCAGACCCGTAACGGTAAGCGCACCGGTGCCGCTATGGTGAAAATCGCCATGGACCTCCTTCGTGCAGGCGAAATCGATGAAAAGACCTGTCTGCTCCGCATGGAACCCCAGAAGCTTGACGAACTGCTTCACCCCGTCTTCGATAAGGCATCACTGAAGCATGCCAAGGTGGTAGCCAAGGGTCTTCCCGCATCTCCGGGTGCCGCAACCGGTCAGGTTGTCTTCTTCGCTGATGATGCCGAAGCGTGGGCCGAAAAGAAAAAGAAAGTTGTCCTTGTCCGCATTGAAACTTCTCCGGAAGACCTGCGCGGTATGGCCGTGGCCCAGGGTATCCTGACGATGCGCGGCGGCATGACCTCTCACGCAGCCGTAGTAGCCCGCGGTATGGGTAAGTGCTGCGTATCAGGTGCCGGCGAAATCGTTGTTGACTACGAGGCAAAGACCGTCACCATGGGAGGTAAGACTTATAAGGAAGGCGACTGGATTTCGCTCAACGGTTCAACCGGCGACGTTTATGACGGTCAGGTGCCCACCACCGAGCCTGAACTTGACGGCGACTTCGGCGCAATCATGAACTTGGCATCCAAGTTTACCAAGACCCTTGTCCGCACCAACGCTGACTCTCCGCGCGACGCCAAGCAGGCACGCCACTTCGGCGCTCAGGGTATCGGTCTCTGCCGTACCGAACACATGTTCTTCGAAGGCCACCGCATCGACGCTGTTCGCGAAATGATTCTTGCTGGCGACGTTGAAGGCCGTAAGGCTGCCCTTGCTAAACTGCTCCCCATGCAGCGCGGCGACTTCGAAGGAATCTTCGAAGCTATGGACGGCTATGGCGTGACCATCCGTCTGCTCGATCCGCCGTTGCACGAATTCGTACCTCATCAGACCGCAACTCAGAAGGAGCTTGCTGAAAAGATGGGTCTCACCCTTGAAGAAGTTAAGGCTAAGGTTGACTCACTCGAAGAATTCAACCCGATGCTCGGTCACCGCGGTTGCCGTCTCGGCATCACTTATCCGGAAATCACCGAGATGCAGACCCGCGCCATCATTGAGGCCGCTCTCGCCGTCAAGGCCCGTGGCATTGACGTTCACCCCGAAATCATGATTCCGTTGGTGGGCTCACTCAAGGAGCTGCAGAACCAGAACGCCGTGATCCGCGAAACTGCCGCCAAGGTGTTTGCTGAAAAGGGTGAATCTCTGCCGTTCCTCGTAGGTACGATGATTGAGGTGCCCCGTGCCGCTCTCACCGCCAACGAGATTGCCAGCGTAGCCGAATTCTTCTCATTCGGTACCAATGACTTGACCCAGATGACCTTCGGCTTCAGCCGCGACGATGCTCCCAAGTTCCTTAAGTTCTATAAGGAACACGGCATCATCAAGGTAGATCCGTTTGAAGTACTTGACCAGGAAGGCGTAGGCCAGCTCGTAGAAATGGGCGTCAAGAAAGGCCGCGCCACCCGCGAAGACCTCAAGGTAGGCATCTGTGGCGAACATGGCGGTGAACCCAGCAGCGTTAAGTTCTGTGCCAAGTTAGGCATGAACTACGTCAGCTGCTCACCCTTCCGTGTGCCCATCGCCCGCGTAGCCGCGGCGCAGGCTGCGATAGAGGACTAAGAGTTAGTTCTTAAAACTCAAACGATTAGGTCGTAATGCTCTGTAAAATCAGAGGTTACGGCCTAATCTGTTCTTAAACGGTTCGTACACTTGGCAACGGAAAATGAGCCAAATAAACGCCAATGTTTAGAGATTGTTTAGAGTTTACGAAATACCTGTTTAGAGCGTGTTTAGAAAAAGTTTAGAGTTGTATTGCTCTGATATTCAGTCTTACACACGATGGAAAGGTCGGTTACATAAAGACCGATAAGATGGTTGCGAAAATCTTTCAGTCAATATGCCCAACTTAGTAATGCTGGTTTCGTAATAATCAAGGGAAAGAAGAGTGCTTTTTATACACTGGAAGAAACGTATAACGCGCTTTTTAATCCTTCAATAGCAAAAATAGTTGATAATTTCATGGGAAATTGGTAAATTTGCGGTATGATAGGACTTTTTAC
The DNA here is from genome assembly GCA_947176925.1 of uncultured Porphyromonadaceae bacterium. GTDB lineage: Bacteria > Bacteroidota > Bacteroidia > Bacteroidales > Muribaculaceae > UBA3263. The sequence goes on from CAMWSN010000089.1 coordinate 2,076, forward strand.
TTTATTGATGTGTATCGTCGTAGGCAAGAATGTCTATGAAGATTGCTTATACCTGTAAAAAAATCAAACTGTAAAATATGAATAAGTATTTGATAATACTCGTTGTTTGTCTGGTTTTCGGGGTTGTTAGTCAGCCGGTGGATAGGATTATTAAAAGAAAAGTGACCTCTAGATGGTTGGTTATAATTCTGCGGTTTGTTGCGTATTGGATAATTTTGGTAGCTCTGTATGAGATTGCGGCCTTGTTGGGGTTTAGTCTCTGGGATTAGCCGGTCTCTTATTTTTTGGACTTGGAGGGGGCGGATTCGGTATTGCTCACGCGTAGGCCGTCGTAGATTTGGTCCGGGGCGGTTATGTCTTTGTACATTAGCCAGTGGTAGACGTCTTGATTTTCGGATGTGTCTTTGACAATGTAGACCTGAATGAATTTCCAGCCGCGTTCGCCCATGTAGTTCATGGCGGCGACCATGCTGTTGAATTTTATCGGTTTGCCTTTTTCGTCAAGCAGGCGATAGGGTTTGAATGATGATTGGTATTGTCCGAGGTCGATGCTGACGACGACGTTTTTGTTAAAGCCGATGGTTCCCGTGCCGATCAATTCGGCATATACTCGATTTGTTTTGGGCTTTTCAGCGGTCTCCATAGACGCTTCTTCCGGGAGGGTGATTTGCGTGACGATTTCTTGCGCGTTGAGGACGCAAGAAACCGTCAAAAATATTGAAATGATTATCAGAAGCCGATTCATAATTTCAGCCTTCAATTTGGGGTTGGTCTTTGAATGGAGGGGGTGTAGGAGCGGAGTCTTCGGTTTTCGAGGCGAGGATTTCGTCGGTGCGTGAGGTCCATGGACGTGGTCCGAAGATTTCTTCGACGTCGGCAGTGAAGATGACTTCGCGGGTGAGGAGTACGTCGGCAAGTTTGCCGTGGCCATCGGCGTGGGCAAGGAGAATTTCCTTTGCTCGGGCGTATTGTTCGGCAATGATGCGGGATACTTCATCGTCGATTTTCTTGGCTCGTTCTTCGCTGTAGGGTTTGGAGAATCCGTAGGCCTGTCCGGTGGAGTCGTAGTAGCTGATGTTAGGGATATCGGCGCTCATGCCGTAGTAGACGACCATTGCGTAGGCTTGTTTGGTGACTTTTTCAAGGTCGTTTGCGGCTCCGGTGGAAATGTTTCCGAGGAAGAGTTCTTCGGCAGCTCGTCCGCCGAGGGTGGCGCAAATTTCGTCGAGGATAGCTTGGGCGGGTACTATCTGGCGTTCTTCGGGGAGATACCATGCAGCGCCTAAGGCTTTACCTCGGGGTACGATGGTTACTTTAATCAGGGGGTTGGCGTATTGGAGGTGCCAGGAGATGGTAGCATGGCCAGCTTCATGGATGGCGATGGCCTTCTTTTCGCTGTTGGTCAGGACTTTAGATTTCTTTTCCAGGCCTCCGATAATGCGGTCAACGGCATCAATGAAGTCTTGCTTGTCAATGGCTTTTTTGTTATTACGGGCTGCGATGAGAGCCGCTTCATTGCAGACGTTGGCAATATCGGCGCCGGAGAATCCTGGAGTCTGCCGGGCGAGGAGGTCCACGTCAAGTCCTTCGACGATTTTTTTATTGCGCAGGTGAACGTTGAAGATTGCAACGCGGTCGTTGAGGTCAGGGAGATCGACGTAGATCTGGCGGTCGAATCGACCGGCGCGGAGCAATGCTTTGTCAAGGATGTCGGCGCGGTTGGTCGCGGCGAGGATTATGACGCCGCTGTTTGAGCCGAATCCGTCCATTTCGGTAAGGAGCTGATTGAGAGTGTTTTCGCGTTCATCGTTGCTGCCCATATTGGCGTTTTTACCACGGGCGCGACCGACGGCGTCAATTTCGTCGATGAAGACGATGCAGGGGGCTTTTTCTTTGGCCTGGCGGAAGAGGTCGCGGACACGGCTTGCGCCGACACCGACAAACATCTCGACAAAGTCCGAGCCGCTCATGGAGAAGAACGGAACATTGGCCTCGCCGGCTACGGCCTTGGCGAGCATGGTTTTACCGGTTCCGGGAGGGCCGACAAGGAGTGCGCCCTTGGGAATTTTGCCGCCTAAGTCTGTGTAGCGGGCGGGATTCTTGAGGAATTCGACTATTTCTTCGATTTCAGTCTTGGCTTCGTTGAGTCCGGCTACGTCCTTGAACGTGACTTTGTTTTCGGAGTCTTTGTCGAAAATCTGGGCTTTGCTTTTTCCGACGGAGAAAACTCCGCCTCCACCGCCGTCGCGGCCCATCCGGCGGAACATAAAGAACCAAAGCGCAACCAAGAGGATAATAGGGCCGAACGTCCAGAAAATGTGAGAGTAGTCCGAGGCGTCGGCATAGCTGACTGAGCCCTTGAACCATCCCTCTTGTTTCCATGTTTCGATTTTCTTTTCAAAGCTCTGCGTGTCGCCGAACTTCACTTCCACTTTGCCTTCGGCATCAGGGGCAGCCTGAAGCTCCTGGGCGGAGAAGACCTGCTGGGTGGCGCTTTTGCTCAGTTGGGCTTCGGCTTCCTTGTTGTTGCGATAGATGGTTATTTTTTCGACACCGCCTGTTTTTACAAGGTCTTCAAACTGGTCAATTGTGTCAAGTTTTTTCTCAAGGGTGTTATTGTCAAAATAATATACGGACAATAGAAAGGCAGCAATGATTACGTACATCCACATCAGGTTGAAGCCAAACTTTGGGCCTTTGCTTGACGAGGGTTTCTTATTGCCTTTGTTATTGAAGTCAAATAATGCCATAGTTTAGTCTAAGTCAGGGATTTCAGTGATTTTACCGTCGCTCCAGAGCTCTTCGAGGTTATAGCGCTGACGCTCATCGGGGACGAAGATATGGACCAGGGCCGAACCATAGTCCAGGACAATCCAGCGCGAGGTTTCATAGCCGTCGTAATTGTACGGCTTAATGCGACCGTTTTCAAGGAGATAGTCACGCACGGAATCGGCGATAGATGCTACATGAGTGGCCGAAGTACCCTCACAAACGAAGAAGTCGGCGGCAGCACTATCGGCAACCTCCTTCAAGTCGATATGGACAATCTTTCGGCCTTTGCGCTCCTGAATGCCCTCTATAATTAATGTGTTGAGATCTTTTTCTTTCATAATATGTCTAATATTCTGCAAAGTTAACGAAAAAACAATTGCCAAAGTTGCAAAAATCATGCCATTAACAAATCTTAACACCTAAAACTATCCAATCTCCAAAAAAATCAACTAACTTTGCACTCGCAAACCGCCGCAAGAAAAGGCACTGAAAGGAGTGGTGCTCGAGTGGTTGAAGAGGCACGCCTGGAAAGCGTGTATACGCCAAAAGCGTATCGGGGGTTCGAATCCCCCTCACTCCGCCTTAAAAATCCTGCAAGCAGTTCTGCCTGCGGGATTTTTTGCCATATTGAAAGATGGACCCGATTATATACATAATAGCAGGATGTAATGGAGCCGGCAAGACGACGGCTTCATATTCGGTTCTGCCTGATTTGCTGAATTGCCGGGAGTTTGTCAATGCCGACGAGATAGCTAAGGGTCTGTCACCGTTTAATCCAGATTCCGTGGCGATTGAAGCCGGAAAATTAATGCTCCAAAGAATACGGATGCTATTAAATCAAAGGAAAACCTTTGCTATAGAAACGACTTTGGCCACACGCAGCTATGCATCCTAAATTAAAGATGCTCATGACGTGGGCTATCAAGTAGTTTTATTGTTCTTTTGGATGTCATCACCTGAGATGGCAATTGAGCGTGTTGCAAAACGAGTCAGCGAAGGAGGTCATAATATTCCGGTAGAAACAATTGTACGCCGATATTGGTTGGGACTACAGAACTTCTTTAGTATATTTGCACCTATAGTTGATAGTTGGATGTTCTTTGAAAATGAAGATAAAACTGTTTTAATTGCAGATAACCGCCAAATACATAACTCAAGTAAAATTCTTAAAATTAAAGAATCATGTCTGAGCAGGAAGAATTAAAATTATTCGAAAAAATTGAGAAGGGGCTAAGTAAATCTTTCGAGAGCCTTTTACGCCGCAAAGCTGCTCTTAATCAAGATATGGTTTTTGCTGACGAAAACGGGCAGCCTCGCATTGTCCCGGCCAGAGATGCCTTGGCAGAGTATGAAAAGAATAATTCGTCAAGTTAAATATTTTGGTATAAGCTTGAGGGAATCGCTATTACCCTTAATTACTTTTTTCAGGTACTCTAATAATTGGAGTCATGAATATTTCACCGTGGGATTATTATCTGTCATTTAGACACAAATCTACCTTCCGGAGTTGCCTGACTCTTGGCCTGGCGGAGACGGCGTTTTAGGTGGCTTCCGCGAATGGCAAGCTCGTCAAAAAAGCTAATGCTATTGCTACATCAATTCTGCACTTGAAAATGTTTGCGTAACGAAGCTATATCGGCGAGTGAGGATGAACGCGATAGCTTATTGTTTTTCTATTTCTTTGAGTTTGCGAACTAACCATTTCCAAGCGAGATAATAACCTATTATCATAATGGAAAGGAGGATAATTAAGGATACAGATGAAGATAAATCATTCTTGCGAAGATATTGATTTATCAAACAAATTGGAAAGGTTATCAAACCAATCCAAAGAAGAAATAGGCTGAAAACCTTTATATATGATGATTTCTTTGGAGTCATAGCGACGGCAAAGTTACGAAAAAATGTTACATGAAATCCCCTAAAGCGCTAAAATTAATTCTTTTTTCGTATATTTGCGGGTGAATTTAAAAGAAATGTAATTATGAGAAAAGGCCTGTGTTTATTGTTAGCGTTTATGGTAGTGACGCTTTGTTATGCCAGGGATTATGTCACGTTGGCAGATGTGGGCGATAAGTCGCCCGTGGTGGGAGCTTCGGTGATTTCATCAAATGGGTTAATTATAGGAATTACCGATACTTCGGGTGCAATCCGCGTCAGGAAGTCGGATTATCCGCTATCGGTCCGGAGTTTGGGTTATGAGCCGATGACCTTGAGTTCGGCTGAGCGCGACACGGTCTTTTTGACCCCCGCAACTTATGAGTTGGCGGAAATTACGGTGGCCCCGGAGGATCGTCCGATTACGCGCGTACTTACCTATGCCCGCGAGTATTGTGCGGGCGCGACACCGACGGACACCATGCAGATGTATGGTGACTACATGGTTGAATTCTTCTTTGCTGAAGGGAAAGTAAAAGGCTATGATAAACGCCATCAGTTTCCTCACGTGATGGCGTGTCGCCGTTATGGGCGTCTTGCAAACGCTGCAGGACTTGACAGCATCATGCGGCCGAAATCCGGCGATGATATAGCTGCAATTTCGTTTTTTGAGAATATGGCGTTTGTGCCTTTCGAGTCAACCGAGTTGACCGATAAGATGAAGACGGGCGCGCAGACAGATACCGTCGCCGGGAAGTATGGTCCTAAATTTGTCTATCAGCTGAATAACGGCTATTTTTCAGTGAGTTGCGACGTATTGTCGGACCATAAAAATCACACCTGGAGCCCCTGGTTTTTCAAGGTTTTAGGGCTGACGATGGACATGGACCAGGTAGATTTTAACCTGATATATCGTCAGAATCCCTCCGGGAAGCACGATATTTATGACTTCATCTCAGGGACGTATAACATGCATATCCTCGGCCGGGGTAAGCAGCTTAAAAAGATGATGGGAGTTGACGACGCAATCAATATTAACTGCTATGTTGAGCAGTATCCCGTAAGGATTGAGCACCTGACCATAGAGGAGTACAAGGAGGTAAAGAAAAACTACTATTCCCGCGCGGAGTCTTTTCAGCGACCGGCAAATCTACAGCCCTTGGCTCCCGCCATCGAGTCCCTTGTAGGCCGTTTTTAGTCCTGCTTGGGGTAGTCGGTCAAGGTGAGGGAGATGGTTACCTCGGTGGTTTGGTCTTGAGAGATTCTGACGTTCTTGACTTCGCCGTAGTACCATGATTCCGTTGTCTCGGTTTCGGCGACCATAGGAGATGCGGCGGCGATGGTATAAGTCCCGGCATAGACCTCGACGGGCCATTCGATGTCTTTCATCGGCGCGCTCGGGATGAATCCGGACTTAGGGATAATCGCTACGGCATAATCGGAAAAGTCAACGTCGGGGTTGTCATCTTGCTGCAGGTGGACAATTAGCAATCCGGTGGCCGTCGCTGTCTCCGGTTCGTCGGAATTGCACCCCCACAATCCGAGGTATAGCCAAGGAATCAAAAAAAGAATCAGTTTTTTCATATATTACAAGGATAATTTAGCAAGGAAGCCGCTCATATAGGGCGGCTTCCTTGCTTTGGGTGGTCCCACTAGGGCTTGAACCTAGGACCCACAGATTATGAGTCTGTTGCTCTA
>CAMWSN010000090.1 GCA_947176925.1 uncultured Porphyromonadaceae bacterium
TGCCCGCATTGGCGCGCGCATATCTACTTAACGAAAAAGAGCGGCTATTTCGTATAAATTATCAGAAAAGAAAAAAATATTCAATTCTCAGGGGGCGTTCGGTGAACCATTATTTTGTCCAAGTTGTTGAAATAGAGTAGGGGAGTAGTCCTCAGTAGAACATTGAAACGGCTTGCAGAAAATTTCCAAATAGAAATTGCAGAGTTTGCTGCTGAAACGATTAAGAAATGTAAATCGCGATAAGAAACGCAAACATCCAAAATTAAGAAAAGCAATTTTTAGAAATGTTAAATTTTAAATTGGATGCAAAATACTCAAATTTACAACAGAAAATACCAATTTAAAATTGTAATCACCCCTTTTTAGATTCAAAAGTTAACAGGGTTAAGCTGATGTAAATTGGAAATGCAAACAGTTCACAAATTGGAATTATTGGGAATTAGGATTTATTAACATTTAATTTATATCCGCTTATTCTCAGCTTATTATACCTAAAAATTAAAGCGTATTGCAATGTTTAAAGACGTCGCAATGCGCTTTTGCTGTTTTAGGACGTATTGTAGCAATCCAATTATGTTCAAAGAATCTATTATCAAATAGATATAATTAAAATCTAAAGAAAAGGAAAGTAATTATGGTAAATATACATGTGATACCGACTATTCATCCGGATGGTTAGAGTATGGTGAGTTTACAAAGGTAAATATAAATAGATATAATTGTAAATTTGCAAATTCTAAAAGTTAACAAAAATAAATTTTGCAGTTTCAAATTTTTTGTTTAACTTTGCAAAGTCAAAAGTTGCAAAATGTAAATGCAAAATGGATATTGTTTCTCGTATTAAGGCCTTTATGGCGGCCAGCAATCTCTCAAGCACCCAGTTCGCTGATGCTTGTAACATTCCGCGCCCTTCTCTTTCTCAGATATTAGGGGGACGCAACAAAAAAATCTCTGACGAGGTTATCGCTAAGATTCATGAAGCGTATCCCCGCCTTAGCGTCATGTGGTTGCTTTTTGGAGAAGGCGAGATGCTTGTGGCGCAAAATATTCAATTCTCAGCGCCTCAAAACCAGTCTCAGGTACCAGCAGCCAAGCCCTATCAGTCCCAAAGCGTTTTTGGCGATGAGGCAGAGCAGGAATCCCTTTTTGCTCCCGGTTCGGTGACTTCAGGTGAGCCGATGATGTTTGGCGACGAAGAGCCTGCTGCCGCTCCTGTAGAGCTCAAGAATGAAGTGCCGCCTACGGTTCAGATTCCCGCCGACGGCACCAAATCGATTGTCAATATTATGGTCTTTTACTCGGACAATTCCTATCAGAGTTTTATCCCGCGCTAATCTATTTCCGGGACATCAGAGTCCCATACGAAAGTTGTCAAGAGGGGGTAATGATCGCTGGATGCGACATTGCCCCTATTGATTTTTACGGCTTTAAATTTCCCTCGCCATAGCACGTGGTCAATGCGGAAATAGAAATAGGGGTCGTTGAACGTGACTGTCGGTCCAAATGCTAATGATGTGTAGGCATCCTTAAATCCGGCTTCTTCCAGAACCTTGATTACACGGCAGCCGCCTACGTCGTTAAAATCGCCGCAGATTACCGTATTCCCGCCAAGCACGTCGGCATATTGTCGCAGAATCAGCGCCTGATAGCCGCGGTTACGGAATGCGTGGTAAATCTTATTTAAAATCAGTCCGCGCATCGCACTCAGCTCGCCTCGTTCCGGCCTTCTGTTTTCCGTCATTTCCTTATAAAGTTCCTTGTCTTGCTGTGTCAGTCCGAATGACTCGAGGTGAACGGCAAAAACGTTAATCGGGCGGTCACAAACTTGAGTCCTGAACGCTTCGATTGACCCTTTCGATGGGAGATTTTCCGGTGGCTGAATGTGGAGAATCGGACGTTTGGAGAACATCACCGTGCCCCTGCCTCCCCGCTGAAAATATGGATATAAGGTGTTTAAGCTGTCAATTTGTGATTGAGGCACGAATTGACTTAACGCTCCCTGGTTTTCATACTCAAAGAGCGTAAGGATATCGGCCCCGGAGCTTAAAATCTCATGCATCGTATGGTTGTATTCCGGATTGGAGTCAATGTTGTCTACGAAGCTCAAAATATTGTAGCTCATGATTTTAAAGGCTCGGGATTCCTCCTGAGGGGTTATTTCATGTTTCCCGAAGTTAAGGGGACAGAAAATCAAGAAGGGTTTGAAGGCAATGAGTAATCCAAGTAGATTTACCGGAGTCAGGGGCCGACAGAATATCGCGTTGATAACAAGCATAAGCGCTGTCAGTATATACCACAGAGGGAATGATAACAGTGCCAATCCGGCAAATGGCATCGTCTCCGGGTCTATTTCGCCGCCAAAACCCGTAAAGACTGCTATTCCGGCAATCAGGACGTTAAATGAAACCCAAAACGGGAGCCAGCGACGACGGAAAAATTGGAATACTTTCTTCATAATTCTTTGCTAAGTTCTATGAGCCGACGGCGTTCGGCTGCGTTAAGCGAGCCATAACCGGACCGCTTGATTTTATCCAAGAGGGAATCAAGGGTCATCAGTTCGTCTGTTTTTTTTATAGAGCGGTGTGAATACCGGGGCATAAAGCCGTGTTTCATTGCTAATCCACACGCGGTTCCGGCAAAGACTCCGCCTATGTGGGCCCATCCGCCCCCGGGATTATGTTCCAAGAAGGGCAGCAGGCTGAAAGCGACCGTAATTATTGCCACGGCGCGAAGAGTTACCCGACCTAACAAGAGTAAATTAACCCCGTAGTTAGGGGCTATAAAAGATGCACAAACCGCAATGCCGATTACCGCGGCACTTGCTCCTAAGAGCGGACCGCCCGGAGTGAATCCGGCCGCCCATGCGAGGGCAAAAATCAATGCGCCCCCAAGACCTCCGGCCACATAGGACGTAATGAGTTGCTTCGGAGTCCCCACTAACATAAACAATCGGCAGAAACACCAGAGAAAAAGCATGTTAAACAATAACTCGATAATGGCCCCCTGGCTGAACATATAAGTCAGGGGAGTCCATGGCCACGGAGAAGGTAATTTGAACCCGAGCCATTCTATCCCGAGTCCAATATAGCCTAATAAATGAACCAGGACAAAGCCGCCAAGGTTAAGGCCGAGTAACCATTTAGTAGAGCGGTCCACGGTTAATCTCTCCATTTTTGCGCCAATAAAGGATGAGTAGCAATGCGACTAACATGCCTCCCAAATGGGCGAAATGAGCAACCCCTGACTGAAGTCCGGTGACTCCAAAGAAAAGTTCGATTACGCCATAGCCTAAAACCATCCACTTAGCCTTAATCGGCACCGGAATGAAAAAGAAATACAGAGGCATGTTCGGAAAGAGCATGGCAAAACCTAACAGGACGCCATAAAGCGCTCCGGAGGCTCCAACGGTCGGCGTATTTATCAGTATATTGAGCTGACCGAGGGTGGGATCGGTCCAATTCATCCCTTGGCGAACCAGTTTAGAGCCTTCGTCGGCAACCATTGATAGTGTTAGGCCTTCAGGAAGTTCGCCTGCAAGATTGTTTATCCAGATGGCATAGATTCCTTCCTGAACTAATGCGGCGCCGATGCCGACTGTCAGATAGAAGAAAAGATAACGTTTCGAGCCGAAGACCTGCTCCAAAATCGAACCGAACATCACGACGCCAAACATATTGAACAAGACGTGAGAAATGCTCATCGTGGAGTGCATGAACATATACGTCAGCAGCTGCCAGGGCTTAAAGTCCGGCGAAGAAAAATAATGTAGCGCACATGAGCGCGTCATGGCCCCGTCAAAACTTGACGGGAGTATAACCATTGCCAACCAAACAAGAACGTTGATGATCAACAGATTCTTAGTTACCGGCGGCATCCTGTTCCAAAAATTTCCCATAATCTTATCCGATTACTCCACATCGGAGTTCATGTTGAAGAAAAGTATAGACGTAACGGCTTCCCTGATAGTAAAGTCCGGTAGCCGGATTCGATAACTTGGAGAAGAGCTCCGAGTTATATAAGATATTTAAAGCTTCAGAGAGAGAAACATTCAGGTCCTTGATGAGATACTCAACGAGGTCTGTGGCAACTCCCTCCTTCATATATTGAAATTGTTCGGTTGTTATATTCATATTCTTTTCAAATACCTTAAAGACTCTTCAGAACCGAAAAAATACTGAAAAGTAATTCCTTTAGTATATTTAAGCCTTTCTATGAGTGACGATTTGTCAATCGTTCCATCACGAAAACGGCGCAATTGAAGACCAACTTTATCATCTGCAATCGGCCCGTAAACGAAATCATATTGAGTCTGATTCAAGCCGTCACGATTTGAAACTATAAAGTCAACCCATTCTTCAGAATATTCTTCAAATATTTTGATCTCAAGCCCGGATTTTAGTAAGCCCTCTTTATCAAATTCAAAGCAGGAAACACATGGCTCGCCACCGGAAATGTCAGTTCTCACTTTTGCCAATTCTGCGGCCTGACTTTCATCGGCTGACAAATAAAATCCCTGTCCGAAATCTTTATAAGGTCGAGATTTGGCTAAATCAATTTGATCAATATATTGGTTAGAGCCATGATAAAGTATCATAATTTACCTCCGTTTCTGCTGCAATACATTGCTAAGCTATCAACCGCTTCTCTAAAGTCAAAAGTATGGATGACTCCATAGTTTTCTTGAATGAAGTCTATGCCTCTATGTATACGCAAATAGTTGAAAGCCTGTTTCTCCGTAAGATTATACTTTCTTGCAAAATCAGCAATCAACGCAATAGTATACTCAATTATATGTTGCAATGGGTACTTCATCAGATTATTTGGTTAGGGTGGCGCCCCAGGAGGCGCGGTCGAGGTTGCGATATGAGATGGCTTCGCGGATATGGTGTGGGCCGATGTTTTCGGCGCCGTCAAGGTCGGCGATCGTGCGGGCCACTCTTAGAATGCGGTCATAAGCTCGGGCGCTCATGTCCAGTCGGGTCATTGCGTCGCGGAGAATTTTGCTACATTCGGAGTCCAATGCCGAATACTTCGCAATATGTTTTGGCTGCATCTGAGCATTACAATATATTGACTTATCTTCAGCATAACGCCGCGTTTGAATTTCGCGGGCGGCGATTACTCGCTGGCGTATGGCTTGGCTCGTTTCGCCGGTAGATGCCTGACTGAGATCGTCAAACGGCACAGGGAGAATCTCTACCTGCATATCGATGCGATCCATCAAGGGACCCGAAATACGGTTCAAGTAGCGGTTAACTTGCCCCGGAAGGCAGTTGCAATGTTTTGTCGGATGGTTGTAATAGCCACACGGACATGGATTCATGGACGCCACGAGCATAAATCCCGCCGGGTAGTCTACGGAATACTTGGCGCGGGAAATGTTGATTACTCGGTCTTCCAAGGGTTGGCGCATTACTTCCAAAACCGCACGTGAAAACTCAGGCAGTTCGTCAAGAAAAAGCACTCCGTTGTGGGCCAATGAAATCTCGCCGGGCATCGGGTGGGAGCTTCCGCCACCTACGAGGGCTACGGGTGAAATCGTATGATGCGGCGAACGAAATGGTCGCGCTGTCATCAATCGCGAGCCTGATGGCAGTTTCCCTGCTACGGAGTGAATCTTTGTGGTCTCTAAGGCTTCTGCCAAGGTCAGGGGAGGCAGAATCGAGGGCAAACGCTTGGCCATCATTGACTTGCCTGAGCCCGGAGGGCCTATAAGCAGAATGTTATGTCCGCCGGCACAGGCCACTTCAAATGCGCGCTTCACCAGTTCCTGCCCCTTGACTTCAATGAAATCCATCGGAAAATCATTGACTGAGCGGGCAAACTCGGCCCGGGTATCAATCTCCGTGGGGTCAATTGTTTGCGAGCCATTTAGGAAATCAAAAACCTGACGCAAATTATCCGCCCCATAGACTTTCAGCTTGTTGACCACGGCTGCCTCATCAACGTTGGCTTTCGGGACTATCATCCCTTCAAATCCTAATTCGCGGGCCTTGATGGCCATGGGCAGTGCGCCCTTAATCGGCAGCAAAGAGCCGTCAAGGCTCAGTTCGCCCATAATCAGGAATCGGTCAAGGTTCGGACAGTTGATTTGACCGTCGGCGGCAAGCATCCCTATGGCGATGGGGAGGTCGTAAGCCGCTCCTTCCTTACGGACGTCAGCGGGCGACATGTTAACTAATATACGCCGGTGGGGAGGTTTGAGGTCGCTTTGTTTCATGGCACTCATGACGCGCTCAAAGCTTTCCTTGACGGCCGTGTCAGGGAGGCCTACGATTGAGAAATCAAATCCGTTGTTTACGGAAACCTCTATTGTAATTATCAAGGCTTCAATGCCTTGAACTGCTGCGCCATAAGTCTTGATTAATGCCATATATTCCAGGCTAACAATGCTTGCAGATGAAGCATGTCAAGGCCATTTTTTACCGTGGCTCCCTGTTCGGCGGCCCGAGACATAAAGAGCGTGGTTTCAGGGTTATAAATCAGGTCGTAACATAGATGTTCTCCCGTCAGTTCATCGTATGGAATCGGTGGACAGGCTTCCGTCTTGGGCGACATGCCAAGGGGAGTCGTGTTGACAATCAACTTGTTAGCTGCCATGATCTCCGGAGTAAGGTGATCATATCCAAGCTGACCGGCATCCGGAGTACGGCTAACGAGTTTATATTCAACTCCTAATGCTGAAAGAGCGGCGCAGACCGCTTTTGAAGCGCCCCCGGTACCAAGAACCAGCGCGCTGATGGCTTTTGGGGGCAGCAGCGGAGCAAGGGTGCGCGCAAATGCCGGCGCATCAGTGTTGTATCCCTCGAGAGCCGTCACGTTGCCTTCTTCATCATGAATAATCTTTACCGTATTAACCGCCCCGATGAGTGAGGCTTCCGGTGAGATCCATGTCAAATAGGGGAGAATCTGCTCCTTGTAAGGGATAGTTACGTTCAGTCCTTTCAGCTCCGGAAGCTCGGCCAAAAGCTCCATCAGTTCGCCGATGTCTTCCAATTCAAAGCTGCGATATGACGCATCAATTCCTTCACGGCTGAATTTTTCGTTGAAAAACTGTGCCGAGAAGGAATGTCCGAGAGGATAACCTATTAGGCCGTAAAGGTCCATAGTCAGTCCATATTGTGGTCGCGCGCCGGATTGCGAGAGTAAATTTTACCCTCTTCATATTCCTGTGCGGCAATCAGTGTGGGCTTCGGGAGCTTCTCGTAGTAGCGTGAAATCTCAATTTGCTCGCGATTTTCGGTGATTTCTTCAGTGCTGTCGGCCAATGAGGCAAATTCCTGAAGCTTCTTGTCAAGATCATGCTTCATCTGTTCGGCAATTTGGTTTGCGCGCTTGGCAATGATAGCTACTGTTTCATAAACGTTACCGGTGTCTTCCGAGAGTTTCACCATGTCACGGGTAACCGTAGTCAGCGGGGCGTTGGTCTTCTTGTAGTCCATCTTATTTTTTAGTCGTTTGTTACGTGTTTGGTTGCTATTTTGTAGATATTATCTGCTTCAGAGCGATAACTGCTTTCAGGATAGTTATTTATAAAGCTGAAATACTCGTCGATTACCGTTGCATAACGCTCGGCCTTCTTCTCTGCTACGGAGTTTTCAGCCTCCTGAAAACGCGATTTCAGAACCAGCATCTCCAGCTGCTCCTTATATTTGGCATAAGGGTAGGCCTTCAGCGCGTTTTGAGCCACTATAACGGCGCTCTCATAATTATTGCCTAAGTATGTGCCTAAATTATAATAAAGCTGAGCATTTTGTAACTGTTTGAGCGCCAATTTGTCTTGCAAGTCGAAAATGGCGGCCTGAGCTTCCGGAACCCGGGGACTTGTCGGATAAAGTTCCAAAAAGTTCGTCAGTTCCTCGATGGCCCGGACCGTTGCGCTCTGATCAAGCTGAGGGTCAGGCGAATCCAAGTAGTATCCGCGACCGCAATAGTAACGCGCATCCTCAACGTATTTACCCTTCGGATAACGCTTGTAATATGTTGAAAGATAGGCTCCTGAGTTGAGGTAATCCTTCGTGTGATAGTTACACATACCTAACATATAAAGCGTTTCCTCAGCCTTCTCCTGACCTTTGAAGATTGATACGATCTCTTGGAGGATAGAAGCAGACTGAGCATACTTTCCCTGGTCATAGAGTCGCTTCGCATACTCATATTTGACGTTCGGATCAGTTGATTTTATGACGCGTTGATACTCTCCGCATCCGGAAAGTATTCCTGCAAAGAATATTAATATGCTGAATATGAGTGACTTTCTCATCTGTTGCGTTCTGTTATGACGTTGTTACGATTGGCAAATTTACGAATTTCCCCCCAATCCACCAAATTTTCCCCCACTTTTCCGCCCATCGTACTTTCAACAAGCAAGTGCAAATTTAGCGACAAAGATTGTAAAAAACCAT
>CAMWSN010000091.1 GCA_947176925.1 uncultured Porphyromonadaceae bacterium
CGTATACTCAGGTTCAACATTGAATCATAATTACACCGGCAATACTGACCGCATTAAAAGCGACCTGAAATCCTCGCCAAAGGGTATTAAAGTTGACGGCGAAGTGATTATTTCAGGAGGTAACATAAACGTGAATACCACAGGAAACGGCGGCGAAGGTATTGAATCAAAGACAATTCTCACCATTTCCGGCGGAAATGTTTTTGTTCAGGCTTATGATGATGCAATCAATTCATCAAGCCATATGTATATTTCCGGTGGAAATGTCACTGCGATTGGCCGGTCAAACGATGGTCTTGATTCGAATGGCAACATGTATATCAGCGGCGGAGTTGTGCGTGCTTTCGGTGCTCGCTCACCGGAGTGCGGTCTTGATGCTAATGAGGAGGAAGGCTATTCTGTTGTATTTACCGGAGGAATGATTTTAGGCGTCGGTGGCAGTAATTCCGTGCCATCGACATCTTCATCAACTCAGCCTTATCTGACCTCGTCTATTTCTGTTAGCGCCGGACAAACTCTGACAGTTAAGAGCGGTGATGAAGTGCTTGCTACTTTTGAAATACCTGCGGAGTATAATCCTTCTTCATCGTCCTGGCGTCCGGCACCGCCTATGATGGTGCCTCCTCCCGGCGGAATGTCTCCGATGATGGGACCCGGAGGGTGGGGAGGTGGACCGGGCGGACAGAATGCCGGGCCGGTGCTTATCTCGCTCCCTTCGCTCACCAAATCCAAGAGTTATACTATAACAAACGGAACGTCTACCTCTACCTCAACTGCAAAGTAAATATTACAAAGGCGCCCAATTTTCTTAGGCGCCTTTTCTTTTATATAATAATTTCTATTTTACTGTTCGGCTACTTGCTGAGTATCGGGGGTTACGATGGAGCGTCCGTAAGTTGCGGGGGTGTCCTGAGTCGGTTCATCGACTACGAGATCATAGCTCATAAGGACGAAAGCTGCAGTTTTGTCAACCTGGTAAACGGCACTCTTAATCTGGAATGAATATTCTCCGACAGGGAGGGCATCAGTTGAAAGGGTGCACGAGAAGGGGACGGTAACGGTCTGATATTGGGGCAGACCATTGAGATAATATGTAGTCAGCCCGAGAGTAGTTTTCTTACCGTTCCGGGGAACTGCCGTAACGCTTTCTACAACTAAAGGAGTGCCCTGTTCGACATAAATCTTATTATCTTCTTCGTTTTGTACACCACCGCTAATAGTCACCTGCATGTCAACTTCAGGGAGGTCACTATCAGAATCAGAGCAAGCGCTGAGACTTGCAAGCAAGGGAAGAGCCATCAGTGTGTAAAATAATTTTTTCATAGTTTCAATAGTTTTAATAGTATTTAATAGTTTCTTTGCCTATATAACGCATTTCCGCTTTGAAAGGTTCAAATTTGCAAAAGAAAAGAAAAATGCGTAAATTTGCACTCATAGACCATGGAAATCTATAAATACAATAAAGAATTTATCCTTGAGTCCGGTGCAACGCTTCCCGAACTTGAGATTGCATATCATACGTTTGGAAGTTTAAACTCCAGGCGAGATAACGTTATATGGGTATGTCACGCGCTGACGGCAAATAGCGATGTCGCGGATTGGTGGCCTAATACGGTTGTTGACGGAGGGTTTCTGGATCCGACAAAATACTTTATAGTGTGTGCAAACATTCTTGGTTCGCATTATGGGACAACGGGCCCGTTAAGTATTGACCCCCATACCGGTACGCCTTATTATGACCGATTTCCGCAAATGACTGTTCGAGATATGGTTCGCGTACATCAGCTTCTTGCCTCCGAACTTGCAATCAGTCGGGTCAAATTGCTAATAGGCTCGTCTCTTGGTGGATTCCAGTGTATGGAGTGGGCATTAATGGAGCCTGATTTTGCTGAAAAGGTTGCTTTGATTGCAACTACTCCCGTCTCTCAACCGTGGGCTGTGGCCTTCAATGAGAGTCAGCGTATGGCTATTGAAGCAGATCCAAGTTATGGAGATGATTCACCCGAGGCCGGAGCTGCCGGATTGGCCTGCGCGCGTTCCATTGCTTTGTTGAGCTATCGCGGACGTCAAGCATATGATTTGACTCAGGCGGATAACGGAGCTTCAACTGATCCCGAGAATCCCTTTAAGCGTAGGGTGCAAACTTATCAGCAACATCAAGGCAACAAACTTAAAAATCGCTTTAATGCATATAGTTACTATCGTTTGAGCCGAGCCGTTGATGCTCACGATATTGCTCGTGGAAGGGGAGCTATGGACGAAGTTCTCAGTAACTTTAAGCCTAAAACCGCTGTTATAGCAATCACTTCCGATATCCTGTTCCCGCCTGAGGATCATAGGGCCTTTATTGATAACATTCCCGATGTGGAATATCATTTAATTGATTCCAATTTCGGGCATGACGGCTTCCTGATTGAATATAAGAAATTAACTGATATTATTACGCAATTTATCGCAAAATGAACGGTCGTAAAAAACTTGTTATTGGCCTTTTTGGATTTGGCACAGTTGGCCGCGCTTTATATAATCTGCTTGAAACGACTCGTCCGGCCGGAGTGGAAATCAAACGTATCTGCGTCAGAGATATGACTAAGGACCGCGGGATTGACGCTCAATTCACGAATGATCCTGATGAAATTTTCAATGACCCTCAAATTAATATGGTCGTTGAACTGATTGATGACGCTTCTGCGTCATATCAGATAATTACCCGTGCGTTACGTGAAGGAAAGGCGGCAGTGAGCGGTAACAAGAAGATGCTCGCCATTCATCTGCCGGAATTGATTCAGTTGCAGAAAGAAACCGGCACCACTTTGCTCTATGATGCGTCAGCCTGCGGATCGATTCCTGTTATACGTAATTTAGAAGAGTATTATAATAATGAGTTGCTCAAGAGCGTCAAGGGTATTCTTAACGGCTCTTCAAACTATATTTTGACTAAAGTTTTCAATCATGGTATGACGTATGATGCCGCTCTCAAAGAGGCTCAGGATGCCGGCTTTGCTGAAAGCGATCCAAGTCTTGACGTCGGTGGATGGGATTCTCTTTCCAAACTTATCATCATTACGGTTCACGCATTCGGTACGTATATCCATCCGGATAAGATTTTCACTTTTGGAATCTCTCATATGACCCAGGGCGATATTAATTTCGCGCGTGAAAAGAATCGCCGAATTAAACTCGTCGGTCATGTGGAAAAGTTGACCGACGGACGTTTGGTAGCATGCGTAATTCCTCAGCTTTTATCAGCCAATAAGTATATTTATGGCGTTGACGATGAATTCAACGGTGTTGTCATCAAGGGATTATACTATGATAAGCAGTTTATGTTCGGGCGCGGAGCCGGCGGTTTCCCGACCGGGTCAGCTATTCTCAGTGACATTACGGCTTCACAATATGATTACAAATACGAGTATAAGAAACGCCTGAATCATCCTAATGATATGCCTCAGTTTACCAATGACGTTCATTTCCGGGTCTACTATCGTTATCAGCAACCGGAGGATCTCAATTTGGTAAACTTTGACAGTATCAGTGAAAAATACGTATCTGATAATTACAAGTATGTTGTCGGCGTGACGTCGCTTGAATCGCTTCATAAGGTTGCTGCCAAGCTGCGTGAGCGTAATGTTTTTGTTGCAGCATATCCGCCTGATTAATACTACGAAATTGTAAACCATGGAGAACATTACAGACCTTTTTATCCGTCTTCTTGAAGAGTTCAGGAGCGTAGACATCGCAAATCGCGAGTTTAGTCGTATGATTGACGATGACCCGGACCTGAAAGCTAAATATGCTGAATGGTGTGAGGAGTCAGGCTATGAAGACCGGGACGGCTTTATTGAATTTGCTGAAGAGTTTATTGAGACACAAAATTCGATTTGGGATACCTTAACTGACTATGATTACGAAGACCAATAGATTTCCCGCTGAGTGGGAGCGTCATGGGGCTGTAATGCTCTCCTGGCCTCACTCCTTGACCGACTGGAATTATATGCTTGAAGAAGTTCGAGCATGTTATTGTGAAGTCATCAGAGCGATTATCGCCGCCGGTGAGGTCGTGATATTAATTGGCCCTGAAAGCGAATTGGCTGATGAAAAATTTCCCGAGGGAGTATATAAGGTTTACGTAGCAACGAATGATACGTGGATCCGTGACTATGGACCTTTGACACTGTCTACACCCGATGGTTTCCGCCTTCTTGACTTTCGTTTTAATGGCTGGGGATTGAAGTTTGCGGCTAACTTTGATAATCAAGTGAATCGTAATCTCGGTAAGCTATGGGTTTATTCCCAGATGCCTATTAGTTGTAAGGACTTGGTTTTTGAAGGGGGGTCTATTGAATCTGACGGCAGCGGTACTTTGCTGACAACAGAGTATTGTCTTATGGCTCCCAATCGCAATGAGCCGATGACCCGGGGGCAGGTTGAATCCGTATTGCTTCAACGGCTTCATGGGCGCAAATTGTTGTGGATTACCAACGGTGGACTTGCGGGAGATGATACCGATGGTCATGTTGATACGCTTTGTCGCCTCGCCCCGGGTAACTCGTTAGTCTATGTCGGCTGTCAGGATCCTGACGATGAACATTTTGAATCTTTGCAGGCAATGGCTGCCGAGTTGCGTGAGTTTACCAATGCTGACGGTGATCCGTTTAATCTTATAGAGCTGCCGCTGCCTGACCCGATTTATGATGCGGAAGGGCAAAGACTTCCGGCAACGTATGCAAACTATCTTGTTTTGGAACGCGCAGTTCTTCTCCCGGTCTACAATCAACCAATGAAGGATAAACTTGCGGCAGAAATGCTCCGAATAGTTTTTCCCGATCGTGAAATAGTAAGCATTGACTGTCGCGCTCTTATCCAGCAGCATGGGTCGCTTCATTGCGCCACAATGCAAATTCCATCATCTGTAATTTCTTTTTTATGAAAATAGGTATTATTCAACAACATAACACCGGTGATATTGCCGATAATCGTCGCCGACTTGCCGAGAAAATACGCTCTCTTGCAGCCAAAGGTGCTGAACTCATTGTCAATCAGGAACTGCATGATTCATTA
Organism: uncultured Porphyromonadaceae bacterium; assembly: GCA_947176925.1. Lineage (GTDB taxonomy): Bacteria > Bacteroidota > Bacteroidia > Bacteroidales > Muribaculaceae > UBA3263. The sequence goes on from CAMWSN010000091.1 coordinate 5,062, forward strand.
TATTTTTGTCAGACTGAAAACGTTGATCTGTGTGAATTAGCTCAGCCGATACCGTCGGAAGTCACGGAATTTTACTCGCGGTTGGCTGCGGAAATAGGGTGTGTGATAGTGACTTCTCTTTTTGAAAAGCGAGCTCCGGGACTATATCATAACACAGCTGTTGTGTTTGAGAAAGATGGTTCAATTGCAGGAAAATATCGCAAGATGCACATACCTGATGACCCGGCCTATTATGAGAAATTCTATTTTACACCGGGTGACCTCGGTTTTGAGCCGATTCAAACGTCTGTTGGACGCCTTGGAGTCCTTGTATGCTGGGATCAATGGTATCCGGAGGCCGCGCGACTTATGGCGCTGCGAGGTGCTGAACTTTTGATATATCCGACGGCTATCGGAACTGAAAGCACTGACCCCAAGGAAGAGCAGGAGCGTCAGCGCGAGGCATGGATTACTATACAAAGAGCTCACGCCGTAGCAAACGGAATCCCAGTGGTTAGCGTTAATAGAGTAGGGTATGAGCCCGACCCTTCAGGCGTTACAGGCGGTATCACCTTCTGGGGCTCAAGTTTTATTGCCGGACCTCAGGGTGAGTTTATCAAACAGCTCTCGCGCGACGAAGAAGCTACGGCCATTGTTGAAGTAGACATGAAACGTAGCGAACAGGTCCGCCGCTGGTGGCCCTTCCTTCGTGACCGCCGCATCGACGCCTACTCCGGTCTCACATCCCGATTCCTTGACTAACAGTTTAATTAAAAACCACCCGCAGGCTATCATCCTGCGGGTGGTTGTTTATTGGAGATGGATTAGAGGCGGATGATTTTGCCGGATTGGATGTAAAGGCCGTGAGCGGGTTTGATTACACGGCGACCCTGGAGGTCATATATTTCAGATGACTTGACGCTATTAATTTCTGAGATTGAGGAATTTTCAGAATTGAAGACATAGTGGAAATATGAGCCGGCATCAACTCCCTTGTTTCCTTCCACAACTTTGCCATCCATATCTTTTACGGAAAATGCAAGAACGAGGTTTTCTGATGAAACATTATTAAACTTAATGTCCCATTCATAGTCATAACCGGAATCGTCATGGCCGGCCGGGGTGGAAGTAAAAGGAGCGGATTCTGACATCTCAATGTAGACCAACCCGGAGAATATGAGTTTAATTGTAGAGTCAGCAGTCAGTTCCGCACCTGATTCAGGAGTGATGGATTCCAATATAATATCGCTGAATTCATAGGGAGCGGTATCGCCGATAATACTCAGAGTTTCAGTGCCGTTGCCATCGGCTATGAAATTGATGGTGTAGGTTTTGTCAACCTCAAAGACAAGTGGTTCAGACATTGTAAAGGTGTAAACGCCATCCCCTTCCGCAGTCATTTCTACGGGGCCAAACATATCTGCTACTTCAAATGTCAGTTTGGAGCCTTCGGCAAGATTTGTTTCAACCTTAACGATAGCCCCTTCAGCAATAGATTTTACACGAGAGCCATCTTTGATTGAACAATACAGGAGAGTGAAACCGTTAAATTTCGCAGAAATATCAGATGAATGGTCATATCCATCATCAGCAGTAAGTCCGTCAAGAGTTACGATAACGTCTTTCTTGGTGTTCCAACCGGTGGGAACGGGAACGGTCAGTTCAACCTCCGTATCGCTGATTTGGTCAACGCTAATATCATCCTTACTCACAACAACCTTTTCACTACCGGAAGAGAATGCGACTCCTGAGTAAGTCAGGTGGTCAGCACAGTTGAAGTAGATTTTAATTGATTTAGCATTTTCCAGGGATGCGCCGAGCGAGGGAGTGAATTCGCTGGTAATATTAAGTCGGGGAATTTCAGTAAATGGAATGTCATACATATATGAACCAACCGATCCTTGCTCGTTTGACCATACAACCTGGCCGGAGGCGTCCTTAAGACCAATAAGAAGGAGATAGAAGTTATTGTCTGTACGCCCGGAAGTAGACATTTCTGCCGAGGTGCGTCGTTTGCCTCCAAAGTCTACGGTGATTGTATTTCCGTCAACGACTGCATCCATCTGTTCATGGTATTCATAACCTAAGTCAACGGGTGCATAACAAAGTTCAATCATAGGATTTTGTGCCATCGGGCCGGAAAAAGTAAATACGGCCTTGGCCGGAGTATTATTTTCGCCATACCATGAAAGAATCTCTACGGGGAGCTCTGCATTGACCATCTCAACGGGTTTATGGGCCGTGACGTAAGAAAAACTCATGTCATCAATTTTGTTTCCCATACCATCGGTAATATCAGACAATGTAATCTTAAGGATCTCGTCTCCCGTGATTTTATTTTCATTATACCATTGATGCAACACGTCATTTACTACGACTGACACCGTAGACCCAATGATATGAACATCTACGTCGGCAGATAAATCCTTTACTGACATATTGGCCTTCCCGATGTTCAAGTTTTGATTGAACGTATATTCGATATATGATCGAGCTGCAGGATCGTATACTTCACCTACTTCGGGAGTAGAGGTCAGAAGAGTAAGTTCCGGATTCAGTTCAAATACGAAAACTCCATCATCCATAACAAAGCTTTCATAGAAATAGTAAGTCTCGCCTGCCGTTACGGAAAACTGAAAAGCTTGCTTACCGTTTATATATCCGGCATAATGATACCCGTCTTGTTCTGTAATCTGCTGGAGTTCACCACCTGACAGAGTCCATGCAGCTATAGGAGCATATTCTATAACCTGGCCATTTTCTGTCGGAGTGTATTTACCCATGAATGATTTTTTCGCTTCAAGTTTATACTCCTTTCCCGGCTCTAAAACAGGAAACTCGGCAGGATTGACAGCCGATGCGGTCACAGACGTTACCGCAAGCATCAAAATTGATGTTAAATGTTTCATATATATGAAATTAGTAAATGATTTTGCGTACTTTAGAGCCTTGCTTTCGAATCAGCAAGGTGCCTTTCTTTGGATTATTTATCCGACGACCTTGCAGGTCAAAGAATTCGACGGGCAGGGTAGAGTCATCAACTACTTCATCAATTGCATTCTCAACTTCGACATGAGCGATATTTGCGTTGATAACGCGATCGGTATCTGCATCAATCAACATCAGGATTACATTGACATTCTGAAGATCAGAAATAGTTTCAGGCATGGAGCATGTAAGGTTCAAGGGATACTCGGCTCCGGCGTTCAGCTTGGAGGGGATGAGTCCTGGAGTACCGTTAAAAGTCTGTCCGGCGACACCGCGACC
>CAMWSN010000092.1 GCA_947176925.1 uncultured Porphyromonadaceae bacterium
TCGACCCGCACAAGGCTCAGTTTTGAAACCGCAGTTCAGCGCTTGGGAGGCCGCATAATCGGGTTCAGCGACCCGGCGGCTACCTCCACCTCCAAAGGCGAAACTCTCAAGGACACAATCAAGATGGTAAGCAATTACGCAGACCTTATCGTGATGCGTCACTACCTCGAAGGAGCCGCCCAATATGCTACGGAAGTCACCGAAATCCCCATAATCAACGCCGGCGACGGAGCAAATCAGCATCCCTCACAGACCCTTCTGGACCTCTATTCGCTCTACAAGACCCAGGGAACCCTGGAAAACCTCACCATCACGATGGTAGGCGACCTCAAATACGGACGCACGGTCCACTCCCTGCTGATGGCCATGAGACACTTCAACCCGACATTCAGATTCGTGGCCTGCAAAGAGCTGCAGATGCCGGAAATTTACAAACAGTTCTGTCGCGACAACGGCATAAACTTCACCGAACACGAAGACTTCAACCAGGCAGTCATTGACACCAGCGACATTATCTATATGACCCGAGTCCAGCGCGAACGATTCACGGACATAATGGAATACGAGAAGGTCAAGGACCTTTATAGCCTCAACAACGCCATGCTCGCATCCTCGCGCTCCAACCTGAGGATTCTCCACCCCCTGCCCCGCGTCAATGAGATTAACCGCGACGTTGACGATAACCCCAAGGCTTATTATTTCCAGCAGGCCAAAAACGGACTTTATGCGCGCCAGGCTATCATCTGTCGAGCCCTCGGCATCGAACTCCCAGTAAAATAAACATCCACCCTATGAAGAAAGAATTAGCCGTAGCCGCCCTGAAAAACGGCACTGTCATTGACCATATCCCCTCCGAGGCGCTATTTGAAGTCGTCCGGCTGCTGCAACTTGAAGATAGCAATGTCCAGCTGACCATCGGCAACAATCTCCCCTCATCACGCGGAGGCTCAAAGGGCATCATCAAAGTGGCCGACACGGAATTTGCCGAAGCAACCCTGAACCGAATTGCCCTGATTGCCCCGACGGCTAAAATAAACGTCATCCGCGACTATGAAGTCGTTGAAAAACGCGCCGTTGAGCTCCCGGAGACCTTGATTGACGTGGTCCGCTGCAATAACCCCAAATGTATCACCAACAATGAACCGATGTCGACCCGCTTCGAGGTAGTCAGCCGCGAGCCCGTCGTCATTCGCTGTCATTACTGCGGTCATACGCTATGAAGCAACAGTGGCGTCCCGGCACGATGCTCTATCCCGTTCCGCCCGTGTTGGTCACCTGTGGGCCTTCACTAAAGAGGAGCAATATGCTGACCGTGGCCTGGGCCGGAACCATCTGCTCTGACCCGGCGATGCTCTCCATCAGTGTGCGCCCCGAACGCTTCTCCTACGGGCTTATCAAGGAAGGAATGGAGTTCACCGTCAACCTCACCACGGCCGCCATGGCCCGCGCTACGGACTGGGCCGGAGTGCGCAGCGGACGCGACCATGACAAATGGAAGAAGACGGGCCTCACCCCGGTCGAGGGAGTCAAGGTCGCCTGCCCATCTATTGCCGAAAGTCCGCTGAGCATCGAGTGTAAGGTACGCCGGATTATCCCCTTGGGAACTCATGACATGTTCTTGGCCGAGGTGGTCAACGTATTGGCCGACGAAGCTCTGATTGACCCCGAAACCGGCGCATTCCATTTGGACAAGGCTGACCTGATGGCCTACAGTCACGGCGCTTACTATGCCCTCGGCGATAAATTAGGCAAGTTCGGATTCTCCGTTCAAAAAAAGAAATAAACTCAAATTCACAATACTAAAATAATGGAAAGAGACAAGGAAATTTTTGACATTATCGAGCAGGAAAACCTGCGCCAACACAAAGGAATCGAGCTGATTGCCTCGGAAAACTTTGTCAGCAACCAGGTGATGGAAGCCATGGGCTCCTGCCTCACTAATAAATATGCCGAGGGCTATCCCGGCCATCGCTATTATGGCGGCTGTGAAGTGGTCGACAAGGCCGAACAACTTGCCATAGACCGCGTATGCAAGCTGTTCGATGCAGAGTATGCCAACGTGCAGCCCCATTCCGGAGCGCAGGCCAATATGGCGGTATTCATGACCTGTCTCAAGCCCGGCGACAAATTCCTTGGACTTAACTTAGCCCACGGCGGTCACCTCAGCCACGGAAGCCCTGTCAACTTCAGCGGCCTGATGTACAAAGCCCTTGAATACAATGTCCGCGAAGAAGACGGACTTATCGATTATGACCAGATGGAGGAAGTGGCCCGCCGCGAACGCCCGAAACTGATTGTTGGCGGCGCTTCGGCCTACAGCCGTGAATGGGACTACGCACGCATGCGTCGCCTGGCCGACGAAATCGGCGCGATCCTCATGATTGACATGGCCCACCCCGCCGGACTTATCGCAGCAGGCGAACTGGAGAATCCGGTCAAGCACGCCCACATAGTCACCTCAACCACCCACAAAACCCTCCGCGGCCCGCGCGGCGGTCTTATCCTGATGGGCAAAGACTTCCCCAATCCCTGGGGAATCACCACTCCCAAGGGCGAAGTGAAGATGATGTCGGCAATGCTCAACAGCGCCGTCTTCCCCGGTGCCCAGGGCGGTCCGCTTGAACACGTTATCGCCGCCAAGGCCGTGGCCTTCGGCGAAGCCCTGACTCCCGAGTTCAAGCAGTGGGCCAAGCAGGTTAGAATCAATGCCAAGGCTATGGCCGAAGCACTCATCAAGCGCGGCTACAAGGTAATCTCCGGCGGCACTGACAACCATTGCATCCTCGTGGACCTCCGCACCAAATTCCCAGAACTGACCGGTAAGGTGGCCGAAAAGGTCCTCGTGGCTGCTGACATCACCGCCAACAAAAACATGGTTCCCTTTGACTCCCGCTCCCCCTTCCAGACCTCCGGAATCCGCCTCGGCACCGCCGCCATCACTACCAGAGGACTGAAGGAAGACAAGATGGAAACCATCGTAGACTTCATTGACCGCGTACTTTCAAATCCGGAAGATGAAGCCACCATAGCCCAGGTACGCGGCGAAGTCAATGCCCTGATGGCTAACTATCCCATTTTCGCGTAATCTGATTTCCGCCTATGATGGAAGCCATTCATGAAATATTACGTGAGCCGTGGTTCTACACCACCCTCTCACTGACTTATGTGCTTTCCATCATTACGGTCATCCTCGTAATTATCGGTGAGAACCGCAACCCGGTCAAATCCCTGGCCTGGGTTACGGTTCTCATCCTTCTTCCTGCCGTAGGGCTCGTGCTCTACATCTTTTTCGGGCGAAACATCAAGAATAAACGAATGATCTCGCGCCGAACCAAGCGCCGCCTCCTCAAAAAAATCAAAAGTCCGCGAAATTCATCCACTCCTCCGGCTGAGTACAGACCTTTGGCCAAACTTGCCCAGACCATACTCGGTTCACCATACCTTTCCGGAAACGAGGTTGACATCTTCTCTTTGGGAACATCAAAATTTGAATCCTTAGCCGAAGACCTGCGCCACGCACGCAAATTCATCAACCTGCAATATTATATCTTTCAGGATGACGAACTCGGACGCGAAATCGCCGCTATTCTTAAGGAAAGAGCTCGAGTCGGGGTCAAGGTCCGAGTGATCTACGACCATGTCGGTTCATTCAGCGTCCGCTCTGACTTCTTCAAACAACTCAAAGCCGCGGGAGTTGAAGCATACCCTTTCTTCAAGGTTGCATTCCTGCCGTTCGCGTCGAAAGTCAACTGGCGCAACCACCGGAAAATAGTAATCATCGACGGCGAAATTGGCTATATCGGCGGCATGAATATTGCCAACCGCTATCTTGACGGCGGCAAATTTCCTCTTTGGCGCGACTGCCATCTGCGACTCGAAGGGCCGGCAGTCGCCTCGCTCCAATATTCCTTTGCGCGAGACTGGAGTTTCATGCGCGACGAAGTACTTGACCAGGAATGTACGTTTGAAGCGCGTGGTGACGTCGGGGTCCAGGCTATCACCGGCGGCCCGATGAGCCAATGGAACTCGATAGCCCACGTATTCATGCGCGCAATTATCGGAGCTAAAAAGCGGATATTCCTCCAGACACCCTATTTTCTGCCCCCGGAAACCCTACTCAAAGCGCTTCAAAACGCCGCCCTCTCAGGCATTGACGTCAGAATCATGATGCCCCGTAAAAGCGATTCGTGGATGCTCAGCCTCTCGACCCGAAGCTACATTGCCGAATGTCTGCGTGCCGGCATCAAGATTTATTTTTTTCGACCGGGAATGTTACACTCAAAAGTATTGATTATCGATGATAATCTTTCATCCGTAGGCTCTACAAACTTTGATTTCCGCTCGTTTGAACACAACTTCGAGGCAAACGTGATCCTCTACTCCGAAGAAATCAACGAACGACTCCGCGGCATCTTCCTCAATGATCAATCTCACTCAGACCGCATATATCCCGACGCATGGAAACGCCGCCCGCGCCTTCAGCGAGCCCTTGAATCGATAGTCCGCCTCCTCGCGCCAATCCTCTAACCCCATCAAAAAATTATGCAGCAAAAACATTACGTTTGCGCTGCATAATTCCAAATTTCCGAGTATTTATTTTTTATTTTTCGCGCCAGCGGTTTTTCACCGGATATTTGTCCGGACGTATAAGGACGCGAAGCGAGGATTGATAGCTGAAATAAGCCCAAATCCAGTTGATTAGCACCGATATTTTATTACGCATGCCAAGGATTGAAATCAAATGGATAAACATCCAGATAAACCAGGCCGGGAATCCCTTCAGATGGAGTTTACCAAGGTCAGCCACGGCGCGGTTTCGACCGACGGTAGCCATAGTACCCTTATCATTGTAAACAAAGGTTTTGTCTTTGTCCTTGTTCAGGTTCTTGGCCAAAAGACGAGACTGCTGGATGGCCACTTGAGCCAACTGAGGATGTCCTCCGGGGAAAGCGGGGTCAACATCCGGCATCAGGGCAATATCACCAATGGCATAGACATCGTCGATACCCTTAACACGATTTTGACCGTCAACGACGAATCTGTTGCCACGGCCACGCTCTACATCAGCACCGATAATGTCAAGTTTCACACCGGTAACACCGGCAGTCCAGATTACGGTATCAGACCAAATCTGTTCGCCGTCAGCTAACTGTACGACTCCTTCCTTATAGGACTGCATACCTACCCCCGTTTTCACCTCAACCAAAAGGTGCTTCAGATAGCCTTCGACCTCCTCACTTGATCGGGGGTCCATAGTACCCAAAAGTTTAGGCGCAGCCTCCACGAGGAGAATTCTCATATCCTCTTGAGGGATTGACGGATATTCGCGGGGGACGACATAACGCTTCATCTCGCCCAAAGCTCCGGCAATCTCCACTCCCGTCGGTCCGCCGCCGATGACAACGAAACTAAGCAGCCTCCGGCGCTCCTCGGGGTCGGTGACGTTGGCAGCCTTCTCCAAGTTATAAAGAATCTGGTTACGGCAACGAATGGCCTGCGGAGCGGATTTCAGGGTGTAAACGTCCTGCTGCAGTTCGGGCATGTTAAAAAAGTTATTTGTTGTGCCCGTAGCAATGACGAGTTTATCGTATTCTACTTCCCTGTCATCAACCTTAACAACCCCTCTATTGACGTCGACCGAAGTAGCATTACCCATCACAAGGTTCATGTTCTTGCCGTCAAGACGGCGAAACAACTCGCGACGAAGCGGGAAACAAATGTCGCCCGGGTCAAGACCTGACGATGCAATCTGATAAAAAAGCGGGGGAAAACTATGATAGTTATGACGATTGATGAGAGTAACCTCAAACTTGTTGCGATCCAATGACTTAACGAGGTTAAGACCGGCGAAACCGCCACCAATGATAACTACTTTCTTTTTTGGCTGTGAGGAAGTTTGTTTCATTATTTTTCTGTATTATGCTGCAAATTTCGGAAAAATTTATTAATTTTGCAAATTATCATATAAATATGAACTACCGACAAGCTAAAATAGTTTCCCGAACAATTATATTTTTAATTGTTTTGCTGGCCATTTTCGGCCTTTACAGATGTATCAAATCCGACACTACTACCGAGGATACAGTGCCGGACGATGATACGCCAACAGTTACGCAAAAGAAGAAAGAGCGTCCACGGGTGACCAATCTGAGTGACCAATTCAACGACCTCAATGACGCCCATGTGGAATATGCAGTCAAATTCGGTATTCAACCCATCGAGACGTTAAAGGATATTATGGCTATCAACAAGGCTATCGTAGAGGTCAAGAGCGGAAAAGAATATTTTATCAGTCCGCTGACTCATTCCTATGCTTTCCTTGTGGAACCGGCAGCCAGACTTCTTCATGACATAGGCTCGGAATTTAACCAACGGCTTGCCGAGGTGTATCCCGGTGCCGACTATCAGATCAACGCGACCTCGCTACTGCGCACAACCGAAAGCGTCTCTCGCCTCAAAAAGGGAAATGTAAACTCGACTGAAAATTCAGCCCACCTTTACGGGACCACCTTTGACGTAAGCTACGTTAAATTCCATGAAGGTGAGAAAAATTCTATTCAGCTTTCTGATGCGGATTTGAAGATTCTGCTTGCCGAAGTCCTTTTAGGGCTGAAGGAGGAAGGACGCTGTTTGGTAAAATATGAACGAAAACAAGGGTGTTTTCATATTACCTCCACCGGAAAATGAATTTTTTTCGTAACTTTGCGGATATATAACCAAAAAATCAATGTTACTCTCAATGACCGGCTTCGGGAAAGCCACAACACAAATTCCCGGCAAAAAAATCACCGTTGAGCTCAAGAGCCTCAACAGTAAACAGTTTGACATGCAGGCGCGTACTCCGTCAGCTTATCGCGAACTGGAACTGGAGATGCGCCGGCGAGTCGCCGCACGCCTTGAACGCGGAAAAATTGACTTGACCATCACCTATGAGACACTTGGTCAGGCTGATTCAAATACCAAAATAGACTCTGAAACTGCAAAGGTTTACATGCAGCAAATCAAACAGATGCAGAAGGAATTGGGACTGCCCGAACCGGCGGACTGGTATCAAGTCCTGATGCGTCTCCCTGACGTTGTTCACTCCGAGTCGGTTTCTACCGCCGTTGATTCCGAAGAATCTAAAGCGGTCTTGAAAGCCCTTGACGAAGCCATAGAAGCCCTGATGAACCATCGCCGCGAGGAAGGTAAAAAACTTGAAGATTTCTTTGCCAAGCGCCTTAGAAACATTACCGACCTGCTGACGGAGATTCCCAGGTGGGAGAAAGAACGGGTAGAACGCATATATGCCCGATTAGAGGAAGCCTTGCAAAATATTTCAAACGAGCAGATTGACCGCGGACGCCTCGAGCAGGAAATGATTTTCTACATTGAGAAACTTGACGTCAGCGAAGAACGCCAGCGCCTTGGTCAGCACCTCATTTACTTTGCCGAAACTATGGCCCTTACCACTCCCGGCCAAGGAAAGAAGTTAGGCTTTATATCTCAGGAAATGGGACGCGAAATCAATACTCTCGGCTCCAAGAGTAATCATGCCGACATGCAGAAGCAAGTGGTAAAGATGAAGGACGAGCTTGAGCAGATCAAGGAACAAGTCTTAAACGTAATGTAATGGCGGGAAAAGTAATCATAATCTCCGCTCCGAGCGGTTCGGGCAAGTCAACCATTATCAATGCCCTGATGAAAGAAGGAGAAATCAACATGCAGTTTTCCGTCTCGGCCACCAACCGCGCTCCCCGAGGGCAGGAACAGGATGGAGTGGACTATCATTTTCTTTCCACGGAGGAATTCTGCCAAAAGATTGCCGACGGCGCTTTTCTTGAATATGAGGAAGTATATCCCGGAAGATATTACGGGACTTTGAAATCGGAAATCACCCGTATAGCCGAAGCCGGCAGCAACGTGGTCCTTGACATCGATGTCAACGGCGGCATAAGGGTAAAAAAGCAATTAGGCGATCAGGCATTTGCCCTTTTCATTGAACCGCCGAGCATCGAGGAGCTCCGTCACCGCCTGAGTTCGCGAGCCACTGACTCAGCCGAAAGTATCGAACAGCGAATATCACGCGCCGCCTATGAGATCGAACAGGGCAAGCATTATGATGCCCGAATTGTAAACGATAACTTAGCCGAGGCAATCCGCGAGGCCGGAAATGCCATCAGCAATTTCCTTAAAGACTAATGAAACGGATCGGATTCTTCGGCGGAACCTTTAACCCGGTTCATCAAGGGCACATAAGACTTGCCAGCTACCTGCGCGAGCATTACGACCTGCCCGAGGTGTGGCTCAGTCTTTCGCCT
>CAMWSN010000093.1 GCA_947176925.1 uncultured Porphyromonadaceae bacterium
GTAAATAGTTTCTAATAGAGTCGGGGGATGAGCCGCGAGGCCCATCCCCCGCAAAGCATATAATAACAGCCCTGAGGGAAGGGCAGATTTATTTCGTTTTTTCATTTTATTTTCGTAACTTTGTGGAAATTTTTTGATTTATGAAGAAAGTAACTTATAAAGGACTGACTTTCAAGCCATTTATCAGTTCGCAGCAAATCGCTCAGCGAATTGAAGATATAGCCGCCGAGATCACGCGGAAATATAGCGGACGTAATCCGCTGATAGTCTGTGTGCTTAACGGAGCCTTCCCCTTTGCGGCAGATCTTTTCCGCGCGTTGGATTGCGACGCCGAAATAGCCTTTGTGCGCCTCAGCTCATACGCCGGAACAGAGTCTACGGGTGAAGTCCGGCAGGTTGTCGGACTGACGGATCCCGTGGAGGGTAGGCCGGTAATCGTCGTTGAAGACATTATCGATACAGGCCGCACAATGGAGAAATTCCTCGCCGACCTGAAGAAAATGAACCCCTCAGACGTAGAAGTGGCTACTCTGCTGTTCAAGCCTGAGAGCCTTAAGGCTGACATCAAGCCTGATTACGTAGGCTTCACGATTCCCCCCGCCTTCATCATCGGCTTCGGCCTTGACCTTGACGGACAGGCGCGCAATCTCAGGGACATCTACGTGCTTGACGATGAAGCGACTAACAACGCAACCAACTAAAAATTAGCATTTTAAATTCCCCATTTTGCATTTTCAATTTTGCATTTATTCTGCATTTTGTATTTTGCATTATTAATTTTTAATTTAAACAATGAATCTTGTAATTTTTGGAGCGCCGGGAAGCGGCAAGGGGACTCAGAGCGAGAAACTCGTTGAGCGTTACGGCCTCCACCATATTTCGACGGGCGAATTGCTCCGCGACCACATAGCCCGCGGCACTGAGCTCGGAAAAGTGGCCGACGCGCTGATCTCCCACGGCAACCTGATTCCGGACGAATTGATGCTTGACATCTTATCCAAGGAATTGGATGCCCACCCTGAGGCCAAGGGAGTGATTTTCGACGGATTTCCTCGCACTATTCCCCAGGCCGAGGAATTGGCCAAGCTGCTCGAAAAACGCGGTCAGAAGGTTGACGCCGTAGTAGGGCTCGAAGTGCCGGAAGAGGAACTGACCGAACGCCTCCTGAACCGCGGCAAGATGTCAGGTCGCGCTGACGATAACGCCGAAACGATTGCCAAACGCTTAGAGGTTTACCATCGCCAGACCCAGCCGCTCAAGGAGTTCTACAATCGCCGCCTCAGCTACTATCCCATTCAGGGCTCAGGCGACGTGGACAGTATTTTCAACGACATCACCTCCGTCATTGACTCCTTAGGCTGATGCAGACGCCTTATTATATTGTCTATGAAGACAAACTGCGCCGCAACATAGAGCTGATTCAGGAAGTCGGCCGCCGGAGCGGCGCGGAAATCATCATGGCCTTCAAGGCCAACGCCCTCTGGCGCTCCTTCCCGATTTTGAGGGAATATGGCGTCAATGCCACGGCTTCGTCGCTCAATGAGTTGCAATTAGGCCGCGAAGAGCTTGGCGCCGAAATCCACAGCTATTGTCCGGCCTACACGGAGGAGACCATCGGGAAATATCTTGACGGCTCCACTCACATCACGTTTAACTCCCTGAGTCAAGCCGAGCGTTTCCTTCCGGCGGTGAAGGCCCGCGGCGGAAAGGTTTCGGCCGGATTGCGGGTCAATCCGCGTTGTTCGGTCGTCGAAACCGATATTTATAATCCGGCACTTCCGGGAAGCCGCTTCGGAGTGAGTCCGGAAGACATGCCTCCACGGCTTCCTGACGGCATCGAGGGGCTGCATTTCCATGCTCTATGTGAGGGCTCGGCCGAGGACTTAGCCAAGGTCATGGAGGCCTTCGAGAGCCAGTTCGGACCTTATATTGACCAAGTCAAATGGGTCAACATGGGGGGCGGCCACCTGATGACCCGCGAAGGATATGACACGGAAAAACTCATTGCGATTATCAACGGGTTCCGCGAGCGTCATCCGGGAGTCAAGGTGATTCTCGAGCCCGGTTCGGCCTGGACCTGGCGCACGGGCGACTTGATTACCTCAGTCGTTGACATCGTTGACAATCAAGGGGTTAAGACAGCAATTATTGACGCCAGCTTCGCCTGCCACATGCCTGACACCCTAGAGATGCCCTATCAGCCGCTGATTTCCGAAGCCTCCGCCGAGGGCAAACATGAATATCGCCTCGGAGGCAACTCATGTCTTAGCGGCGACTTCTGCGGCCCCTGGCGCTTTGATGCACCGCTTCACGCGGGCCAACGGCTGACCTTAGAGGATATGAACCACTACACTACGGTGAAGACCACGATGTTTAACGGCATCCAGCATCCATCTATAGTACTGCAACGCTCCGACGGCACGCAAGAAATCCTCCGTGAGTACACTTACGAAGACTATAAAAGCCGGATGTCCTGATGTTCAGCGTAATAATCCCCGTCTATAACCGCGCTGACGAGATGGAAGCGCTCCTTGAAAGCCTTGCCTCACAAAGCTGCCCGGAAGGAACATTTGAGGTCATTGCCGTCGACGACGGCTCCTCGGAGCCGTGTGGCGACGTCTGTGCCCGCTATCCCTTCGTCAGATACTACTGGAAAGAAAACGAAGGGCGCTCCATAGCCCGCAACTATGCAATGGAACGCGCCCGGGGGGATTACTTCATCTTCTTCGACTCAGACTGCATCATCCCGCCGGATTATTTCCGCACACTGCTTGACCGCGCGCCGCTGCCTGACTGCTTCGGCGGCCCGGACTCGGCCCACGAATCCTTTTCCACTCTCCAGAAAGGCATAAACTTTGCCATGACCTCCTTTCTGACCACCGGCGGCATCCGCGGAGGCAAAGTGAGCCTTGAAAAATTCACCCCCCGTACCTTCAACATGGGCTTCTCACGCGCCGTCTACGAGCGGGTAGGGGGCTTCCGCGAAATGTTTTCGGAAGACATCGACATGTCAATGCGTATTCGCCGCGCCGGATTCTCCATGGAACTGATTCACCAAGCTCCGGTCTATCACAAAAGGCGCATGTCATGGCGCAAATTCGCGCGCCAGGTCTACGTCTTCGGCATGAGCCGCATCACTCTCAAGACCCTCTATCCCGGCTCCCTGAAAGCCGTCCATTGCCTTCCCGCGCTCTTCCTCCTCGGGTCATTGTTCTGCATAGTGATGGGGATTCTCGTCTCCCCATGGTGGCTCCTGCCGCTCGGAATTTATGCCCTGGCCCTGTTCCTCAGCGCCTGGGTCAGCGCCGGCCTGAAAGTAGCGCTCCGCGCAGTCCCGGCCTCATTCATTCAGCTCTGGGGCTACGGCGCCGGATTTATCAAAGCACTCCTCTCAGGGCGCAACGAAGCCGCCGAAATTGAAATCAGAAAAGGAAAAAATGAGTGACTCGACTGACCTTATCCGACTCCTTGCCGACGAAGAAAAACCTCGCGAAAAGGCCCTCAACCAAGGCATTGCGGCGCTGACCGACGCCGAACTCCTGGCCATCCTGCTCCGAGTCGGCATCAAGGGCAAAAGCGTGCTGACCGTGGCCCGCGAAATCCTCCGCATCCACGATAACGACCTTGCCAAACTCGCGCGCCAGACCCCGCGCGCACTGGCCAAGATAGTCCCCGGCATAGGCCCCACAAAAGCCATCACCCTCATCGCCGCCCTCGAATTGGGCCTCCGCGCCCGCGGAGCCATGGCCCGCTCCATGGCCTCGAAGCCCCTGGCCGGCTCCGAGATGATTTATGAATACATGCGCCCGCGCCTTGAACTGCTCACCCACGAAGAATTCTGGGTAATCATGCTCAATAACAACCTCAAACCGATGGCATGCGAGCGCGTCAGCCAAGGCGGCATCGCGACGACCATTGTCGACATCCGCATTCTCTTCAAAAAAGTCCTTGACCATCAAGCATCCACCATCGCCGTCTGCCACAACCACCCCAGCGGCAACCTCACCCCCTCCATCCAAGACGACGAACTCACCAAACGCATCGCCTCCGCCGCCAAACTCCTCGACATCCGCCTCCTCGACCACCTCATCCTCTCCCCCACCGGCTTCTACTCCTACCACGACCAAAACCGCCTCTAACCCGAGTTAAGGTAGTGAAAAAAATTGAATAATGTGGATTATTCAGGAGTTTTTAGTAAATTTGCGGGTGGAATTATGAAGAAAGTTGAGGAAAAGGAGCTTTTGCGGCTGTTGGGGCGGGAGCCTATCATGCCGGAGATGGGCGCGGCGCTTGAGGCGTTGCGCGGGCGCCGTATCCTCGTGACGGGCGCCGGCGGAAGTATCGGCTCGGAGCTTTCAAGGCAGTTGGCCGGAGTGGAGGGCATAGAGCTTTGTCTGATTGATCAGGCTGAGACGCCGCTCCATGAGCTTTCGCTGCGGATTCCGCAGGGGAGGTTTGAGATTGCCAATTGTTGCGACGGGGCGGAGATGGAGCGGATTTTTGCCGATTTCCGTCCGGAGATAGTTTTTCATGCGGCGGCTTATAAGCATGTGCCGATGATGGAGAGGTGTCCGCGTGCGGCGATTGTCAATAACGTCGGGTCTACGAAAATCCTTGCTGATCTGAGCAGCAGATATGGCGTGGAGAGGTTCGTGATGGTGTCGACAGACAAGGCTGTCAACCCCACCAATATCATGGGGGCGAGCAAGCGGGCCTGTGAGCTTTACGTTCAGTCTCATCCGGGGCCGACGCGGTTTGTGACCACCCGGTTCGGCAACGTCTTGGGGTCAAACGGCTCCGTTGTGCCTCTGTTTTTGGAGCAACTGGAGTCGGGCGGACCGCTGACGGTCACCCACAGGGATGTGGTTCGCTATTTCATGTTGATTTCCGAGGCTTGTGCCCTGGTGATATTGGCGGCGCTGATAGGGAGCGGCGGCGAGATTTTCGTCTTCGACATGGGTCAGCCCGTGAGGATTGCTGACCTTGCGCGGCGAATCATCGCTCTCTGGGGCCGCGGACATGAGCGCATAAGTTACATAGGTCTTCGTCCGGGCGAGAAGCTTTATGAGGAAATACTGACTTCCGATGAACTGACCCTTCCCGGACCACATCCTCTGCTGAAAATAGCCCGTGTGCGTCCGGCTATATACGCTGAGGTGATGCCGGCAATCGAGAACCTTCTTCAAGCGGCGCGAACCACCGATTCGGAAGCCGTCAAGGCTCTGAAGCGTCTGGTCCCGGAGTTTAAGAGTAAGAATTCACCTTTTGAGAAATATGACGCAGAATAATCGCAGACTGATTCTCTGCATGCCTCACATGAGCGGCCGCGAGATGGATTATATTCAGAAGGCCATCGACGCCAACTGGGCGGTCCCGATGGGGCCCGACGTCAATGCCTTTGAGGCCGAGTTACAGCATTTTCTGGACACGCGGAAGCCGGTCGTAGCGCTCAGTTCGGGCACTGCGGCAATCCATCTTGCCTTGATAGCGGCCGGAGTCAAATCGGGCGATGAAGTCATCTGTCAGTCAATGACTTTCAGCGCAAGCGCCAATCCGATAGCCTACGTCGGCGCGCGCCCGGTCTTCATCGATTCGGAGGCTAAGACATGGAATATGGATCCCGAACTTCTGAAGCAGACAATCATTTCGCGACAAGAACTGACGGGCAAACTGCCGGCGGCGATAATTTGCGTACATCTTTACGGGATGCCGGCAAAGATGGCCGAAATTTGCGCCATAGCCCGGGAATTCGGCATCACGCTGATTGAAGATGCGGCAGAGGCCTTCGGCTCTGAATATGACGGCCAAATGGCGGGGACTATGGGCGATTTCGGCATCCTCTCTTTCAACGGCAACAAGATGATTACCACCTCCGGCGGCGGCGCCCTTGTCTGCCCCGACGAGGCTACGGCGCGGCGAGTCATGTTTTTCGCCACTCAGGCGCGCGAAGGTTATCCCTATTATCAGCATGAACAGATCGGCTACAATTACCGCCTGAGCAACATCTCGGCCTGTATAGGCCGCGCACAGCTTGAAATTGCCGCCGACCATATTGCCCACCACCGTCAGGTCAACAAGATTTACCGCGAACTTTTCAGCGAAGTACCGGGAGTGGAGGTCCACGTGGACCCCGCGCCTGAATGGGACTCAAACTACTGGCTGACGACCATCTTATTAGCTCCGGAAATTCGTGTAAAAGGTCGTGAAAAGGCCTATGAGCAGACCATCAGCGGAGCCATTGGGGGCGCCGCGGGAGTGACCTCAGCCGTCAGCAATCCACACACTTCCGTTGAACCGGACACAGACGTCGAAGCCTTACGCATGGCCTTGGCCGCGGACAATATCGAGAGTCGTCCGCTATGGAAGCCCATGCACTGCCAACCGGTGTTTGCCTCGGCTCCAGCCGCGGTCAACGGTGTCAGTGTCGAACTGTTTCGCCGCGGTCTCTGCCTCCCCTCGGGGCCTGACATCACCGAGGGCGACCAGCAGCGCATCGTCAACCATATTTCCGCTCATTTAGTTCGCTAAACTGTTTTGATTATGAGAAAATTATTGCTAAGTTTAGTATTGATTCCCGCGATGGGCTGCGCCATTGAGCCGCAAAAGATTGTTGACGCCTTAGGCGCAGATACGGTTTACTCCGCGCGGGTAGACTATTCCGTAACGTTGCCTCAGTCATCAGATGAAATCCGCTATACGGTTGACCTGCAGAGCGTCGGCGCGGGCGACTGGCTGATAGAATGGCGCCAGACGGACCATGACCAGACGGGATGGACGGCTCAGACCGGAGGCGATTACTACAACTTTCGCGGACGTCGGCTCCAGGAGATTCATGCCGGATGGGACAAACAGCAACTTCCGCGGGCCCAGTTTTCCGAACTGCTCCCCGAACATATCGCCGAGCAAGTTCGCGAAATCATCACCTCAACGGAGCGGTTTGACTTCACTCTCAATGAATCGGCCAACCAACTGACCCTGCGCGCCCTGCGCAAAGCCGGCGACATCACAGACGCCGAAATCACCTGGATTTTTGATCTCCAGACGCTCCGCCCGCTCAAATATTCCGCAGAATATAACCCCGGACAAATCAGCGAACACCAGGTCTTTGCGACGTATCAACCATTGGAACAAAGCGTTAAATCCATATCCGAAGAAAAACTTAAAGAGCGCTTTCCGGATGCCTTCACCAACTATCGCCAAAGCAACTTCGCCATTGAACAAATGCGGGGCGAGCCGCTTCCGGCCTTCTCCATCCAGTTGGCCTCAGGCGAAGGGCGCCTGACCCGCGAACGGGGCGAAAACTTCCGGGAGCCGACCCTGTTAGTGCTGATGGAGTCAGAATCGGCCCTTGCCGGCGAATTGGTTGAAGCCGTCCGCCAGGCCGTTGACGAATCGCCGCGCGGAGCCGAAATCATCTGGGCCTGCATGGAACGCAACCCCCGCTCCGCCTCCGAACTCCTCGGTCAACTCCGACCCGGCGAAACGGCCCTGATCGGCGCCAAGCGCTTGGCGGCCGACTGCGGAGCCGCCGCCCTACCAGTAATCCTCATCTGCCGCCCCGACGGAACCGTAAACGACATAGCCATAGGCCTGAACAAAGATACCCGGACAGACGTTATACAGATGATCATGAAACTGTAACGTTAAAACTATTTACTTACTATGGAAACCATCTATTTTCAGGGAAATCCGATTCATACTTATGGCACTCTTCCCCCCGTCGGCGAAAAAGCCCCGTGTTTCACCCTCGTTGATACCAACTTGAAGGAACTGCGCTGCACTGAATTTCAAGGTCGAAAGCTCATTCTCAACATCTTTCCGAGCCTCGATACCGAAGTCTGCGCCATGTCAGTCAGAAAATTCAACAAAGAAGCAGCCGCGATTCCGGACGTCACTGTAATCAACGTCTCAATGGACCTGCCGTTTGCGGCCAAGCGCTTCTGTGCGGCTGAGGGCATTGACAACGTGATTGTCGCATCAGCCTTCCGCTGTCCTATGTTCTCCCAGAAATATGGCCTTCAGATTATCGACGGCCCCCTCGCCGGCCTCTTGGCCAGAGCGGTTATCGTCATTGACGGCGAACGCAAAATCGTCTACGAACAGTTAGTCCCCGAAATCGGCACCGAGCCGGACTACCGCGCCGCCCTCGAAGCCGCCCGCAAGATTTGAGGTTGAAAGCTTAAGGCTTAAAGTTTAAGGTTGAAAGTTACCCAATGCTTTCAACCTTAATTATATATACCTACTCTCTAAACACTCAACACTAAACCTTAAAC
>CAMWSN010000094.1 GCA_947176925.1 uncultured Porphyromonadaceae bacterium
CGTTGAGCTCACCGGACTCCATTTCCATATTGGTTCGCAGATAACTGATTTCGAGCCTTTTGTGAAACTCTGTGAGGTTATCAACAAATTGCAGACACAAGTCCGAGTAAATCATATCAATGTTGGCGGCGGTCTCGGAATTGACTATACGAATCCTGACGCGAATCCCATCCCTGATTTCAAGAGCTATTTCGATACTTTCCGTAAGAATCTTAACCTTTTCCCCGGGCAGACGCTCCATTTTGAGTTAGGACGTAGCATAGTTGCCCAATGTGGCTCGCTAATCTCAAGAGTGGTTTATGTGAAACATGGACTTGCCAAAAACTTTATGATTTGTGATGCCGGAATGAGTGAGCTGATTCGCCCCGCACTATACCAGGCTCATCATTTCATTCAGAATCTCTCTGAACCGGAATTCGCACCCATGGAGACCTACGACGTTGTCGGCCCCATATGCGAGTCTTCTGATGTGTTTGCCACTGACGAACTCCTTCCCTCCGCTCGCCGGGGCGACTTGATCGCTTTCCGTTCGGCCGGTGCCTATGGTGAGACTATGGCTTCTAATTACAATTTACGTCAACTTAATCCCCCGATATTTAAGTCATGAAACAGCTTGGTCAATGGGTCTATATCCTGATAACAATACTGATTTTAGTCCCTTTTTCATACTTTTGTACTGATTCCGAGCCGCTTTCGCCGGCTATCGCGCTGCTATTAGGTCTGATTTTCGCCTTTACTTTTGAAAATCCGTTTCCCAAGTTCAATAAAAAGTGCTCCAAGTATCTGCTTCAGGCCTCAGTCGTCGGCTATGGTTTCTCAATGAACCTTCAGGAATCTTTGAAGTCAGGCGCTGAGGGCATGGCCTTTACCGTCGCTTCCGTTGTCGGGGTTATGGTAATCGGCGTTATGCTTGGCGACTGGCTTCATATTGAGCGCAAAACCGCATATCTGATTTCTTCCGGTACTGCTATATGTGGAGGCTCCGCTATTGCCGCTGTCGGACCCGTCGTTAAGGCCAATGACCATGAAATGGCCGTATCTCTTGGCGTTATCTTCATCCTTAATGCCTTGGCCCTCTTTATTTTCCCTCCGTTAGGACGCCTTGCCGGGATGACCGAGACCCAGTTTGGTACCTGGGCCGCCATTGCCATCCATGATACTTCCTCCGTGGTCGGCGCCGGCGATGCCTTTGGCCCGAAAGCTCTGGAAGTTGCCACTTTGATTAAGCTGACCCGAGCTCTGTGGATTATCCCATTGGCGCTGGTGACAATGGTGATTTTCCGTGATAAGACCGCTAAGATTTCTATTCCCTGGTTCATATTCCTCTTCATCCTTGCTATGGTCATCAATACTTATGCCGGCCTCCCCGCTGAATTCGGTAAGACTATGGCTTTTTGGGCCAAGAAGGGTATGGTCCTGACGCTCTTTATGATTGGGGCCTCGCTATCGCTTAAAAGTATCAAGGCTGTCGGCATCAAGCCGCTCGTCCTTGCCGTAGTCCTCTGGATTGTCATTGGCGTCAGTTCCTTCTTTGTTGTAATCAATACGATCGCCTGAACCGATGGGGCGAGCCCCGTTTTTTATCCCGCTGATCGGGCTGGTACTTGCAATTTTGATTTGCGAGTATTGGCTCGATTATCCGTTATGGGGTGGAAAAGGGGAGCTTCCCGTGTCAGGCCCCGGTTTCTATTCTGCCCGTGTCATCCGCGTTCAGGAGACCAATGGCAATGCCTTGATGGGAATTGTTGAGGTTGACTCGGTTAACCATGCTCCTGTTGCACCGTTTAATATTACGGTTCAGATGATTGGCCACCGTAACGTTATTCAGCCCGGTGAGCGCATTGCGTTCCGGTCAACTGTCACTTCTCCTCCCGTGAAGCCGGAGCTGCCTGATATCGTTTCTGAAAATCCTCTTGACCGGCGTTATCGGGTAGTCGGGTTCTCTATGGTCCTTCCTGATTCGCTGAGTTATTGTCTCCCCGGCACCGGTCTGTCAGCACGAATGTATCGGCTCAACAGCCACATGCTTTCTCGTTTAAGTCAATCTGAGCTTGATGACCGTGCGTTTTCTTTGCTTTCGGCAATGCTTTTGGGCGATAAAACATCGCTGACTCCTGACGAGGTCAATGCTTATTCTGCCTCCGGCCTATCACATCTCTTGGCGCTTAGTGGAACTCATGTCGCCGTCATTGTGTCGCTGATAGCTTTGGCTTTGTTCCCGCTTACTGTTGCGCGGCGTAACCGTATCCGTTTTCTCCTTTCTCTTATTCTACTTTGGTTTTACGCGTTGCTTACTGGAATGTCTCCCTCTGTGGTTCGTGCGGCAGTAATGGCTACTGTCTATATGGTCGGGAGAATCCTTCAACGTCCATCCGTTCCGATTAATTCACTCTGTTTTGCTGCGTGGATAATTTTGATGGTTGAGCCTCAGGAGCTGTTTATGCCCGGATTTCAAATGAGTTTTGCAGCTGTTGCCGGCATTATTGTGTTCTATCCTCTACTGAATCGGATCGACCGGCGCAAGCATCCCCGGCTCTATTTTTTGTGGTCATATCCTGCCGTGTCAATTTCTGCTATGCTCCTGACCGGGCTGATAGCCACGTGGTATTTTCATACTTTCCCTCTTTATTTTCTTCCGGCGAATCTTTTAGCCGTGCCCTTGATTCCGTTGATTTTAGCGCTGGGGTTGCTTCTCCTGCTCGCTCCGTCGTTTTATCCGGTGTCGTGGTTGGTCAATGCCCTTTGTATGCTCTTGGATTCTATCGCGCAATGGATTGCCGGATTGCCACTGGCAGTTGTCGGTGATGTTTATTTGCCTCTGTGGCTGACGCTTCTTTTGCCGCTCTTTCTCTTGTGTGCCGGCCTCGCTTTGCAGTATAGGAGGTACGCCGCTGCAATAGCCTCTTGCATAGTCTTTTTGACTGCATGCATTGCAGGACTGATTACTCGCCCCCGGTTTCCCATGAATGAAAGTTTTGAACTGGACGGTGCTACGGTCATTCGTCAAGGAGATTGTGTTAAGGTCTTTACCGAGATAAAAAACGAAGCAGACCGCCGGGACGCGACGGTCTACTTTTCTCGGCGGTTAAGACATTATTGCGCGCGGCGCGAATTGCCTCCGCCTGAAATAATTGAGAGAGTTGAGAATTAAGGTTTTACTTTTACCAGCATCACTTTGGCGTCGGTCTTGGCATAGACACTGTGAGCCACATCTGCGCCCATCAGCAGGAATTCACCCGCATGGAGTGTATACGGCTTATCATGCATGAAAAAGTCGATTTCCCCTTCAAGTACGTTTACCATTACTTCCGCCGGAGCGGTATGGGTGTCAAGTCTTTGGCCGGCCTTGAAGCCTACGAGCGATACTCCGCCATTGGAGGTTGAGAAGATGTTTTGGAAACTTACGCGTTCTGCGTCAATTCCGACGTGGTATGAGAGATTATGTACCTCTCCAAATTTAATGTGTGTTTCTAACATAGTGTTAAATCAGATTAGTTAAGATAATTCTTTTATTAAAAGAACGAATGTGAGCCATATATTGTTCGAAAAAAAACAGACGGAAACGCTCCGCCTGTTCTTTCGTAATATATGGACTTTATTTTTAGTTGTTACCTTTAAGGATACCGCGTTTAGATGCACGGATAAAGGATATTACCTCATTGCGAAGCTCGCTTTCAGGAATGGTCTGCTCTACGCAGGTGATGGCGCTCGTCGTGTTCAGGTCTGCCGAGAAGATGATGCGGTAAATTTCCTGAAGCAGCGAAATCTGCTCGCTGGAGAAGCCGCGTCGGCGAAGGCCTACAACGTTGATGCCGACGTATGAACTTGGATTGCGGCCACACATGATATAGGGTGGAATATCCTTGTTGATCAACGAGCCTCCTTGCATCATCACGTGGGCGCCTACGTGACAGAACTGATGAATCAGCGAACCGCCGCCGATAACCGCATTATGGTCAATATGAACTTCGCCGGCAATCTGGCTGGCGTTGGAAATAATTACGCTGTCGCCGATAACACAGTCGTGTGCCACATGAGTGTAAGCCATAATCAGGCAGTGAGAACCAACAATTGTCGTTCCTTTTGATGCTGTGCCGCGATTGACAGTGGCACATTCACGGATGTTGGTGTAATCTCCGATTACTGCCGTAGTCTTTTCTCCTTTGAATTTCAGGTCCTGAGGTTCTCCGGCAATGACGGCACCTGAGTGGATATTACAATGTCGACCGATACGCGCACCATCGAGTACGACTGACCCCGCATGGAGGTGTGTACCATCGCCGATTTCTACCTCATCAGCTACGAAAACAAAAGGATCTATCTTTACGTTGGCTCCGAGGCGGGCTTTGGGCGACACGTTCGCCAAAGGACTGATTAATTCTGCCATAATTATTTATTCTTGATTATTTGAGCCATGAATTCACATTCCGTAACGATTTTCTCGCCTACAAAGGCATAGCCTTTCATCACGGCGCAACCGCGGCGCAACTCGCTCATGAACGATACGTGGAAAATCAGAGTATCACCGGGTACGACCTTGTTGCGGAACTTCACGTTATCTATCTTCATGAAATAGGTCGAATAGCGCTCGGGCTCCTCAACCGTTGAAAGAACGAGCAGGCCGCCGGTCTGAGCCATTGCTTCTACAAGCAGTACGCCAGGCATTACCGGCTCCTGAGGGAAGTGACCCTGGAAGAAAGGTTCATTGCCGGTTACGTTTTTAACACCGACAATATAGTTCGGTCCCTTTTCAATGATTTTATCAACCAGGAGGAAGGGGTAACGGTGGGGCAACTTGGAGCGGATGGCATTGACATCCATCAGAGGCTCCACGTTGGGATTGTATATCGGGGCCTGAATCTCCTGGCGCTTGAGTTCCTTGCGGATTTTCTTTGAGAGGGTGGTGTTAAGGCTGTGGCCCGGACGTGTAGCGATTACGCGGCCTTTGATGCGGCGTCCGATGAGTGCCAAGTCGCCTAAAACGTCAAGGAGTTTATGGCGTGCCGGCTCATTGTCATGGACAAGCGGAGTGGTGTTGACAAATCCGAACTCGCTGACGCTTACATGGGGTGCGCCCATCAGGTCTGCGATATGGTCAAGGGTCTCCTGATTCATCGGCGAATCATAAATCACGATTGCATTATCCAAGTCTCCGCCCTTGATGAGGTTGGCGTTAACCAAGGGCTCGATTTCGCGCACGAAGACGAAGGTGCGACTCGCTGCAATCTCCTTATTGAAATCTTCGAGGTGGTCAAGTGAGGCAAACTGATTTGGAATCACGGGCGAGTCAAATGCTATCATTACGTCGATGGCAAAATCATCATCGGGCATAACTACGATGGATGCACCCGTAGTGTCATCCCTTACTTCAATTTTCTGCTTGACTACGTAGATTTCCCGTTCGGCATTTTGTTCCTCAAGTCCTGCGGCCACTATTGCTTCCGCAATCTTGATTGCCGAGCCGTCAAGAATAGGCATTTCAGGCGCGTTTACTTTGATAAGGCAGTTGTCTATTCCGGCTGCGTAAAGGGCCGCAAGGGCATGCTCAATTGTGCTGACCGTGACGTCACCCTTGCCGATGACTGTACCGCGTGTCGTGGCCTTGACATTTTCAGCCAAGGCGTCTATGATCGGCTGACCTTCAAGGTCGATACGCTGGAATTTATATCCGTGATTGGCGGGAGCGGGGGTGAATTCCGCCTCAATTTGTAGTCCGGTGTGGAGGCCGGCGCCATTCAGTTTGAATGACTCTTTAAGCGTTTGCTGCTTCATATTTGAAATATCTTAATTTTCAAGTTCTTTGATTTTCTTTTCAAGTTCGCGCACCTTTATTATTAGGTCGCCGATGCGCGTCATTTGAGCTTGCTGGCGCATCCATTGGCGCGCGGGCTGGACCGGCGTGCCCATCAGTGTGGAGCCGTCGGCGGCATTGGAGTGCATGCCGCTCTGAGCGCCTACGTTAACCCGGTTGCCGATTGTGATATGGCCGGCTACTCCTACCTGACCGCCAAACATGCAGTTGCTGCCTATCTTGGCCGATCCGGCTATGCCAACCTGGGCTGCCATGACGGTGTTTTCACCGATTTCTACGTTATGGGCAACCTGAATAAGGTTATCTAACTTTGTGCCTTTACCGATTACGGTTTGTCCCATCGTGGCGCGGTCTACTGTCGTGTTAGCCCCGATTTCCACGTTGTCTGCAATAACTACGCGACCCATCTGAGGTATTTTCGAGTAAGTCCCGTCAGGATTCGGCGCATGTCCGAATCCGTCCGCACCGATTACTGCCCCGGAATGGATTATGCAATTATTCCCGATCTGACAGCCGCGATAAATTTTGACCCCGGCATAGATTATCGTGCCTTCGCCGATGGTTACGTTAGGGCCAATGTATGCCTGAGGGTAGATCTTGGAGCCTCGACCGATTTTTGAACCTGCGCCGATGTATGCAAAAGCGCCGATATATGCATCCTCGGGAATCTCTACTCCCTCGGCGATAAAACTCGGCTGTTCGATTCCCGTGGGCTGGGGATTCATCAGCTGATCCACGATTGTCATCAGCTGAGCCAAAGCCGAATATGGTTCGGCCACGCGAATAAGGGTCGCTTTCGTCGGCTCCGTCAGTTGGAAATCGGTGGAAATCAGTATGGCGCCGGCATTGCTTCCCGGCAGGTAATGGGCATATTTTGGATTGGAAAGAAAGGTGAGGGCCTTCGGACCGGCACTTTCTATCTTATCAAAAGCAGAGAGCATCACTTCGGGATTCCCTTCTACGGTGCCCCCGATGAGTTGTGCTATTTGCTGGGCTGAAAATTCCATTTCTGAAATATATAATGTGATGAAGTGTTTTTATTAGTCGTGCAAATTTACGAAAAATCCGCAATAAATAAAAATTTTTACACAAAATGAGTTAATATAAGCCACGGGAAACTATTATTTTGCAAAAATTGTTGTAAATTTGCAGTATTAATCAAAATAACAAGTGTATGCAAAT
Organism: uncultured Porphyromonadaceae bacterium; assembly: GCA_947176925.1. GTDB lineage: Bacteria > Bacteroidota > Bacteroidia > Bacteroidales > Muribaculaceae > UBA3263. The sequence goes on from CAMWSN010000094.1 coordinate 6,995, forward strand.
CAACTCTGCTAAATTTCAGATAAGCAACTCGCAGGTCGAAAAATGTCCTGCGACCGAGCTTCATGAATATGCCTTTATTGGACGAAGCAACGTCGGAAAATCTTCGTTGATAAATATGCTCACCGGCAAACGCAAACTTGCCATGACCTCTTCTACTCCAGGCAAGACCACTCTGATTAACCATTTCCTGATTAATGACTCGTGGTATATCGTTGACCTTCCCGGATATGGGTATGCTCAGCGGAGCAAAACCGAGCGTGAAAAACTAAAGCATATTATCGACGGATATATTCTCGGACGGCCCCAGATGACTTCCCTTTTCGTCCTTGTCGACTCCCGCCATGAACCCCAGAAAATCGACATGGAATTTATGGAGTGGTTGGGTGAGAACGGAGTTCCGTTTGCCATCGTTTTTACCAAGGTCGACAAGCTTTCCCGCACCGCCGCTGAAAAGAACATCGAGGCTTATAAACAGAAACTTCTCGAGCAGTGGGAAGAGCTGCCTCCAATCTTCATAACTTCCTCTGAAAGCGGTCAAGGCCGTGAAGAACTCCTGAACTATATCGAGGAGCTGAACCAACTGCCCGTAATGACTGAATTTACCGATGAATAAAGAGGGTATGACGAAAAATTTTACTCAGGAATTAAGCGCGAGAATCGGACGCGACAAAAAGTCAACCTTAGCCCTGCTTGAGGGCCTGCAAAAAGCATTGGCTCAGTATTGTGGCGACGAAGAAACTGTGGCCATACCGGGTTTCGGCACTTTCGTTCCGTCAAAACATGACGAACGGATTAGTCAAGACGAATTGACCGGCCGGACTATGCTCCTGCCCCCCGAAATACTCCTTGAATTTCAACCCGCAAGCAAATTGCGCAAAATAGCTGAAAGAAATGTTGACTCTGAATGATTTATCCAAGACCTTGGCTGAAATGACCGGGTGTCAACCCGCCGAGGCCGATGACTTTTTGCGCGAACTTTTTGCTCTCGCTGCTGAAACACTGGAGACGCAGGGTAGGGTAGAAGTGCCTCTGATCGGTTCCTTCGCGATTAAGGATACCTCCATTCAATTCCTTCCGGACCCTGACCTTGCCGCCGAAATAAATACCCCTTTCGCCGACTTCACCCCCATAGAAGTCCCCGCCGACTTCACCCTTACCCAAAACCCCCCCCCCGGCCCCCCAACCCAAAACGCGTACGGACACCCCACCCCGTGAG
>CAMWSN010000095.1 GCA_947176925.1 uncultured Porphyromonadaceae bacterium
ATATTACGGATTGGTGAAATGATACCCATCTGCGTCATGGGGTACTTACCGGTGAAGACGTCGGCAATCAAACCGGTGGAGAACGGCAGAATCAGACCGCAACCGGCACCGAGCAGACAGCTCAACCAGATTAATCCGGTCAGGGAGTTGCAGAAAATGGACCATACACCGGCCACGAGATAGAGCACCGTGCCAAGGGTGATGACGGCTACTTTATGCTTGCTCTCGGAGAGCTTACCGGAGAGGAGTACGAACGGAATAATAATAAGGTTGGGGAGCACTGTGAGCAACTGAATCTTAAAGTCTGTTGCATCGGTGAAAATAGTGCGTAAAGAACCCTCGATAGGTGTCACGGCCAGACCGGGAAGGTCCACGGCCAGCGACAGCGACCATATAGCGAGTACCACCATCATCGAGATGGTACCCTTACCTGTTTTTACTTGCATAAGTTATGAGTGTGTTTTTAAGTAGTTAGAAATAAGAATCAAAAAGAAAAAGAGGAGAGAGGATTTGAGGAGTAAGAAGAGAATGAGTATTTTTTATGGTTGCACGGTCACGCGGTCACCGTTGAACACTCCTAATCCGAGAGTCTTCATTACGGACTTTACTGCGGCCTGAGCTTTCACAGAGTTACCGGCCACATCCAAAGGGGGAGCAAATGCGGCGATACCCATCACGCCGGGCATCACGCCAAGCACTCCGCCGCCTACACCGCTCTTGGCGGGGATTCCGGAAGTATAGAGCCAGTCACCGGTGTTCTGATAGAAACCTACCGAGGAAATCAAAGTGGTGATTTTCGGGGCTAATTCGGGATCAAAAACGCGCTGTTTGGTCACCGGGTTTTCGCCGCCGTTGGCAATAGTTGCGGCGCAGATGGCAAGCTGTTCAGCCGTAATGCCTACGGAGCATTGACGAGTGTAAAGGTCAAGACTCATAGGTACGTCATCATAAATTCGATTGTAGTTTTTCAGTAACCAGGCGATGGCGCGGTTATTGAAATTGGTTTCGCTTTCAGAGCGATACAGTTCGTCAAGCACCTGGGCCTCGGAGCCGCAAAGGTCCTTGATATTATTGATAATCGCTTCCCACTTGCCCCAGGAATCGCCTACGGGTTCAACCATAGAACATGCGGTGATTGCGCCGGCATTGACCAGCGGGGTTGAAGGATGGTCATTTTCCAGGAGGATGGCGAAAATAGAGTTGAAAGGCAGGCCGGTTGCATCGGCGCCAATCTGCTTGAGAACGGCGTCAGCTCCTTTTTGTTTAAGAACGAGGATGGCCGTCAATACTTTGGATACGGACTCAATGCCGAATTTGTAGGCGGTGTCGCCTACGCTGAAGGTAGTGCCGTCTAACAGGGTTACGCTGATACCAAACAGGTTTGAATCAACGTTAGCTAAAAAGGGAATGTAGTCGGCGTTGTGGCCGCCGGTAATGTTCTTGCAGTCCTGATAGGCCTGCTCTACTGCCGCTTTAATTTGGGCGTGTGTAATTACTTTGTCCATTTTGGAAACGGGGTTAAGTGTGTGTTTTTAATGTTGTTTGTAGTTATAACGTCCCGGATGATTTAATGTTCATTTTGAACTCCCGGGGGAGTTAAGTTGTATATATAATGTATATTCAAAAAAAACACACACGAAAGAAATGAACACGAAAATCCTATTGATGGCCGGACTGATAGGTCTGACATCCGCCGCCGATGCCGCGGCCCAGCGTAACGGACGCACTCCCGAAAAAGGCGTCACCTCTATTATAGTTAATGAACATGCCGACTCCGTGGCCAACGTCGAAAAGGCCTTTCAGAGCAATGCGCCGTCCACTCCCCGTGAAAATAACCTTCCGCGTTTTGCAATTATCGGCAAGGATCGTCAATTCTATCTCGGCATAGGTGCCCAATTCCTTGGTGAAGCAGTGTTTGACTGGGGTGATAATATGCCTTCGGCTCTCAACTTCACTCCGTCGTCAATGACACAGCGCACTCCCGGCAATGGCGCCGAATTAGGCTTCGCCTGGCAATCATCCTCAATTCATTTAAACTTCGTGGCCATGCCTAACACGGCCAACGCCATCGGCCTTTACTTCAAGGGGAATTTCAATGCCAATTCCTGCTTTAAAATGTCTCATTTCTACGCCAGATATCGCGGCTTGACCGCCGGTTATACCAACAGCGCCTTCACCGACGGAGCCGCTATGCCCTTCACCATTGATAACGAAGGCCCTAATGGCTATCCTTCAATCAGCATGGTGACCGCCTATTGGACCCAGAACTTCGGCCGCGGATTCAGCGGTGCCATCGGTATTGACGCCCCCACTGCTGACTTTACCACCTCTGCCACTACAAAAGATGTCAACCAGCGCATCCCCGCCGTACCTCTCTACGTACAATACTCTTATAATGGCGGCGATGACCATGTGCGTCTATCAGGACTTGTCCGCCCCATGCAGTATCGTAACATGGCGCGCGAACAGAACTCCACCCTCGTCGGCCTCGGAGTGCAACTCTCGGGTATCACTCAGATTGCCGGTCCAGTCTCTTTCTCTTATAATGCCGCTTATGGCCGGGGAATAGCCAATTATCTCCAGGATACCAATGGTTTGGGTATGGACGCTACGGCATCAACCCATGCCGGAGAACTGACCATGACGCGCTCCCTCGGACTGACCGGTGGACTGGCATTTAATCTCTCAAGCAAGGTCTCTGCAAACCTCGTCTATAGCCACCTGACCAACTGGTTAGGCAACGACGCCGTCGCTGACCCCACAGCCTACCGCTATGGCGACTATGCCGCCGCCAACATCGTCTATAACGTCAACCGCTTCCTTAGCTGCGGCATTGAATATGACTACGGCCACACTAAAGACTTCAACGGTGTTTCACTCCACTCAAACCGTCTTCAAGCCCAGCTCGCACTCACGTTCTAAATTTTTATCGAGTGGATTTGCGTAAGTTAGAATTTTTTTGTAATTTTGCGATGTTAGAAACAACTTAAATCAAGTATACAGAAAAATGAAACCTACATTGTTTGTGCTTGCTGCCGGAATGGGTTCGCGCTATGGCGGCCTGAAGCAGCTCGATGGCGTAGGCCCTCAGGGTCAAACCATTATGGACTATTCAATTTATGACGCAATCCGCGCCGGCTTCGGCAAGGTCGTCTTCGTTATCCGCAAGGACTTTGAACAGGATTTCCGCGAAAAAGTCCTCAGCAAGTATGAAGGCCATATTCCCGTTGAGGTAGTGTTCCAGGACCTCCATGACCTTCCCGAAGGCTATGAATGTCCCGCTGACCGCACCAAACCTTGGGGTACCAACCATGCCGTCCTCATGGGTAAGGACGTCATCAAAGAACCCTTTGCCGTTATCAATGCCGACGACTTCTATGGTCGTGATGCCTTTGAAGTAATCGGTAAGGAGCTCAGCAAGGAACATGACCGCAAGGGTGACTATTGCATGGTAGGTTTCCGTGTGGGCAACACCATGACCGAAAATGGCTCAGTGGCTCGCGGTGTCTGCGAGAACAAGGACGGACTGCTCACTTCAGTCGTTGAGCGCACCGCTATCAGCTATGATCCCGAACACCGCATCGTCTTCACCGACGAAAACGGCAAGGAACAGACCCTTGATCCCGCAACTCCCGTATCAATGAACCTCTGGGGCTTCACTCCCGACTATTTCGATTTCTCCGAGCGCGAATTCAAGAAGTTCCTTGACAAGGACCTCAACACTCCCAAGAGCGAATACTTCATTCCCCTCTGCATTGACACTTTGATCAACTCCGGAGAAGCAACCGTCAAGGTCCTTGATACCGACTCAAAATGGTTCGGCGTAACTTACGCAGCTGACCGTCCCGGAGTCGTAGAAAAACTCGCCGCCCTCCACGCCGCCGGCGAATATCCCGACGAAATGTTCAAGTAAAAACTAACTTTCATCCGAAATACAACGGCGATGCCCCACCCGGCGTCGCCGTTTTATATTAAAAACCGAAGCGAAATTTTAAATTTTGCATATTTTTGGGTAATGGCTTGGTGGTTTCGGGGGAAATTTGTAACTTTGTAGGTTGAAAGAATAATCTAACCAAATCAATATAGAAATTATGAAATTTAACGTCCAGAGTAAGGCGCTCTACAGTCAGGCATCGGCTGTCAGCAAGGTGATTAACTCAAAGAATCCCATGCCTATCCTGAATAATTTCCTCTTGGAGCTCAGAGGCAATGTCCTTCAGATTACCGCCTCCGATATTGAAAACACACTTACGGGCCGAGTGGCTGTCCTTGAGGCCGAAGGTGAGGGTAAGGTCTGTGTGGATGCAGCCCGCCTGACCAACCTGCTCAAATCCATGCCTGATATCGGCATTACGTTTGAGATTGATGATAACACCTTGGCCATCAAGGTTTCATATAATGAAGATAAGGGTCAGTTTGATTTTGTCGGAGCAGCCGCCGAGGAATATCCTACGCCTCAGGTCGACACGGAAGATGGTGCTACTGAATTCCGCGTGCCCTCAAATCAGATTCTCAACGGTATTGACAGCACACTCTTTGCCGTAGGCACTGACACCCTGCGCCCCATGATGATGGGTATTCTCTGGGACATCAAGCCTGAGGAGTTTATCTTTGTAGCCACCGATACGCGCAAGCTTGTCAGATATAGCAACTCCATGACGGCTCCCGGAGTGACCAAGAGCTGTATTATTCCGACGAAGCCCGCTCAGGTGATTAAAAACATCCTTCCGCGTGACGTAGAAGTCTCGATAAGCATTGACGATAAGCGTGCTCTTCTTGTTACTGAGGATTTGACTTTCTCCTGCCAGTTGCTCAAAGGCCAGTTCCCGCCCTATGACCGCGTAATCCCTCAGAATAACCCATATCAGGTTACCATTGACCGCACTCAGTTCCTCTCCGCTTTGCGCCGCGTCAGCGTGTTCGGCGATCAGGGTCAGAACCTCGTTAAGCTCCGCTTCACTCCGAATGAGGTGACCATCAAGGCTGTGGACAATAATTACTGCACCCGCGCCGTAGAATCAGTGCCTTGTGCGTTTAATCATGACGAGATGGTTATCGGTTTCAGCTCCGCTTATGTAATGGAAATCTTCTCGATTATGTCTACAGAGGAGGTTAACCTTACGCTGAGTGATCCCTCACGTCCCGGGGTGTTTTCTCCCGGCGAACAGGGTGAGAACTCGAATCTGTTGATGCTCCTTATGCCGATGAACGTAACCGAATTCTAAGATGAAGCTTAATCTTAAGAAGCCTATAATCTTTTTTGATTTGGAAACGACCGGGGTTGATTTCCAGAATGACCGCATCGTGGAAATCAGCTATATTAAGGTTGAACCAAATCAAAATCGCGAGTCGCGTACCATTCGCGTCAATCCTGAAATGCCTATTCCGGCAGCAGCTACGGCGGTGCACCATATCACTGACGAGATGGTTGCAAACTGTCAGACTTTCAAACAGATTGCCAAGGAGCTCCAGCGTACGTTTTCAGGCTGCGATATAGGCGGATATAATCATGTCAAGTTTGATCTCCCCCTGCTGATGGAGGAATTCCTTCGCGCCGGAATCAATGATTTTGACATTACGAATGCTCGCCTGATTGACGTTCAGACCATCTATCATAAACTCTCACCCCGCACACTCTCTGCCGCCTACAAGCATTATATCGGCAAGGACCTGGAGGGCGCCCACGGAGCTTCGGCCGACACGGAAGCTACTCTTGACGTTCTTGAAGCGATGCTTGACGTGCATTCCGACGTGCTTGAAAACGACATGGATTCCCTGGCCAAGTTTGCGCGCTATAACCGCAACGTCGATATGGGCGGCGCAATTGTTTATGATGATAATGAAGTCGAAGTCTTCAATTTCGGAAAGTATAAGGGTATGTCTGTCATTGAAGTCTTTAAGCGCGATCCGTCTTACTATGACTGGATGATGAAGGGAAAATTTTCTTCACATACCAAGCAGGTGATTTTTAAGATATACGCAAAATCAAAGATGGCCGGCAAATGATGCGAGGCAAACACATAATTCTTGGAATAACCGGCGGGATTGCCGCCTATAAGAGCGCTATCCTTACGCGCCTGCTTATTAAGGCAGGTGCTGAGGTTCAGGTCGTTATGACTCCGAGTGCCAAGGAGTTCATAACCCCGGTGACTCTCTCGGCATTAACGGGCAAACCGGTTGTCAGCGAGTTTTTTACGGCCAATACCGGCGAATGGCATAGCCACGTTGACCTTGGCCTTTGGGCTGACGCTATGGTGATTGCGCCTGCCACGGCATGCACCATCGGCAAGATGGCTCACGGCGTAGCTGACAATATGCTCGTGACGACCTATCTTTCGGCTAAGGCTCCCGTCTTTATCGCTCCGGCGATGGACCTGGATATGATGGCCCATCCTTCCACTCAGGCCAATCTTGACCTCCTCCGCTCCTATGGCAACCATATAATCGAGCCGGCCAGCGGCGAATTGGCTTCTCACCTTGTTGGCAAAGGCCGCATGGAGGAGCCGGAAAACATTCTGCGGGTTCTCGAGGCTTTCTTTGCCAAGGGTGAACCTCTTAAAGGCAAGCGCGCGCTTGTAACCGCCGGCCCGACTTATGAGAAGATTGATCCCGTGCGTTTTATCGGCAACTACTCGTCGGGAAAAATGGGTTACTCCTTGGCTGAAGAGCTTGCTTCGCGCGGAGCGGAGGTTACTTTGGTGAGCGGCCCTGTTTCGGTCAGCACCAATCATCCGCGAATCAATGTCGTCAAAGTTGAATCTGCCCGCCAGATGCTTGCCGAGGCGGAAAAAGCCTTTCCCGAGGCGGATATTACGGTACTTACCGCCGCCGTGGCGGACTATGCTCCGGCTGCTGTCGCTGATCGGAAAATCAAACGTGAGGACTCAGAAGTGCCCGTGATCAATCTCGTCAAGAACCCTGACATTGCCGCGACCCTCGGCGCCCGGAAACGTCCCGGCCAGTTGATTATCGGTTTCGCGCTTGAGACCGATAATGAAGAGGCGCATGCCCTTGACAAAATCCGTCGTAAGAATTTTGACGCAATCTGCCTCAATTCGCTTCGAACTCCCGGCGCCGGTTTTGCCGTTGACACTAATTTGGTGACCATCCTGACTGCCGACGGTCGCAAACTTCCCGGAAAACTCAAATCCAAGCGCGAAGTGGCCGCCGATATTGTTGATTTTATAACTGATTCTCTCTCCTGATAATGAAATTATTTCGCTCCATCTTTTTATTGCTCATCGGGTTAGTGCTCCCTTCGTCGGTTGCTATGGCCCAGGAACTTAACTGTGAGGTTGAGGTTAATACCCAGTCGCTCCAGAACGTCAGCTCCTCTATTTTCGACACGTTTAAGGAGGCAGTGACCGAATACATGAACACGACGAAATTCTCTGAGGCTCAACTTGCCGTGAATGAGAAGATTGAGTGTCGACTGTTTTTTACTATCTCGGAATATAAAGATGGGGTGGCTAAAGGCTCGCTTCAAGTCCTTGCGATGCGTCCGGTCTACAATTCAACATATACGACTACGTTGATAAACTTCCGCGACACCAAGATTGATTTCTCATATTCTGAAGGCGAGCCGCTGACGTTTAGCCAAAACGGTATGGAAAATCAGATTACAGCTATCCTGAATTTTTATGCCTATCTGATTATGGCTCTTGATTTTGATAGCTTCTCGCTCAAGGGCGGTGAGCCCTTTTGGGAACGCCTGAAAATGATTGTTCAGGAAGCTCAGTCGTCTGGCGAAATCGGGTGGAAGGCTTTTGAGGATAATAAAAACCGCTCGGCAATCCTGATGGCCTACACTGAGCCGCGAACCGAGGGTATCCGTGAGTTGATCTACCGTTATCATCGTCTCGGCCTTGATGAAATGGCCCAAAGTCCTGACAAGGGTAGGGCAAACATTACTGAAAGTCTTGACCAGCTTAAAAAAGTCTATGATGCCGATCCGATGTCGGTCGCGCTCTCAATGACGAAAGATGCTAAACTCGATGAGTTGGTCAATATTTATTCTAAGTCGCAGCAAACCGAACGC
>CAMWSN010000096.1 GCA_947176925.1 uncultured Porphyromonadaceae bacterium
AAAAAAACATCAGACGCGCCGCCGTGCCGGCGGACGGCAACCGTTATGAGGCAGGGGGGTAACGTCGTAGATTTCAGTTACCTTGATACCGGCGCCATCGATGGTACGGATAGCTGATTCGCGACCGTTACCGGGACCTTTGACGTAAGCCTTAACTGAGCGGAGACCGAGGTCAAAAGCGACCTTGGCGCAATCCTGAGCGGCCATTTGAGCGGCATAGGGGGTGTTCTTCTTCGAACCGCGGAATCCCATCTTACCGGCTGATGACCATGAGATAACCTGGCCTTCGGCATTGGCCAGACATACGATAATGTTATTGAATGATGAGTGAACGTGAAGCTGGCCTTCAGCGCCAACCTTGACGTTTCTCTTTTTTGCTGCGACTGTTTTCTTTGCCATAGTAGTCTAATGATTATTTACTTGGTAGCTTTTTTCTTGTTAGCAACGGTCTTCTTGCGACCCTTGCGAGTGCGGGCATTGTTTTTGGTGCTCTGGCCGCGAACGGGAAGACCGTTACGGTGGCGGATACCGCGATAGCAACCAATGTCCATCAGTCGCTTGATGTTGAGCTGAATTTCAGAGCGAAGATCGCCTTCCACTTTGTGGTCGGCCTGGATGACTTCACGAACTTTGGCTGCCTGTTCGTCAGTCCAATCTTTTACTTTCACGTCCATATCCACTCCTGCCTTTTCGAGAATGGATGCGGCGGCGCTACGGCCGATGCCGTAGATGTAGGTCAAGGCAATTGCGCCTCTTTTGTTTTGGGGGAGGTCAACTCCCACGATTCTTACTGCCATATTTTGTTTTAGGGGTTCAAAAATTTCGGTGCAAAGGTACGAAAATTTTTTGGAATATTCCAATTTTTCGCGCCTAAATTGCTGAATGTGTTATCCCTGACGGAGTTTGTACTTGGGATTTTTCTTGTTGATTACGTAGAGACGGCCCTTGCGGCGTACGATTTTGCTGTCGGCGGTGCGCTTCTTGACAGATGCTTTTACTTTCATTGTTTAAGTATTAATTTGGGGATTTTGATTGTTTTTTTCTTTTACTTATATCGGAAAGCGATGCGACCTTTGGTAAGGTCATAGGGGCTCATTTCAACTCTAACCTTGTCGCCGGGAAGAATCTTGATATAGTGCATGCGCATCTTGCCGGAGATATGGGCAATGATTTCATGTCCGCTTTCAAGTTCCACACGGAACATAGCGTTCGAGAGGGCTTCAACGATGGTGCCGTCAAGTTCGATAGCTGATTGTTTTGCCATGATTTGCTTATGGATTGGTTTCTTCGTGAGGTTCTCTTTAGATAAATCTGTCGCCTAAGACCTCCCGGACATAGTCGAAAGTGGTCAGGACGCGGGTCTCGCCGGGAAGGATGGCAAGGGTGTGCTCGTAGTGAGCTGAGGGTTTGCGATCCTTGGTGCGCGTGGTCCAGCCGTCGGGGCCGATGACTATGTTTTTACTTCCGAGGTTGATCATCGGTTCGATGCAGATAACCATGCCCGGTTTGAGTATGGGACCGGTTCCCCGGCGTCCATAGTTGGGCACTTCGGGGCTTTCGTGCATTTCGCGACCGATGCCGTGGCCGGTGAATTCTCTGACGACTCCGTAGCGGCGTTTCTCACAGAACGTCTGAATGGCGTTACTGATGTTTCCGAGGCGGGCGCCTTCCTTGGCTTCGTTAATGCCAAGGCGGAGGGCCTCCTTGGTGTCGCGCAGGAGTTGGAGCGTCTGCGGGTCAACGTCGCCTACGGGGAAAGTGTAGGCCGTGTCGCCGTTATAGCCGTTGAGTTCGACAACGGTGTCGATGCCGACGATGTCGCCGTCCTTGAGGGCGTAATCCGAGGGGAATCCGTGGACTACGGTTTCATTGACCTCAATGCAGAGGGTCCCGGGGAATCCACCATAACCCAGACAAGCGGGGCGTCCGCCGTTATCGAGGATAAACTCGCGGGCGATGGCGTCAAGCTTGCGGGTAGTCACACCGGGAGCCACCCACTTGGCAACTTCGCCAAGTGTGCGGCTCACCAAGGTGGCTGCCTCCTGCATCAGGAGAATCTCTTCAGGGGTTTTCAGATATATCATTTAGGATGATAATCAATAAGCAGAGCCGGTGGTGCGGCCTTTGATTTTGCCTTCCTTCATCAGACCGTCATAGTGATGGGTCATCAGGTGTGATTCAATCTGAGTCAGAGTGTCAAGGACTACGCCGACGAGAATCAGCAGCGAAGTGCCGCCGAAGAACTGGGCGAAGTTCTGGCTGACGCCAAACATGCGGGCAAAAGCCGGAAGGATGGCGACGATGCCAAGGAAGATAGAGCCGGGGAAAGTGATTCGAGACATGATGCTGTCAAGATACTCTGCGGTCTTCTTGCCGGGCTTGACTCCGGGAATGAAGCCATTGTTGTGTTTCAGGTTCTCGGCAATCTGAGTGGGGCGCACGGTGATTGCGGTGTAGAAGTAGGTGAACGCAACGATGAGCAGGAAGTAAACGAAGTTGTACCAGAAGCCGTTGACATCACTGAAGGTAGCGAAGAAACCGGAACCGGATGCCGAGAATCCGGCAAGGGTCAGCGGGATGAACATAATTGCCTGGGCAAAGATGATAGGCATCACGCCGGCAGCGTTGACCTTCAGGGGGATATACTGGCGGGCACCTCCATATTGGCGATTGCCGACGATACGCTTGGCGTACTGCACGGGAACTTTGCGGGTACCCTGGACCAGGAGCACGGCGCCGCAGGTAACGGCGAAGAGCAGGACGATTTCCACGACGAACATTACCAGACCGCCCTGACCGGAGGAAGTTCCGGGGAGACGAGACTGAATTTCATAGAGGAACGCCTGGGGCAGACGGGCAATGATACCGACCATGATGATGAAGGAGATACCGTTGCCGATACCGCGGTCAGTGATTCTTTCACCGAGCCACATGATGAACATGGAGCCGGCAGCAAGAATAATGGTCAGGTAAGCTCCGGTCCAGAAGCCCATGGTCATGGGTTGGCCGGCGCCATTAAGCTGATGCTGGAGGTTAATGAGGTAAGCGGGACCCTGCACGCAGAGGATTACCACGGTAAGATAGCGGGTATACTGCGTGAGTTTCTGATGGCCGCTTTCGCCCTCGCGCTGCATCTTCTGGAAAGAGGGCAGGACCATGCCGAGAAGCTGAATCACGATGGATGCAGTGATGTAAGGCATGATACCGAGGGCGAAGATTGACGCATTAGAGAACGCGCCGCCGGAGAACATGTTGAGCAACTGCATCAGGCCGCTGGATTCAGTGAATTTTTCCAGTGCGAGAAGGTGGGCGGGGTTAATGCCCGGGAGCACGACGTAACACCCCAGTCGGTAAACGAGTACCAACAGGAGCGTTACGAGGATGCGTTTGCGCAGTTCCTCAATGGTCCAAATGTTTTTGATTGTTTGAATGAATCTCATTGGGGAAATATTAGAGGGATGACCGGTTTATTTAACCTCCACGGCTTCGCCGCCGGCAGCCTCGATGGCAGCCTTTGCAGCAGCTGAGAAGGCATTAGCGTGGACGTTCACTTTCTTTGAGAGTGAACCCTTTGCGAGCACCTTAACCAGTTCCTTCTTTGAAACGAGACCATTGGCGCGCATAGCGTCGAGATCAATGGTTTCCAGACCCTTGGCGGCAGCCAGAGCTTCAATGTCGGAGAGGTTGAGGGCCTTGTAAGCCACACGATTGAGGCTCTTGAAGCCAAACTTGGGCAGGCGACGCTGCAGGGGCATCTGACCGCCCTCGAAGCCGATCTTACGGCTGTAGCCGGAACGAGACTTGGCGCCCTTGTGGCCGCGAGTTGAAGTTCCGCCCTTGCCGGAGCCGGGACCGCGACCCTTGCGGGTCTTATCCTTAGTAGAGCCTACGGCAGGCTTGAGATTGCTAAGTTCCATATCGATTTTTAAATGATGATAAACTTATTAAACAAATTGGGTTAATTACTGAGCGGGTTCAACCTTTACGAGGTGATGAACAGCCTTGACCATACCAAGGATTGAGGGGGTGTCTTCAACCACAACGGTATGATGCATCTTGTGGAGGCCGAGGGCATCGAGAGTGCGTTTCTGAACGGCAGGAGCTCCGATACGGCTCTTAATCTGAGTGATTGCTATTTTAGCCATTTCTTTCAGGTTTTACAGGATTATTTACCGTTGAAGACCTTCTCGACGCTTACGCCACGCTTGGCGGCAACCTGAGCGGGAGATACCATCTGGCCGAGAGCGGCGATGGTGGCCTTTACGAGGTTATGGGGGTTAGAGGAGCCCTTGCTCTTGGCCAGGACGTCAGTCACGCCTACGCTTTCCAGCACGGCACGCATTGCACCGCCGGCCTTAACACCGGTACCGTGGCTTGCGGGCTTGAGGATGATGCGTGAGCCGCCGAACTTGGCTTCAGCTTCGTGGGGAAGAGTGCCCTTGTGAACGGGGACCTTGATGAGGTTCTTTTTAGCGGCCTCTACGCCCTTGGCGATAGCGGCGCTGACTTCGTTAGCCTTGCCGAGACCCCAGCCTACGATGCCGTTTTCGTTACCGACAACGACGATTGCAGCGAAAGTGAAGGCACGACCACCCTTGGTTACTTTGGTTACGCGGTTGATGGCAACGAGGCGATCCTTAAGTTCCAGGTCGTTAGTAGATTTTACGCGGTTTTGATTGTTTGCCATAATCTTCAATTAGAATTTAAGGCCGCCTTCGCGAGCGGCGTCAGCCAAAGATTTAACTCGACCGTGGAACAGGTAACCGTTACGGTCAAACACGACGGTGGAGATACCGGCTTCGAGAGCCTTCTGGGCGGCGAGGGCGCCAACCTTTGCGGCAATCTCAGTCTTGGTACCGCCTTCGAGACCCTTGGAGCTTGCGCTTACGAGGGTCTTGCCGGCCAGGTCGTCAATAAATTGAACATAGATGCCCTTGTTAGAGCGGAAGACGGTCATGCGCGGGCGTTCGGCGGTGCCGGAAATTTTGCCGCGGATGCGAGCCTTGATTTTGTTGCGTCTTGCTATTTTTGAAATCATAGTTTGTTAGCGATTAGAAGTTAGAAAGTTTACTTAGCGCCGGCGCTCTTACCAGACTTACGACGGATAATTTCGCCAACGAACTTGATACCCTTACCCTTGTAAGGTTCGGGCTTACGCAGAGAGCGGATCTTGGCGCAAACCTGACCGAGGAGCTGCTTGTCGGCGCTCTCGAGGATAATCATCGGGTTCTTGTTACGTTCGCTCTTGGCCTCAACTTTGATTTCTTTGGGGAGCTTGATGAAAATGGCGTGGGAGAAGCCCAGGGCCAGTTCGAGGACCTGACCATCAGCGTTGGCGCGGTAACCGACGCCGACGAGTTCCATTTCCTTCTTATAGCCGTTAGAGACGCCTTCAACCATGTTGTGGATCAGGGCGCGGGCCAGACCATGCTGGGCGCGATGGTCGCGGTCATCAGTGGGACGTTCAACGACAACGTGGCCGTCTTCAACCTTGACGGTCAGATCGGGATTGATGGTTTCAGAGAGTTCGCCCTTGGGGCCTTTGACGGTAACGACGTTTCCGTTAACGTTTACGCTCACTCCGGCGGGGAGGGCGATGGGAGCTTTACCTATTCTTGACATAATTAGTTTCCTCCTATCAGATTAATAAACGTAACAGAGAACTTCGCCGCCAACCTTCTCTTCGAGGGCCTGCTTGTTGGTCATCACGCCCTTGGAGGTTGAGAGGATAGCGATGCCGAGGCCGTTGAGGACGCGGGGCATATCCTTATAACCGGTGTACTGGCGCAGGCCGGGACGGCTCACGCGCTTGAGGCAGGTGATTGCATTGACGCGATCTTTGGGATCATACTTCAGCGCAATCTTGATAGTGCCGCAGGGGGTTTCACCCTCTATAAACTTATAGTTAAGGATATAGCCTTGTTCGAAGAGAATCTTGGTGATCTCTTTTTTCAAGTTTGAGGCGGGGATTTCAACCACTCGGTGGTTAGCCTTGATGGCGTTCCTCAATCTTGTCAGAAAATCTGCAATGGGATCAGTCATTTTATTTGTTGATTTTAAATTGATTCGGGAGTCCCGAACAATATTTAATTTTCACGCTTTCGGTTCGCCGCAGGTATTTGAATAAAAACGGAGCAGCGAGTGCGGAGATTTTAATTGTTTTTTGAGAAGGGCGGCCCGGCCGGAGCCGGACCAGATACTGCTTACCAGGAGGCCTTGCGCACGCCCGGGATAAGGCCGGCAGAGGCCATTTCGCGGAACTGGATGCGGCTGATGCCAAACTGGCGCATGTAGCCTTTGGGGCGCCCGGTGATGGAGCAACGGTTGTGCAGGCGCACGACTGAAGCGTTCTTGGGCAGCAGCTGAAGCTTCTGGAGGCTCTCATAGTCGCCGGCAGCCTTGAGGGCAGCCTTCTTGGCGGCATACTTGGCCACGAGCTTTGCGCGCTTTACCTCGCGGGCTTTCATGGATTCTTTTGCCATATGCTCAATTCAGTTTTTTAATTGTTTTTCTTAAAGGGAAGACCAAATTCCTTGAGCAGGGCCAGGCCTTCAGCATCGGTCTGAGCCGAGGTTACGAACGTGATGTTCATGCCCTGGAGCTTGGAAACTGAGTCGATGTTGATTTCCGGGAAGATAATCTGCTCGTTGATGCCGAGGGTATAGTTTCCGCGGCCGTCGAGCTTGGATTCGATGCCCTTGAAGTCACGGATACGGGGGAGGGCAACGCGCACGAGGCGTTCGAGGAATTCATACATCTTTTCGCGACGCAGGGTTACCATGGCGCCGATGGGCATCTTTTTGCGCACCTTGAACTGAGCGATGTCCTTCTTTGAGAGGGTAGCAACGGCTTTTTGGCCGGTGATGGCGGTCAGCTCATTGATGGCGGTTTCGATGATCTTCTTGTCCTGAGTGGCAGCGCCGAGACCCTGGTTGATGACGATCTTTTCCAGGCGGGGCACCTGCATTACGGTAGAATAGTTAAACTGCTTTTCAAGGGCCGGAACGATACGTTCCTTGTAGTCCTTCTGAATGTCTGTAGCGCTCATTACTTAATCTCCTCTCCTGATTTTTTAGCGATTCGAACCTTTGAGCCGTCTTCCTTGATCTTGTAGCCTACGCGGGTGGGCTTGCCGGTCTTGGGATCAACGGGGTTGAGGTTTGAAATGTGGATGGGTGCTTCTTTCTTGATGATGCCTCCGTTGGGGTGCTGAGCGGTCGGCTTGGTAGCCTTAGAGACCATGTTCAGGCCTTCAACGATGGCGCGCTGCTTCTTGACGTCAACGCTGAGGACGCGACCGGTTTTGCCGTGATCGTTTCCGGAGTTGACATAGACGGTGTCGCCTTTCTTAATGTGTAATTTGCTCATTTTTTACTGATGGGTTTTGGGGTTAGAGCACTTCGGGTGCCAGAGACACGATTTTCATGTTAGTGGCGCGCAGCTCGCGGGCTACGGGGCCGAAGATGCGGGTTCCGCGGAGTTCGCCGGCGTTATTCAGCAGAACGCAGGCATTGTCGTCGAAGCGGATGTATGACCCATCGGGGCGACGTACTTCCTTTTTAGTGCGGACGACCACAGCTTTCGACACGGTGCCTTTCTTTACATCGGATGAAGGGATCACGCTCTTCACCGACACCACGATAATGTCGCCGACTGACGCATAGCGGCGTCCGGTACCTCCGAGCACGTGAATGCAGAGGGCTTCCTTAGCGCCGGAATTGTCAGCGACTGTCAAGCGGGTTTCAGTCTGTATCATTTTCTAAAAATTCTGTGAATTGGTTGATTCGATAAGATTGGAATGAGAGGGTGAAGTCCGAATGAACTTACTTCACCTTCTCGATGATTTCAACCAGGCGCCAGCGCTTGGTTTTGCTCAAAGGACGGGTCTCCATCAGGCGAACGGTGTCGCCTACAGAGCATTCGTTCTTCTCGTCATGAGCGTGGAACTTCTTGGTTTTGTTGACGAACTTGCCGTAGATGGGGTGTTTTTC
>CAMWSN010000097.1 GCA_947176925.1 uncultured Porphyromonadaceae bacterium
GACCATACATAATCCTAAGGTTGTCTTCCTCGACGAGCCGACAGGGGGAGTTGATCCGATTACCCGCCGCCGATTCTGGGAGCTTATATATAAGGTATCGTCTGAAGGAATGACCGTGTTTGTCACGACTCATTATCTTGACGAAGCCGAATATTGTAACAGAGTATCAATCATGGTCGATGGACGCATAAAAGCCCTAAACTCTCCCGCCGCCCTTAAACGGGAATATGGAGTGGAGACGATGGATGCCGTGTTCCGTAAAGTTGCGGAAGGAGCGCAAAGAAGCGAATGAGTAACATAATGTCTTCATTGATCAAAAAAGAATTCCTTCATATCATCCGCGACAGGCGCACGGCGGCGATAACCATATTGATGCCTTTGGTGCTCCTCTTGCTCTTCGGCTACGCCATATCAACGGAGGTAAACAACGTAACAGTTATGGCCGTCGTTGACTTCCATTCTGACAAAAGCCGCGAATTATTGGCAAAGATGGAAGCCAACAGTTACTTCACCTTTGCCGGATTAACAACCGTCGAAGAGCTTGATGACGCCATGCGTCGCGGCGATGTCGATGCCGGACTCATCATGCGCCAATTAGGCGATAAAACGGATTATCAAATCATCGTCGACGCCTCAAATCCTAATATGGGCAAGACGGCGACCGCTTACCTTCAGGGACTGATCGGAAGCAGCGAAAAATCCGTTGTGACAACCCGTACGCTCTATAATCCTCAACTCAAGAGCTCCTATAACTTTGTCCCGGGAATCATGGGTATGATATTTATTCTTGTCTGCGCAATCATGACATCCGTATCCATTGTCAGCGAAAAAGAATCAGGAACCATGAATCTTCTATTGGTTTCTCCCGTCAAGCCGGCAATGATCATCATAGGCAAACTGATTCCTTATTTCGTACTTTCATGTATCATTTTGGCCGTGATGTTAGGACTCTCCTACGGACTTCTGGGAATTCCGCTGACGGCGTCGATTTTCAATGTCATCTGGCTCTCGATGCTCTATATTGTCCTCGCGCTATCCATCGGCCTGCTGGTATCGACACTCGTCACCACCCAATTGGCGGCACTTATTGTCTCCGCCATAGTTTTCATGGTTCCGATAATCTTCTTTTCCGGAATGCTCTTCCCCATTGACAACATGCCCCTGCCGCTTCAATGGCTATCGTCAATAATTCCGGCCCGATGGTATATCGCTGCGCTTAAAAAACTGATGATTCAGCAACTCCCCCTGAGCTATATTGTCAATGAGGTGCTGATCCTCGGCTCAATGACCTTGATAATTCTCGCCGTTGCCATCAAAAAATTTAAAACCCGTTAATTCCTCAATCCCCATGAGAATACTCGCAGCCTTGCTCCGAAAGGAGTTGAAATTGATGAGGCGTAACCCGCTCGTAATCCGGGTCATCATTGCCATGCCGCTGATGGTAATGCTCGTGATGCCGCTGATTGCCACTCTCGATGTCAAAAACGTTGGCATTGCCGTGGTCGATAATGACCACTCTCTGCTCTCCCGACGCATTATTCAGGACCTCAACGCCGCCGAAAGTCTTCACGTCAACTCCGTCTGTTCCACTCACTCCGAAGCCATGACCGAGGTAGAGCGGGGAAACTCCGACGTCATTCTTACCATTCCCCAAGACTTTGAGCAAAATCCGGAGGAGATTGACGTAGAAGCCAACGGCGTAAACGCTACCAAGGGGATGCTTGGAGCGCAATATGTTGTCAACTCCGTAGCCTTAACCCTCCGTCAATGGCTCGCCGACCATGGGGCTGAGCCGAACATCAGTCAGCTCAGTATCATTAACCGCTATAACCCGACGCTGGAATATCGTAATTACATGATTCCGGCATTCATGGTGGTGCTGATTATAATTATTTGCGGATTCCTTCCGGCCCTCAATCTTGTAAGCGAAAAAGAGACCGGAACGATTGACGCCATGAATGTCAGCCCCGTCGGTCGTCTGACCTTCGTGTTATCAAAACTGATCATCTTCTGGATTGTCGGCCTCCTGGTCGTAGCCATCGGAATGACCATTGGCTACCTGGTCTATGATCTTGCTCCGCAGGGAAGTGTCATCGGAATCTTCGTGGCAACCATATTATTCTCATTAGTCATGTCAGGCATTGGCGTGACCATCGCCAATAAATCGGCCACCATGATGCAAAGCATCTTCGTCATGTTTGCATTCATCATGATTTTCCAACTCATGAGCGGCCTGTTCACCCCCATCAGCTCCATGCCCCGATGGGCGCAGTGTGTCACCCTGTTCATCCCTCCCCGCTATTTCGTGGAAATCATGCGCTCCATCTATCTGAAGGCCACACCGCTCACTGACCTCTGGCCTCAATATGCCGCCCTCGCTGCCCTTGCCCTCGCAACCTGCTCCCTCGCCGCCATCACATACAAGAAAACAACATAACAATTTAAAGATTAAAGAGAGGCAGACTTCTCTCTGCCTATTGGCAGGAAAGTGTATTGTAAAACGCCCTCAAAAATGGTGAAAATCAAATTGCAAAAAAGAAAAAAAATCGTAAATTTGCAGTATGAAAATCCTCATATCCATATTAATGATAGCTTTTATTGTAGGTATGATATATCTAAGAATCAATCTACCCGCAATAAAAGGAAAGATTGGCGAAAAGGGAGTGGCAATGACACTTTCATTTTTGCCTAAGAATGAATATATAGTGTTAAATAACCTGATGTATAAAAATGGCTCACGCTCTACACAGATTGACCATGTGGTAATATCGGTTTATGGCATATTTGTAATTGAAACAAAGAACTACAAAGGTTGGATATTTGGAAACTCCAGTCGAGAATATTGGACTCAGAATATTTGGGGTAATAAATATATGTTATATAATCCGCTATTTCAGAACAGAAATCATATTAAATTTTTGACTACCAGATTCAGCGAAATAAAGAAATATGTCACTCATTTATACTCAATTATTGTTTTCATTAGAGCATCAAAACTTCATTTAACAGGTGATTGTGACAATGTGCTTTGGTTAAATGAATTAAATCCATATATTAAGTCACACAATAGTACTATTATGACGATAGAAGAATGTCATAATATAGCCTCTATATTACAGACCTTCAATATTGTAGATAAAAACGAGCGCAAAACTCATAATGTAAATGTTCGCTCCGCCATACATTTCCGAAATGAAAAAATAAACAACGGTATTTGCCCTCTCTGTGGAGGAGAATTAATTAAACGATATGGAAAGTATGGAGATTTTTTTGGCTGCTCCAACTATCCGCGATGCCGATATACTTGTTAAGGATAGACTCAGCAACGTGACATGTCGCTAATCAGGGCGTCGAAAGTTTCATAGATAAAATTTTAATATTTCATTTTTTATTTTTAACTTTTAATTTTTCATTGATTTAGTTTTTTTGCGTAACTTTGCACCGCAAATAAGATGCAGTTTAGGGAATCCGGTGGAATTCCGGAACAGTACCCGCTGCTGTAAGTCCCATCTTTAATCGGGTGGTCAACATTCTGCCATTGAGGCCGTTTTGGGCTTTGAGAAGGCGTTGACCCTACCGGGGACAAGTCAGAAAACCTGCTGTATCCTTATAGATTAATGCAACGCCTGCGGGATTATGGGCAGCAACCATTCGGCTTTTTAGTTGGGTTTATTTTCCTGCATGGTGTTATCATCACTAAACACTAAACTCCAAACACTAAACCAAACTGAAAATGAAACGACTGATTTTCTCATCACTGATTGCCGCTGCTCTGACTGCATCTGCCTCTGACCTGACCGTTCTCGACCTCTCCAAAACGGCCACTCCATTGGAATTCAATGCCGAGACGGGAGCCTGGAGCGAGACCTACAATGACGCCGTTACCACCCTTGAAAGTCAAATCTTCCGTATGGCCCATTACGCTAATAGCGAATGGATGAGCTGGAACGGATTCACCGCCTCAAACTCCGCCGATAACTCTTTCCGCGATAATTTCATCAAATATCAGTTTTCAAACATGGCCAAAGGCGGCGTGAACCCGGATTCTCCTTATCTTATCGGCTTTTACGGAGCTTTTTACGGCGAGAAGGCTTGCTCTCTGACCTTTACTGACGGTCTGCCTCACCAGGTGCAGGGAGCCTACTTCAACCTGACGAGCTATACTTACTATACCGTGGAGCAAGGCGATGCCTATTGCCGCCCGTTTAACGACGGCGACCGCCTGACCCTGACCGTTCATGGCGTTGACGCCGCTGAAAATGAAAAAACCGTAGACATTACTTTGGCTTCGTTTGCCGATGCCGACCTCACGATTAACCGCGGATGGAAATACGTGGACCTCAGCTCTCTCGGTGCCGTCAATCAGCTCTATTTCACCATTTACAGCACTGACCAAGGAGAATGGGGCATCAACACCCCATGCTACTTCGCCATGGACAAACTCAGCGTCGAAACCGCCCCTGCCGCCTCTATTGCCGCCGCACACGCTTCCGGACTGAAATATGACAGCGCTAATAAAGTTGTGACCGCCGACGGATTCGTAGCCGTATATGACTGTGCCGGACGTCTGACCGCTTCTTCCGATAGCGGAATTCTTGACCTCGGCTCTATGCCCGCCGGAGTTTACCTCATCAAATCCGGAGCTGCAACTCTGAAAGTTATCCGCTGATATAATGGAGAGAAAATTATTTTATCTAATTCTGGGAGCCGCATGCTTGTCAGGATGCAGCGAAACGGAAGAGCCTGAAACTCCCTCCGCAGAGCGCGGCGAATTCCGCGTGATTGACTACACTCCCGCGCCCGGCCAGTTCATTAATGAAGGAATGACCGCCACCACTCCGGAGGAAGCGATTGAATGGGCCCGGCTAAGACTTGCCGAGGAGAAATACGTCTCATTAGGCGGTTTTGGCGGATACATTGTTGTTGACTTCGGCCACAGCGTCCAAAATTTCGCCATCAAAGGTAACAGTTTTGCCGGCTCAAACGAACCCGGCATTGTCTACGCTATGGTAGACGCTAACGCCAACGGAATCCCCGACGACGGAAAATGGATTGAACTACCCCACAGCGAAGAAACCGGAACTATTTCTGACTATCAGATTACCTATTACCGGCCCTCAGAACCCCAATCGCCCGTCAGATGGACCGACAATCAAGGCAACGAAGGAGTGATTGCCTATGTCGGCTCTTTCCATAAGCAGGACTATTATTATCCCGAATGGATTTCAGCTGATTCATATACGTTGACCGGAACACTGCTGCCTTCGCTTTCAGTGGAAGAAAACGGACGCTGGAATCATTTACCCTACCCCTGGGGATACGTGGATAATACCGGCTCTGACAACGATAAGCAATGGACAAAATTCAGCCTTGACGCTCCCGTTGACTTCATCAAAGTGCAAACTGCCGTCAACGCTCAAGCAGGAGCCCTCGGCGAAATTTCAACCGAAGTTTGCGGATTCAAGGA
Organism: uncultured Porphyromonadaceae bacterium; assembly: GCA_947176925.1. Taxonomy (GTDB): domain Bacteria; phylum Bacteroidota; class Bacteroidia; order Bacteroidales; family Muribaculaceae; genus UBA3263. Next base: position 5,468 of record CAMWSN010000097.1, read on the forward strand.
ACTTTAATTGCGGGCCTGACGTTGCTCTCATCCTGTATGCGCTGGGACTACGGCGGAGAGGAACAGTTTTCCTGTCCGCCTCAGGGCGTCTTCATTGTCTGTGAAGGTAATTTCCAGTATGGCAACGCCACTCTGAGCTTCTATGATCCGACGACTGACAGAGTTGAAAATGAAGTCTTCTTTCGGGCAAACGGAATGAAACTCGGCGACGTGGCCCAATCCATGACCATCGGCGAAGGGCGCGGATGGATTGCCGTCAATAACTCTCACGCCGTATTTGCCATTGACCTCACCACCCTACGCGAAACCGGGCGAATCCAAGGACTCACTTCTCCGAGGTATATTCACTTCATATCTCCCGAGAAAGCTTATATCACTCAGCTTTGGGACAATCGCATCATGATTTTCAATCCTCGGACTTATCAGATCACCGGTGCCGTCACTGTCCCTGACATGGATTCATCCGTCGGCTCTACGGAGCGGATGGTTCAGCGCGGTAAATACGTCTACTGCAACTGCTGGAGCTATCAGGACCGCATTATCCGAATAGACTCTGAAACTGACCTGGTGGACGCTCAGGTAACCGTTGGCCTGCAACCCAACTCACTCGTGATTGACGCCAACGGAAAGCTGTGGACCATTACCGACGGAGGCTATGACGGTTCTCCTGTAGGCTCCGAAACGCCTGCCTTATACCGCATTGACGCTGCCTCAATGACCGTTGAGTGTCGACTTGAGTTCCATCCCGGCGACACACCACGCAATCTGACATTGAGCAACGATGGCCAAACCTTATACTGGCTCAACGATGACGTCTGGACAATGTCCGTCAACTCCACTTCTATTCCCTCCGACCCGCTGATACCCTCACGCGGAACCATCTATTACGCCCTCTCCGTATCTCCCGAGTCTGACGAAATTTACCTTGCCGACGCCATTGATTATCAGCAGCCCGGAATGATTTATCGCTTCTCCCCCTCAGGGGAATTACTGTCCCGCTTTTATGCCGGAGTCACCCCGGCCTTCTTTTGCTGGAAATGAGGAAATTAGGCCTTCTGATTGTATTATGTTCATCATTGACTGTCCGCGCTGAATCGCCGCGGAGTCTCAATGAAGTAACCGTCACAGCCCGAAGACCATTGGCGCAAATCGGTTCTCAACTGACTCGCCTTGACTCGCTCGCTCTTAAAGAGAACGCCGCCTTATCCATGGCTGACATACTTGCTTTCAACTCATCACTGTTTGTAAAAAACCATGGCCGCGCAACGCTCTCAACCGTCAGTATCCGAGGTACTTCTGCCGCCCACACTCAAGTTCTTTGGAATGGACTGCGACTTAACAGTCCAATGTCAGGAATGACTGATTTTTCCGCCATTCCAGCATTTTTAATGGACCGCGCGGAAGTCAGTCATGGAGCCACATCCGTTGCCCTTGGTACGGGTGGCCTCGGAGGTGCGGTAAGCCTCGCGTCTGAATCCGATTCAGAACCTGGCTTTCATGCTCAATATTCCCAGGGAATAGGCTCGTTTTGGTCATTTGATGAGTTTGCAAAGCTCTCTTACACCACCAATTCATGGCAAGTGAAAACACGCGTCACATTCTCCTCTTCCCCTAACCGCTATCCCTTCACAAACCACGACAAAAAGGAGAATATCTACGACTCTGACAATAACATCGTAGCTCAATTCCATCCCCGCGAACGCAACCGCAGCGGAGCCTACGCAGACCTTCATCTGATGCAGGAAGCATATTATTCCACCCCTTCGGGAACACACTTGCAGCTTGCCGTATGGTACTCTAACCTCCGGCGTCATTTGCCAATGCTTACCACTGACTATGGCTCCGACTCCGAATTCCTCAACCTGAATCGCGAGCGCACTCTCCGCTCTGCTGCTTCTATGAGCTTTAGGCGTGATAATTGGCAGCTCAAAGCCCGCTTGGGCCATGAATTCGCGCTCCGTCGTTATGATTATCGGCGCGAGGTCGCTGCCGGATTGAACGTAACCATGGCGCGCTCACGCTCACGCCAAAACAGCATATTAGCTGCCGTAGACGCTGACTTTTTCTTGCGTGAGAACTTAATGCTGAACGCATCACTCAACGCTAACGAAAACTTCGTCCGCTCCGAAGACCTCCTGACCCGGTCAGGATTTAATCGCTCTCGCCTCGAACTTTCGGCCGCAGTGACTGCCCGATGGCAACCCACTGATCGACTTGGCATCGGTGCGACTCTACGCCAGGATTTGGTGGCTTCTCGACTGACTCCGCTGACTCCGGCACTGTTTGCAGACTTCCTTATCCATCGCCCCTCAAATCTTGCCCTCAAAGCCTCCACAGCCGGAAATCATCGTACCCCCTCTCTCAACGATCTTTATTTCCTTCCCGGTGGAAATCCCAACCTAAAGGATGAAAAAGGAATCAACTACGACTTCGGAGCAGCCTTCTCGCTCCCCGTCAGCCCCACGGTCCATATATCCGGAAGCATGACCTGGTTTGAAAACTATGTCAATA
>CAMWSN010000098.1 GCA_947176925.1 uncultured Porphyromonadaceae bacterium
GCATCAATGAAACTATTTGATCTTTTCGGAAATAAACGACACATACAACCTGATTCTTCCGTTGCTGAAAAACAGTCATTCACCGGGGTCAGCGATATACCTATTGATGCTAATTACACGCCGGATAAAATTACTTCCTTGGGGCGCCGCGATATTTTCGTGTTTGGCAGCAATCTTGCCGGACATCATGCGGGTGGCGCCGCAAGAGTCGCCTTTGATCGCTTTGGTGCCGTATGGGGACAAGGAGAAGGGCTACAAGGAAATTCTTATGCCATCCCAACAATGCAGGGTGGTATAGAGACTATTAAGCCATACGTTGATAAGTTTATACAGTTTGCTGAGTATGAAAAAGCCCTCACCTTCTACGTCACTAAAATCGGATGTGGAATTGCCGGCTTTAAGATAGCAGAAATCGCTTTATTATTCAGAAATGCAATAGGAATTCCCAATATCCGCCTTCCCAAAGAATTTATAGATATAATCAATAAAGATAATGATGAGGCGCAGAGCGCGGATCTTTTGACTCATTCTTATGGAGTCACGAGAACTTTTGCCGATTTAGTTATTGCACGGAATAAAGAAGTAGAATTCAGATCTCCTGACGAGATTATGTCATTTCTAAATCAATATTTCGAAAGATTCAAACGAAATGGGGATGACGTCGCTTTCATTGCTGTGCGTATCTTTTGGAATATTATCCATAAAAAAGAACTCTTTAATAATGGCCGACTGAATATTGAAGCATTGCAAAATTATTTATTCGGATTGGATTCATACAGTAATGAAATGGATAAAGCCTATGACCTCCATTGCAGAGAGAAGCTCTTTAACATCATTGTTTATCTCAACCAATTCCGCAAATATCGCTCTCAGGAAGAGCTCCTTCATGACGTTAACCGGTCCGGAATCACCCACTTCTCACACTGTGGCCCCAACTGTGACTATTTCATGTCTCCAATCCATGCCGGAGACGGGTATCCATTATTCTTTTTTGTAAGATTCCTTAATGAAAACTGGGATAAGATTCAGAAAAAAGACGGAACTTTAGATCCTCAACGTCTTGACGAACTAATGTTCAACAGACATGAACGCGGCCTGAGGAAATATGGTCTTGAAGCCGTGCTGTCACACGATTATATCCCAGACCCCTGCTGGGGAGCATTTACTCCCAACCACATCGGCACCGGGCCTGTATACATAGGGCTCAAAAATGGAGGCTACGCAACTTCATGCGGCGAAGGTGCAGGGCCCAATCATATTCCCCACTATCTTGAATACACAATCACATCAGAGATTTTAAAAACAGATTTTCGCTACGAAGAAATTAAGGGTTATTTCATTCCAAAATATGACATAACTCTTCCAATTCTTGGACCGAATAGTGCTTCCGGGATAATGGAGTTTGCTTCCCTTGAAGACAAACAAGAATTTATCACAACGCTCAGACAGCGACGAAATAATTATTTGTAAATCAACGAGTGACATGTACGTAGTGATTTTTAATAATCACATACAATTGAAGTCAATGAGCTGTGCTTATGGACATTGTCAGCCCCAACCTATTCCAAAGGCTGTTAATCTATTCGTAAAGGTCACTGACTGCTGCAACGCTCGCTGTAAGTTCTGTTCCAATGGTCAGTCCCATAGCGCTATATCAAAGTTTAATCATGTCAAATTGTGGGAAGTAGTAGACGAGCTAAGAAATAAAGGCATAATTATAAATCGAATCAACATAACCGGAGGAGAACCTTCCGTAGCCTCCGATACCGTTAATCAAATTCTTGAAAAAGCCGCCTCGGAGCCATATCATAACATCCATCTACATCTGAACACAAACGGTCTGCTACCGGCTTCGCAAGAGATGATGAGACTTGCTCGCTGGAACTCCATATCAATGTCATTACATCATTATGACCGCAGTAAGCTTTCGGAGATATATGGCGTTTCTTTATCTGATAAAGCATTAGAATTTGATAATATAGACTTGCAGAAAGTTAATGCCAGCTGCAATCTGGTTCGCGGTTATATAGATAATCCTGCCGAGGTTGAGAATATGATGAAGTTTGCTATCTCGTTGAAACTACTGCGACTTGGCTTTGTGGCTTTAATGAAAGTCAACGACTATTGCCGGGAGCGTTATGTTGATTTTGATGAAATAAACTTTACCTATATTCCTCATCTTTATTTTACCGAGTCTCGTAATCGGGGTACAGACTGTAAATGTAGCAATTATTTATATAATCATAATGGTAAGATTTTGGAGGTGTATATGCGTAACTACGCCAATCCAAACTATTGCGAATCCTCGCTGCTTTATGACGGGCAATATTTAAGACAAGGCTTCCACGATGACAACATCATATACTGACCTACAGCATTTGTTTGAACAGCGAAAGAAGAATCCATTGTTCAACACCTCATATCCGTTATCACCTGACGATTGGGCTAAATACTCCACGCCCGGAACGTTGCCGTTTGACTCGTCCGGACCAATCGCATTTTACATTCATATACCTTTTTGCAGTCAGATTTGCTCTTTCTGCGAGTACACGAAAATGCGCGTCCCCTCAAGAGACCTTCAAATCAATTATCTTAACGCCCTTGGAAATCAAATAGAACGGTTCATAGAGCAGCATCCCGAAATGAAGATTTATGGGTTTGATATAGGAGGAGGGACGCCAACATCTTTGGATTTATTTCCCGGTTTTATGATGTGGATACGTGAGTTTTTAGAAAGCCAAACTTTCACTTTTAATTTTGAGCCCAGTATCGAAGGGTCATTTGACACTTTGGTTGACGACTATTTAGGTCAGCATAAAAGCTTTTATATCGCCAAAGCCGGATTTAAAAGATTATCGCTTGGCGTACAATCCACTTCAAATACTGTACTTACCCCCTTACATCGTAACAATATTTCTGCCGCAAAAATGGGTAAGGCGATTGATGAATGGCACCGGCTCGGTATCTCAAAAATCAATCTGGACTTGATGTATGGCTTACCGGGACAAACACTTGAAAACATTAAAAAGGACATTGATATCATACGTGAACTAAATCCTGAACAGGTAACTGTCTATGAATTTCGCACCAATCAACTCAAAACAAAATACAAACCTGATTCAGACATCTGCTTTAACCAGTATTGTGAACTGTTTGATGGGTTAAGTCGTCTCGGGTATTTCGGGGAATTTGGCCGTAACACCTTCAGTCGTGATCGTTATGACCTTGGTTTATCCTCCTATCTTCGCCACAGAATGTTTGACGGTTGGCAATACAAAGGATTTGGCATTTCAGCCCAAAGTATGTCGCCGTTCGGAGTCTCCTATAATATCGGCAAAAATGAGGCAATCGAAAAATTGATTGATCAAAATTGGCTGATTAAGAATGGTTCCACTTATGAAGCCTCAACATATTACCAATTACCTCGCCATGAAATACTGAATAAATTCATTGCCATATCCGGTTATTCCGGCGGTTTCTCTCTTGCCGCAGCGAAAAATATATTCGGTAATGAGTTCGATACTCGTTATAGTACGGTAATCAGATTTCTGAGAAATGAGAACTTGGCAACCATTAAAGGGGATCGACTCCAACTGACTGAAACAGGCTTCCGTCACTACGGAACAGCCCTTTCGTTATTCTATTAAAAAAGGAATTAGCCAGGCGGGAGACCGCGAGGCTAATTCCTAATTAATAATTGATAATTGCTTAATAAGAGAGTTTGGGTTCGAGTTCCTTGGCCTGAGCTACCATCTTTTCGATTTCAGAGACGGCAGGAACGCGGTTGCAGAGGTTCTTGACGTTGTTAACCTCTTCACACTTTGCATGGAGGTTTGCGGGTACGCGGTGGCGGAGTTCCTTGACGGTGTCAACTCCGGCAGCTTCGAGCAGTTCGGCAAACTGTCCGGCAATGCCCTTGATGCGGAAAAGATCAGAGTGATTGGCCCATTTTAGGATGAGCTTTTCAGAGATGCCGGTTTTTTCGGCGAGTTCCTTGCGCTGCTTGGGAGTAGCGGCATTTTCAAGAAGGTCATCAGTGGTTTTGATGCCGGCTTCGCCGAGCTTCTGGGCGTAAACTTCACCTACGCCTTCGATTTCTTCTACTTTGTAAGCCATAGTTTCATGGTTTTTAAAGGGTTAATACTTGAATATCACCGCAAAGATAAGCAAAATTTTGAAAAAACAACGAATAAAGCTGTGATTTTTCATTCTTTTTAATTAAATTTGCACCTATAAATTCGTAACCATTCATTCTAACTTATTACCATGGACAAAGGAACTATCCTCGTCACCGGTGGCACGGGCTACATTGGCTCCCACACCGTCGTAGAACTTCAGGCCGCCGGCTATGGAGTCGTAATCATTGATAATCTGAGTAATAGTAACAAGGAAGTGCTTGACGGCATTGAACGCATCTCGGGCATCCGTCCCGCCTTCGTCGAGGCAGACTGCTGTGACATCGAAGCACTTCGCAAACTCTTCAAGGAGCACCCCGGAATCAAGGGCATCATCAACTTCGCCGCCTCCAAGGCCGTCGGCGAATCTATGGAAAAGCCCGTGCTTTACTATCGCAACAACCTCAACACCCTGATGAACCTGCTTGACTGCATGGCCGAATTCGACGTCAAGGGCATCGTCTTCTCCAGCTCCTGCACCGTTTATGGCGAACCTGATGAAAACCCCGTGACCGAACAGGCCCCCATCAAGAAAGCTACGTCGCCCTACGGCAACACCAAGCAGATCAGCGAAGAAATCATCACCGACGTAATCAATGCCGGCGCACCGTTCAAGTCCGTCATCCTGCGCTACTTTAACCCCGTAGGCGCTCATCCCAGTGCTGAAATCGGCGAACTGCCCAACGGAGTACCCCAGAACCTGATCCCTTACATCACCCAGACCGCTATGGGTATCCGCAAGGAGCTGAGCGTCTTCGGCAATGACTATCCTACTCCCGACGGCTCCTGCATCCGCGACTTCATCAACGTCGTAGACCTTGCCAAGGCTCACGTCAAGGCCATGGACCGCATGCTTGAAAACCCCGAAGCCGCCAAAATTGAAATCTTCAACTTAGGCACGGGCAATGGCGTCAGCGTCCTTGAACTTATCAACACGTTCGAATCAGCCACCGGCGTCAAGGTCCCCTATAAGATCGTAGGTCGCCGCGCAGGTGACATCGAAAAGGTTTGGGGCAACCCGACCCACGCCAATGAAGTGCTCGGCTGGAAGGCAGACACCCCGCTGGCCGACACGATGCGTTCAGCCTGGGCCTGGCAATGCAAGCTCCGCGAACGCGGCATCATGTAATCTATGACTCAAGACGAGAAATATGCCGTTCAGGAAAAGGCCGTAGAGCTTTTGCGCACGGTTTTTGATCCTGAAATCCCCGTGGACATCTATTCCTTGGGGCTGATTTACCGGATAGAGGTGACAGATGAGGACGTGCTGCAGGTCGACATGACCCTTACGGCGCCAAGTTGTCCTGCCGCCGAATTCCTGGTAGAAGATGCCCGGCTTAAACTGGAAACGATTCCGGGAGTCAAATCCGTAGAAATCAACATAGTCTTTGAGCCCGAATGGACTCAGGACATGATGAGCGAAGAAGCAAAACTCGAATTGGGATTCCTTTGACCGAGCGTAACCTGACATACTTTATCAGCGACCTACACTTAGGCGCACGCTATTTTTCAGACCCGCGGCAGCATGAGCTGCGGGTCTGCTCTTGGTTGCGCGAAATCGCTCCGCGCTGCAAGCGTCTTTACCTCTTGGGTGATATCCTGGACTATTGGTTTGAGTATCACAACGTGGTACCGCAGGGATTCACGCGCTTCTTCGGCGCCCTTGCGGAGTTAGCCGACAGCGGAATTGAGATCACCTGGATTACGGGGAACCATGACATCTGGATTTTCAAGTATCTGCCTCGGGAGATAGGGTTCCGCCTTGTTGACGGGCCGCTTGAGGAAACGATTGAAGGCAAGCGTTTCTTTATGGCTCACGGCGACGGGCTCGGTCCGGTGCCCGCGGGCGAACGGCTGATGAGGTGGGTTTTTCGGAACCGTTTTTTACAGCGGATGTTTGCGTCGATTCATCCGCGTTGGACCGTAGGTTTGGCCTACGGATGGAGTGCCTCAAACCGCACGAAAAGGGCCCCGAAGAACGTAGAGCCCACTCCGCTGATGAAGTGGTTGGATAGCGAAAAAAGACCCGATGCGGATTATTTTCTCTTCGGTCATTATCATGTCCTGATGGATGAGCAGATGCCTTACGGCCGCGTTATCATCTTAGGTGACTGGATTTTAAACATGAGCTATGCGGTTTTCGACGGCAAAGAATTGCGTCTTGAAAAGCTCCAAATTTAAATGTGTGTTTTATAACATATCAAAAAATTTGGCCTCTTGAAAGAAAGTCGCTAACTTTGCGATACGAAAAACAACTCATACAATCTTTTTTACCTTAGATATTGTACCTATTGGAAATTCATCGGAGTGGAACTTAGTGATAAGTTCCACTTTCTTGTTTGCCAAAGGTCTCCTTGATGAATGAATTCAGTGCGCCAATGAGGGTAAATGATGATGGCGGAGCAGAGTAGATGGAAAGAATTCTCTCGCGGAACGGTCCACGGAATAATGTACGGATACGGTCAGGTGACGTCTTGTAAGTGGCCGCAAGACCGTTTATGCATTTGATGTCAGAGAGTCGGTTCGAGATAAATTCGTCGAGGAGTTTTTCTTGTTTGACGCGTTTGGCTTTGGCAGAGAGTTGGTTATTTAGGTCTTCATGGGAGAATGTCTCGGATTCAATATCGATTGCGAAAAGGTCAAAGTCCTCAACGACAGAGCGGATCATATCGACAGACTCATGGAAATCGTAGGCGAGGACTTCATAATCGAGTTCAGCGCGTTGGAGCGGCTCGGATGCAATGCGTTCAAGGAGCATCATGTATATGCCGTAGCCGGCAGCGCCGAGCTTCATACGGAGTTTGAGTACGTTTGACTTGTTGCGTTCGTTGGTGGAGTGGCGGAAACTTTTCATTTAATTAGGAATTAGTAATTTTTTTGCGGCAAAGATACGAACGCATTAGAGGCAAAACCGCAAAAAATGAAAATTAATAATGCAAAATGCAAAGATTTTTTTGTGAGTACTGTGTAGCCCCTGCCTGGATTGCTATGGGTGTGCGCGTGCGATAGCCCCCAGTGGAGCCTCGACCGAGGGGGGGGGACGAGAAAGGTTATTTTGTACTTTTCATTGTGTATTAAAAAAAGATGGGGGCGCGGCCTGATGGCTGCGCCCCACGGGTCTTATTTATGTAGACCTATTGGAATCGAGGTTATGCGTTCTTAACTTTATCGCAAACGGCCTTGAAGGCAGCGGGGTTGTTAAGAGCGAGGTCAGCGAGGACCTTGCGGTTGATTTCGATGCCTGCTTTGTGGATGAGGCCCATGAGCTTGGAGTAGCTAAGGTCTTCCTGGCGGGCAGCGGCATTGATACGCTGAATCCAGAGAGAGCGGAAGTTATGCTTCTTGTCCTTGCGGTCACGGTAAGCGTAGGTCAGACCTTTTTCCCAGGTGTTTTTGGCAACGGTCCAAACGTTTTTACGGGCACCATAGTAGCCGCGGGTAAGTTTGAGGATTTTCTTGCGACGTTCGCGAGAAGCGACGTGGTTAACTGATCTTGGCATAGTAAATGCTAAATTTTGTGAATGTCAGCGGTCCTGCAACAGGACACTTTCGGGCTGGTCATTCGGTTAATAGATTGGTTAGTTTGTGATTAACTCTAAGGTTATCAGGAGTGGAGTCAAGCCCCGGGGCTTACTTCAGACCGAGAAGTTTCTTAACGTTCTTTTCGTCGCAAGAGGAAACGAGGCCGCTGTGGGTCAGGTTGCGCTTCTGCTTGTTAGTCTTCTTGGTGAGAATGTGGCTCTTGAAAGCGTGCTTTCTCTTGATTTTTCCTGAGCCGG
>CAMWSN010000099.1 GCA_947176925.1 uncultured Porphyromonadaceae bacterium
TCGCCCTACTGCTACTCCTAATAAACAATTAAGAGAAAAAGAATAATGCAGCAGAATCTGACTAAGCTCACCGACCAAGAGTTGGTGACGGCTTATGCCAATGGCGACAACGCAGCCTTTGATGCCCTCCTTAACCGGCACCAAAAGAATGTGTTTGACTATATCCGCCACACTGTAAAAGATACCGACCTTGCCAACGACCTCTTTCAGGAAACGTTTGTCAAGGCCATTACCACCATACGCCAAGGTCGCTACGAAGACAGCGGCAAATTCGGCGCATGGCTCAACCGTGTGGCCCACAACCTGATAATTGACCACTATCGCCGAAACAAGAACGAAAATACCATCAGCAATGACTCAACCGAGCAGGACCTCCTTAATAATAAGGACCTCTGTGAAGGCTCCATTGAGGATGAGATGATGGAACTCCAGCTGACCCAGGACCTCCGCAAGCTGATTCACAGCCTTCCGGAGGAGCAGCGACGCGTCCTGATGATGCGCATATATCGAGACATGTCGTTTAAGGAAATTGCCGCAGAAACCGGGGTCAGCATCAATACGGCTCTCGGCCGTATGCGCTACGCCCTGCGCAATATGCGCCGCCTTGTCGACGAAACCCGCCTCCTGGAAGCAGTATAAGTATAAGCCCTTGACCTCTACAAACTCGGAAAGCGCACACTTCTCCGCATACTTTTCTACGCAAAATAAAAATCCATATTTATATTTTTTATTGGGGGAAAAGTTTGGGGGTTTGGGATTTTTTTTGTAACTTTGCAGCCGTGAATGATTCCCTTTCGGATCTCGGCGGCTCAATTTTTAGGGTCGAGCGAGGTTCAATTTTTTTGCAACTTAAAAAGATATTATTTATACCATGGCTATCACTTACATGACCAAAGACGGCTACAAGAAGAAGATGGAGGAAATTGCTCAGTTAGAGTCAGTTGAACGTCCTCGCATCTCAGCCGCTATTGCAGAAGCACGCGATAAGGGTGACCTTTCGGAAAACGCGGAGTATGACGCCGCCAAGGAGGCTCAGGGCCTTTTGGAGATGAAGATCGCTCAGTTGAAGGACTTAGTGGCCAACGCGCGCATCATTGATGAGAGCAAGCTGAACACGGACGAGGTTCAAATCATGAACCGCGTCAAGATCAAGAATACGGCCAACGGCGCTATCGCCGAGTATACCATAGTGGCAGACTCAGAGGCTAATCTCAAGGAGAAGAAAATCGGGACTTCCACCCCGATCGCCCAGGGCCTGTTAGGTCACAAGGTCGGCGACATCGTTGACATCCGTGTCCCCGCCGGCATGATGAAGTTTGAGGTTCTTGAAATTGCACTTTAAGGAATATGGCATCGATTTTCTCACGCATCGCCTCGGGTGAAATCCCGTCATATAAGGTAGCGGAAAATGATCGCTATTTCGCATTTCTCGACATCAATCCGATGGCACCGGGCCATACCCTGGTAATTCCGAAGAAGGAGACCGATTATCTGTTTGATCTTGACCCTGAGGAATATGCGGGGCTGATGGAGTTTGCGCGCGAAGTTGCATTGAAAATCAAGCGCGCCATTCCCTGCAAGCGCGTCGGGGTTGCCGTACTCGGGATGGAAGTGCCGCACGCGCATATACATTTGGTGCCGTTGCAGTCAGAGGCGGATATGGACTTCCGTAAACCTAAGTTGAGCTTGCCGTCAGAGGAAATGACGGATATAGCTCAGGCAATTGCCAATGCTTAATATATACGATCTTCGCCGACGCGGGGCAGTGGTGTTCATGACGGCCACTATACTCCTCGTCGGCATTTTTCTTTGGGTTTCGGACTCGTTGGTGCATGACCTAAGCGAGCAGGAACGCCAACGAATGCAGATTTGGGCCGATGCGACTCGCCAGATAGCGTCGGCAGACTCAACGACTGACCTTGATTTTCTTTTAGGAATAATCAAGAGTAATAATACGATTCCGGTCATTCTCGTAGATGATGATGACCAGATTCTTGACCATCTGAATTTTTCGCTTCCTGAAGCATCGGATACTCTTCCGCCATGGGTGTTGACTCCGGCCAACGAGGAGTTTCTGCGCAAGCGCCTTGAGGATCTCAAGGGCGGCCCGAACGTGATCCATATAGTCATCGCGCCGGGAGTAAATCAGCACCTGTATTATGAGGACTCTCTGCTTCTCAGGCGGTTGAGTCTTTATCCGTATGTTCAGCTGCTAATCATGGCGGCATTCGTCGGGATAGTTTACTTTGCAGTAACGGCCTCAAAGCGTGCGGAACAGAATAAGGTATGGGTAGGCTTGAGCAAGGAGACTGCCCATCAGCTGGGGACACCGATTTCATCACTGATGGGATGGGTCGCTATCCTGCCGGACTATGGAGTTCCGGAGGAAGTAACGGAGGAGATGAGCAAGGATGCCAAGAGGTTGGAGACGATAGCTTCGCGTTTCAGTAAAATCGGGTCTCCGCCGGCCATGCAGACCGAGAATCTTAACGACGTTATAACAGACGCAGTCGATTATATGCAGTCACGAATATCGTCAGGAGTAAAACTGACGCGACGACTTTCAGAGGAGTCTCTGCCGGTAAGTTTGTCCCGGCCCCTGCTTGAATGGGTAATGGAGAATCTGATAAAGAATGCCGTGGATGCAATGGAAGGTCACGGGACGTTACAGATTGATTCTTTCCGCGAAGGTAATTCAGCCATAGTAGAGGTCACGGACTCAGGCAAGGGAATAGAGCGCAAGAATTTCAAGACAATATTTAATCCCGGATTTACCACAAAAAAAAGGGGTTGGGGCCTTGGCCTCACCCTTGCGAAACGCATCATAGAGAGTTATCATCAGGGACGCATCTACGTTAAATCTTCAACTCCGAACGTGGCTACGACTTTCCGAATTTCAATTCCGATCACACGGGAATAACCATCATGGGGATGTCCGTATGGAAAAGGATTCGATGAGCGAGTCCGGGACTGAAAAGACGCAGGAGCATAATTTTCTTGCGATTTGGAACAATAATCAGGTCCGGATGGTCCTGTTCAAGCGAGTCCAATTCACTGCCGGCATTTTCAAGAGTGAAGGAGTAATTGGGGAAATGGGCGTTACAATATTCGCCGAGGGCAGAACGCGCGGCTTTCGCAGTGGCACGCATGTATTTGTTCGATGGTAAGCAGATGACTTTGACGTCAAGGTGTTTACCCTTAGGCATCAGTCGGTTGAGAGCATCGAGTGCGAGGAAATCTTCCTGTTCAAGAGTCGAGAGCAGGGTTACGTGCTTGACATCATCCAAGGAATTAAACCATGAGTCTCCTTCAGGGACAGTCAGCGCCTGGACCCGACAACTGTCAAGGACCTCAGCGGTGATACTACCTGCCAGGTCGTGGGCTTTACGGCTTGCGGCACGAGTGCCCATAATAATCAAGCGGACGGAGCGGTTTTCCTTGATATACTGCGCAATACATTCCTCGGGGACCCCTTCGACGAGGACGCTGGAGAATTTCACTCCGGGCATTTCTCCCCGTTTGATGGATGATTTCACGCGGGTGATAAGAGAGGTCATCATTTCGTGGGCACCCTTGGCAATTTCGATAGATGCCTGGGATTCGCCGGGTTGATTAACATCAAAGTTCAATGAATTGGACAGCGACATTATTGACGACGAACGAGGCACGAGATAAGCATGAAGGAACACAACACGCCAACCATGTTGGGCCGCAATGGAGAAAGCGACGCGCGCACTATGGAATGACCGCTCGGAAAAATCGACAGGCAAGAGCAGAATCTGCTCACCATAATCAACGACAGAAGCGGCCGAGACGGGAGCAATCGCAAAAATCTCCGGATTTTCAATGATTCTGAGGGCCAACGGGAGGTCATCCTCATGAATACGAACTCTGACCCCGGAAGAAATCACGGGGTCAGAGAGGTTAACATTTTGCAGGACCGCCTCAACGCCCTCATTTTCCAAGAGCGCTTTCAAAGCTACAGCCTTATCGTAGGTGTGGATAGCTACGGTAATGAGACGTCCGTCGGCCATATATGGTCGGAAAATTATTTTTCGGCGAGAATTTCGAGGGCCATGTCGTAGATAGTGGTATCATCAAGGACAACGATGCCACCGTCGGGACCGGGTTCGATATGAACGCCATGGTTTTTACCATATTCGTAGTTAGTGCCACCGAAGTAGTTACGAACGGTTTGCACGGTGATATTAAGTTTGTCGGCAATGCGGTGCATTGAACCGTCAGGCAGAGAGTCTTTGAGTTGGCGAAGTTCGTTGAAAGAAATAGTCTTGCTCATATTATAGCGTTTTTAAATGGTTATTAAATTGGGAAAATTATCGTTTTGTTGTCCGTAAAGTTAGCTATAATTTCGTTGAAGTCAAAAAGAAAAAGTATGTTTAATAACATACTTTTTCTTATACTCTATGTATCAAGACTTTAAATAATTTCAATAGCGTCAGATGAAACCCATGCACGATGCGAGTTATCGACTTTAACATCGTACCACATGCGGTCCTTTCCGGTTCCGGGAATTGAGTCCAGAATTTGGAGTTTGGTACCTTCATGGAGCAGCATAGCCTCCTCAGTACGGTCCTTAGGCTGGCGCGGAGCAGTAGAGAGAATCACTGATGGACTGACCACGACTGCGGCATCAGAACCGACCGCGACACGGGTAGCGCGCCAAGCGAGAACATTTCCGATAATGGCAAAAATCAGGAGAAGACCACCGCCGAAGAATCCGATTTTACGCAGAATGACGGCATCAGTCAGGAAATAAACGCAAACACCAATCAGGGCAAGGACAAAGCAACTAAGGGCAATCCAAGCCCAAACGTTAGGGTGAAGCGCGCCGGCTACCTTATCAGCGGCAGAACTGAAGAGGGAACCAGAGGCGGCCGTTCGATCCGTAATCTTGGAGTTGACAAACTCCAGGTTATCCTTGACATCAGAATTAGAGGGGTCAAGGCGCAATGCGCGTTCATAGCTGACGATGGCCATTCCGTTGAGACCGGCACGATAATATGCGTTACCGAGGTTATAATATCTCTCAACGGAGGGACCGAGCGAGTCAATGGCTTCCTGATAAAGAGAAGCAGCCCTCAAGAAATCATCGGCAATATAAGCGGAGTCAGCCTCGGCGACGGTGGCACGCAGGCCCATCACAGACATTAAGCCCGCGGCAATAAAAACTGCAAACTTTTTCATAATTTCTCAATATTATTGATGCAATCACGAGCCGAGTCAAAGATATTGTCGGCGTTTTCAGAGGTAAGGTTCGGAGTGTAACGCGCCATTTCACATTCGTCGATAATACGAATGACTTCATTGACGGTTTCGTCAGCGGCGCCCTTATCACGAAGAGTAGATGAGATGGTATCACGATTCATCTGCGACGCGGGAATCATCAGTTTATCGCTCAAATATGCCTGCATAGCGCGAAGGAGTTCGGCATAGAAGGGCTCAAACTTATGAGCTTTCAAGAGTTTACCGGCCCCCGCAAGGCGCTTGCGGGCCACCTTACCTGCGCGATTGAGTCTGCGCTGACTCTGGTCAGCCCCGCGGCGCTTGAATACGAGCCAAAGGAGTAAGGAAGCAAGAATTATCAGCGCGGGATAAACGAGCCAGTAGAGGATACTTTCTGTCAGGTAAGAGACGGAGACAGCAGGCTTGTCGGCTCCGGGCTTGATATAATGAATATCCGTATTTTTCGCCTGAATGTCAGACTTGGAGACAACGGAAGAAGAAGCTACGTCAGCTCCGCGTTCAACATCAATTTCAAAACCTGGGACTGACTGGGTTACATATTGTCCCTTCGAAGGATCGAAATAAACAAATTCATGGGAACCTATGGTGAACTTACCGACGCTTTGCGGAACAAAGGTATACTCGTAGGTCTGGGTGCCGGTCATGTTATTACCACTGATTCGCGTATCGCTTTCCACGTGAGGGTCATAAACCTCAAATTCGGAGGGGAAATCAATCTTAGGTTCAGTCAGGAACTTAATATTACCGGTACCTTCCACAGTGAAGAGCAACGAAGCAGCTTCATTAGTCTTGAACTTGCTGCCGACAATACGGCTTGATGCGGAAAACTTACCGACGGCTCCGGAGAAGTTTGCCGGCCGCGGTTCAGGAAGCGTCTTGACATGGAGAGTGGAAGTCTGAGGTTTAAGAGTGACCATCTTTTCCTGCATCTCAGGACGAACGAAGAAGAAATCCTGAACAAGCATCTCGCGGTAAACCTGAACGTTATATTCACCGCCGGTCATAGTTATGTCGCCGGAGCGCTGAGGATAGAGCAACGCCCGATATATCGTGGCCACATAATAAGTCTTTCCATTAACGGTCTCGGAATGCCAGTCAATATTCTGGGGCATACCGATGACTTCAATCAGGCAGCCATCAAAAGTCGGGATAGATTGAGCGGTCAATCCGCTCACCTGTCCGTTAATGCTATAAAGCTTGATTGAACATTCAACGGCCTGCTGTTCGTAGACATTATTATTTGATAACGCTACACGCATAAAGAGGTCATTTGCACCGATCTGGAAATCGGATCCGGCCTGACCCCGACCCTGCTGCGGCTGACGCTGAGCGGGAGCGGGCTGTTGTCCCCACCCTCCTCCTTGCTGCTGCTGGCGCGACTGCGAGGCCGGAAGGACGGTAAATTGGCCGGGATTCGTGGAGTAATTTTTTCCGTCGACAGTAACATTAACCTGAGGGACCTTCACGGTGCCTTCTTTATCGGCCCTATAAGTGAAGGTATAACTCTTGGAAGTTGAAGACTGCATCCGGCCGTTTATGATACTCGTATAGGAGCTGGTGCTGACGCCCGGGCCTCCTAAGAAGGTACATCCAGGTAGAGCAGGAGCCTTAATGTCAGCAATACTACCCTCGGGGTTGTTTACGCTGACGGTCACGGTGAACTGATCGCCCGCGGCGGGGTTACGCGGGAGCGAAATCTCAACAGAGGTCTGCGCGGCGGCAATCACCGCCACGCATAATAAAGCGCAAAACGAAATGAATCTGTTCATCTTTCTTACCAATTACGACCAGTGTTACGCCGCGAGGGATTTCCCTCCTTGCCGTTTTTCTGACTTGCACGGGCTCGGGCCGCCGCGTCTTTTTTCTCAACGGCATTCAGAATCTGGTCACGGTTTTGCTGACTCATATTCTGTTGTTGCGGTTGTTTCTGGTCTTGTTTATCCTTATTGTTTTGGTCTTGATTTTGCTGATCCTTATTCTGATCTTGATTCTGATCCTTGTTTTGGTCTTTGTTTTGTTGCTGATCCTGGTTCTGTTGATCCTGATTCTGCTGCTGGTCCTGGTTCTGCTGATCCTGGTTTTGGTTCTGGTTCTGCATCTGTTTCTGGACAAAACGCATATTTTCACGGGCCAACTCATTAGCGGGATTCTTTCTCAGAGCCTGCTTATAGCCCTGGAGGGCACCCTGAAGGTCCTGATTATTAAAGGCAACGTTACCAAGATTATAAGCAGCCCATTCGGCCACCTGAGTATTCTGACCGTTATTCATGAGATTCATCATCACGTCAGTAGCGTTTTGGAGCAACTCCTGATTAGCTTCAGCATTATCAGCGGCAAGATGAAGTTGAGTCAGGGCTTGATTGAACTGAGCCACCTCGCTTGCGGGGTTCTCCTTGAGCGCACGGCGATACAGGATATCGGCC
>CAMWSN010000100.1 GCA_947176925.1 uncultured Porphyromonadaceae bacterium
GTGGACGGACCCCCCGTGACAGCCGTGGCCGAGGGCGCATTAGACCGCAACAAGACCCTGACTTCCGTGATTTTCCCCTCCGAACTTGAAAATATCGGAGTCAACGCTTTCCGCGCCAACTCAGCCCTCAAGTCAGTGATGCTTGCCGGCAAAGAAGTGCCTTTTGCCAATGTTGTCATCCCCTTCGGCTCCATCAACCCCGGCACAGAGTTTTATGTTGACTCCGAGGCTTATCCCTCTTACCTGCCCGCCTTCACTTATCGCGGCCACGCCAAGCTCTATGCCGCAATATCCGACATGAAGCTCCCCACTGACGAGGTTGCCACGGAACTTGACAAGGATCTTGACCTCGACCTGGAGGTTACGCCCACCGAACATATCAACCCCGAATTCACCGTGGAAGTGTCAAATCCCACGGTTGCTGATGCCGAGCTCAAGGAGGGTAAACTCCATATCTCGCCCAAAGACTTCGGTGAAACATTCGTTCACATAGTCTCAGCTCAGCCTGACGGCAAGAAAGCATCGGTGAAAGTCGTTGTCAAGGACAATACCATCTCCCTGACCGAAATCAGCGCCGACAAGAGCTCTGAGACCTTTGACCTCCTCGGCCGCAGAATCGCCCCCAATGCCCGCGGACTGCAAATCAAAAACGGAAAAATAATCCTTAAAAAATAATAAACCAATGAAAATCAACAAGCGAACATTCGCTGCACTGTCGGCCCTCGCCCTGTGGCTTGGAGCCTTTGGTGCAGTGAACAATCCCGAATCGGTCAGCAAAATGCTTAACCGTATCGGCGGCGCCGGTACTGCCGACAAGTTCGAGACAGTTGTTGACGAAACCCTCGCCACCGGAGGCAAGGAGACGTTCGTCATCACCTCAAGCGGCGGAAAGCCCTGCATCAAGGGCTCTACTCTTTCGGCCCTGACTACCGGTATCGGATGGTATCTGAACCATCATGCGAACATCAACCTCACCTGGAACCAGCCGCGCGCCGACATTGCCGGTGCTTCGCTCCCCGTTCCCGCCGGCGAGGAAACTCACACCTCCTCGGCTGAGTATCGTTACTATCTGAACTACTGCACGTTCTCCTACTCCATGAGTACCTGGACCTGGGACCGCTGGCAGGAAGAAATTGACTGGATGGCCCTGCGCGGCATCAACATGCCCCTGCAGATCATCGGCCTCGAAGAAGTATGGCGCAAATTCCTCATGGAGGACTATGGTTACTCTCAGGCTGAGGTTGACGCCTACGTAGCCGGCCCCTGTTACATGGCCTGGTTCGGCATGAACAACCTTCAGGGCTGGGGCGGTCCGAACCCCACATGGTGGTATGAGCGCCAGGCCCAGTTAGGCAAGCAGATAGGTGACCGCATGCGCGAACTCGGCATCGAGCCTGTGCTTCCCGGATTCTGCCAAGTGCCCTCTACTTTCACCAACAAGACGGGCATTCTCTCCGTTGGCCAGGGCAACTGGTGTGGATTCCAGCGTCCCTTCCTCGCTAACCCGGCCGATGAGAAATTTGACGAATGTGCCGATAAGTTCTACAAGAGAGTCAAGGAAGTCCTTGGTGACTCCAAATATTACTCCATGGACCCCTTCCATGAAGGCGGCTCCGTACAGCTTGATGCTCCGACCCTCTATCAGCGTCTCTATCAGACGATGGAACGTAACCATCCCGGCTCGCAATGGGTTATCCAGTCCTGGCAGTGGAACGGGAAACAGAAGCAGTCAATCAATAATGTCCCCGTCGGCAAGCTGATTGTCCTTGACCTCTTCTCCGATGGCAACCCGCAATGGGCCACCTATGGCGAGCAGCCGGTTGTTTACTCCACCATCTTCAACTTCGGTGGTCGTACCGGTTACTTCGGCCGTGCACAATCTGTTATCGATGGATATTGGAACGCCAAGACACAGAAAGCAACCGTAACCGGTATCGGCGCCGCTCCGGAAGCTATCGAGCAGACCCCGGTCGTTTATGACCTCCTGTTCGAGCTCCCCTGGTGTAGCGAAAAGCCTGATGCAAAACAGTGGTTCAAAGATTATTCAACCCGTCGCTACGGTAAAGAAAACGAACAGACCGCTGAGGCCTGGGAACTCATCCGCACCTCCGCCCTCAACAGACAAGGATCCGGTCAGGGCCCTCACGAAGCGCTTATGTGCGCGCGCCCGAACCTTGAAAGTAAAAAGGTGTCATCCTGGGGCTTCAATGAACTCTATTATGACCCTAACGTGTTGACCGAGGCCGCTTATAAGCTCCTCGAGGCTAATCTTGACGGAGAAAACTACTCTTTTGACCTTACCGATATCTCCCGTCAGGCTCTGACCGACTATGTCCGTAAACTTATTCCTGCAATACAACAGGCTAATTCCAACGGTGATACCGAACTCTTCAACCAACGCAAGGAAGGATTCCTGCAGCTCATTCTCGACATTGACGAACTTCTTAACACCAACTCCGAGTTTATGCTCGGCCACTGGACCGAACGCGCCCGCAAAATGGCCGACGAAGTTGAAGGAACCACTCTTGCTGACCGCGACTGGCTCGAACTAAACAACGCCCGTCAGCTTATCACCACCTGGGGTGGGCGAAACCAGTCTGAAGGCGGTGGCCTCCGTGACTATTCTTACCGTCAATGGGGCGGATTAATGAAGGATTTTTATTATGAACGTTGGAAAACATGGTTTGACAACGGAATGAAGGCTCCTGACTGGTTCCAGTGGGAATGGAATTGGGCCCATAATAATCCAGGCGTATATCCTACCGAACCTATTGGAGACAGTCACGAAGTGGCAGCTCGCATCCTTCCCAAGTATCTCTCCCCGTTCAAGTCCACCATGGCGGGTATCAACACCTACTATGTTCCCCATCTCATCTCAACCGATGTCACCGGTAAACTTTACGATATAGCCAAGCGTGATGCGGATTATGTGCCCGATTTTAACGTAGGTGAAATCAAAATAACTGAATTTGCCATCGACTTCAACAAGAATGGCCTCTATGACGAAGATGAAATCGCTGCTACCGGTGCGTTCGGAATCTTCCCGATTCCCGCGGATGCGCCCGTAGGTGAACGCCGCTGCCGCATTACCCTTGAGGACGGCACTGTCTTCACATATACTCTCTCAGTTATTGAGGAAATCACCGAGCCCCGTACCGTGACCGTCAAGACCTCTGACGCCGCCAAAGGTTCCGTCAGCATCGAAGGCTCTGACGATCTGAGCGTGACTAACACCGAAGTTGTCACCATCCTCGCCACTCCCACTCAGAAATATGACTTCGACCACTGGGAAGATGCTGCCGGCAACGACGTTGGTAACGACAACCCCATGAAGTATTACGATAAAGCCGGTGCTGAATTCACCGCCTTCTTCCGTGACAACATCTGGGGTATTCCTGAGTTGGATTACAAGGACAAAAACACTATGGAAGCCAACAAGCAATACGTGAAGACAATGTCCGTAACCCAAGGCAACCTGGAACCTGTGGAATTCTATTCAACAGAGTCCGTTCCTGACGACCAATTCTACTATGTCACACAGCGCATCAAGGCTGCCCCCGGCGGTGCCTTCTCTTTTGACTGGACTGATGCAGGCGGTCTGAATTGGCTCTTCCTGTCAGCTTATGCCGACTTGAACGCCGACGGAACTTTTGAAATGGAAGCTCCCGAATTCTTAGGCAAATATGGAGAATATCATAATAATAATAACCCGGAAGTAGCTGCCGGACACTTTGATGTTCTTCTTCCTTACGACACGCCCAAGGTTACCACCCATATTCGCCTGCGTTTCGACTCATCATGGAACGATAAGGCCTGGAACTCGGAATATAAATGTTTCAACCCCACCGGATATTCAAACCGTCTGATTTATGAGATTCTCCTTGAGGTAAACGATGGGGTTGAATACGCCTCTAACGTGACCGTTAAGGCAAATAACGACGCTTTCGGCACCGTACGTTCGGAAAACTCCACCAATGTCTATAACCCCGGAGATAAAGTTATCCTTACCGCGTTCCCCAATGCAGGTTTTCAACTTGACCACTGGGAAGACTCTCACGGTCGCACCCTCCCCAAGGCTTGGATGAGCGACAACATGATTGAATTTACCGCATTTGACAATGCCGACATCACAGCCATTTTCGTGCCTATTCCCGTTGAAGTTGACCTCTGGAAGTTTAACCTTGATGTTGACGACGAAGGCGATTCTTACGTTGCCGAACTCGTTGAATCCGGCGAACCGGACCTTGACCTCTCCTATAATCACTGTGACTTCTCCGACAATATCTACTACATCAATCCCAAAGTATTCGCCGGAAATACCATCCTCCGCTCTATCACCCTGCCCGATCAGCCCCTCTACGAAAAGGGCGAGCTCCTGAACAAGACCGACGTCATCATGGGTTACACTACTCCCGGCGAAGGCACAAAATCTAATCAGGTGGTAACATACCTTAAGGATGAAAACGGAAACAACTACACGATGACCAATACTCCGTTCCAGTATAACGAGCCCTTCGTCATCAAGATTACCGGTTATAATAATGGCGAGACCTTTAACTCGGCCGGCTCCGTTTTGTTCGCAAAAGGCGATGACGGACTTGTTGACACCTATAACAATGGCTGGAGCCGATTCTTCCTCAAAGAAGATGGAACTCTGCTCGTAAACTGGGGTAAAACAGTATCGGAAAACTTCAAAGTGCCCATGTTTGGCAAATTTGACATCACGATTGAATACCTGGGTAATAACGAGTCACGCATCACTGTTAAAAATGCTGCCGGCAACTATGAATCCAGAGTTGTTACCAGCCCCGTTCAGATGAAGGCCATCAACCGTTTCGCCACTGACCTGCCCGAAGGAATGTGGGTTCAGGTACGTTTCTCCAAGCCTGACAAGGAAGTGATTCCCGGTGAATTGCTGATGGGTTGCCGCAACCTCATGGACATCCACGTTCCCGAAGGTTGCACCTGGGCCGTTGAAAAGAACGGCGTGATCTACGACAAGACCGGCAAAAACTGCATCGCCTACCCCGAAGGCCGCATCCTCGGCGGCGCCTTCTCTCTGAAGACCGGCAACGGCACTTCTGAATTCACCGCCGCTCCCGTCAAGGATGGCGACTCATACTCGAAACTGACCGTCAGCACCACGACTCAGACCTCAAACTGGAACACTCTCTGGACCATTGATGAAGACGGATCACTGATTCACTATAACTCAGGACTCGGAGTCAACAACGCCGGCACTGAACTCTCAGCCGACGACGCCAAGCTCACTTATGCACTCTCTTACGACGAAGGCGAACCCTCAATCTCCTTCATCAACGAAAACGGCAAGTATGTGACCGGCAGCGGCGTGACCGACGACTCATTCAGCTTTGACTTCTATCCCGTCACGGAGCTGACTGTTCCCGGCGACGGCACGACTCCCCGCACCGTGACCTTCCCCGTGAACGTTATCGTGCCCGACGACGCCGAAGTGTTCTCACTTGATAAAGTAGGCACTCGCGGCGGCTACGTCAGCCACATCATGCCCGGCCATATCATTCCCGCCGGCACCGGTGTGCTGATCGAAGGCCCGGTAGCTCCGTTTGTCATCACCTCAGAGGAGTCAGTTGAATCACCTGACCTCCTTGACGGCACTAACGTTGACCTTGTAATGCCTCAGCCCTACTTTGTTCTTGAAGGAGACTACTTCGTAGCCAAAGAAGCCGGCACCACAGTGCCAGCCAACACCGGCTATGTGCTCCAGCGTTTCGTTGAAAAAGACCGCTTCCTCTATCGCGCCCAGGGCTATGAACCCGTTGAAATCGACGGCTGGAAATTTGACTGGCGCGAATCCTACAATGAAGACGTCATCTGCCTGACTGCCGCAATCGAAGCCGGCGAACCGAGCCTCGACCTGAGCCAGGAAGTTGAATCAGGCCAAGAAATTGTCGACATCGACCCGGCAATGTTCCAAAATCACACCGAGCTCTATGAAGTAACCCTTCCCGCCCAGCGCCTTGCTCACCACTACTATGACAGCTCCGTTGAAGGCAACCAGTCAATTCGCACTCTCGAGCTTCCGCAGCCCCTAAGCGGCGACAAGAACTGGCGACTGACCATTGAAGGCACAACCGACGGCTCCTCTTACAACCAATGGGGCAGCTCGCTGTTTGCAACAGGCGAAGACCCCGTGGCTGCGACATTCCCCAGCGGATTCCAGCTCTACCTTGCCAAGGCAGGTCTGCTGACCGTTAAGTTTAACGGAGCGGAAGACAAAACGCTCCAAAGCGTGAACATCAGCGGCGACTTCTCACTGGCCTTTGACTATTCGAAGACCAACAACGGCTCTTACGTATTAACCATCAAGCTCTTCTGCAACGGCCAATCAGCCACTCTGACCAAGACCAACTACAAGCTCAAAAGCCAGACCCACTTCTCTGCCGCTCTGCCCGTAGGCATCAACCTCAACAAGCTCCACTTCGAGGGCGAGGACTTCTCATTCCCCTACAACGAAGGTGAGCTCTTCACCGGCTGCACGAACCTGCAGGATATTCACCTGGCAGAAGGTGCTGACTATGCCGTTGAGAAGGACGGTGTGCTCTACGATGCCGAAGGAAACTGCATCGCATATCCGGAAGGTCGCCTCTACACCCGTCCGTTCGTGATGACCTGTGCCGACAACGTCAAGATCGGCTCAGACCCCATCGAGGATGAGGACGGATACCTCTCTGAAACCGACGTCCTGGCCAACGCCAACCATACGGACTTCAACGCCCTCTGGATTCTCGGCAATGACAAGCAGCTGACTCACGTCAACTCAGGCATTCACCTCAACACCGTAGGCACCCAGCTCAGCGAACAGCACGGACAGTTTAACTACGCACTGGACTACACCCTCGGCGGCGAGCCTAACATCCACTTCACTGTGGAAGACGGCCGCAAACTGGCCCACGAAGAAAACTTCCTCACCCTCGGCGAGGAAACTCACCCGTTCCTCTTCACCAACCTGACGGCTCTGCCCGCTCCGGCCGAGGAGAATGTGCCCCACGTGATCACCTTCCCCGTAGCCGTAGTGGCCAACGATGAAACCTCCTTCCAGGGCGTAGCCTCCATCGACGAAAAAGAAGGCGCCACCCTCTTCAAGATTCCCGCCGGAACTATCATTCCCGCCGGATATGCCGTGATTACCCTCGGCTCAGAGAGCAGTCTCCCGATTGCTACGGCAGCCACCCCCGCTCTCATGGCCGCCGACGACACCGAGAACCTCCTGAAGGGCACCACCAACGCCGTAAGCCTCACCAAGCCTTACTATCTGCTTGAAGGCGACAAGTTCGTGCGCCACGAATCAGGAACCGTTCCAGCCAACTCGGCATACATCCCCGCTGAGGAAAACAACCTCACGGCCGACGATTTCCTCTATGACGAAACGCAGTCAACCGGAATCAACGCAGCCAATGCCGCCCGCAAGGATGCGACCTTCGACCTCATGGGCCGACGCGTCAACAACACTCCGCGCCACGGCATCTATATCCGCAACGGCAAAAAAGTCCGCCTCTAAACCGAGCGGACCTTCCCCATAAAAAAAGCGCCCCTCCCGGGCGCTTTTTTTATGGGGCGGGGGGGGGGGGAGTATTAACAAAGACCACCCCCCCAGCACCTCATGAAAGTGGGATTGGCCGGAGGGGGGGTTAAAAAAATAAGG
>CAMWSN010000101.1 GCA_947176925.1 uncultured Porphyromonadaceae bacterium
TGCCGCTCAGCCTATTACGACCGTCGGCGAAGCCCTTCAGGGCCGCGTTTCCGGCGTAAACGTAATCACGGCAGGCGTCCCCGGCGGTTCTCCCAAAATCCGCGTGCGTGGTGCCAATTCAATCAACAAGAGCAATGACCCGCTCTACGTTGTCGACGGTCTCGTGCGCGAATCCGGGCTTGAAGGCATCAACCCCGAAGACATCGCCTCAATGCAGATTCTTAAAGATGCATCTTCAACCGCTATCTACGGTTCTCGTGGTGCCAACGGCGTAGTCCTCATCACTACCCGCCGCGGTAAAGCCGGCGTCAGCGAAATCACCTTCGATGCTTCTTGGGGCTGGAGCCAGGCAACTCACCTGCCCAAAATCATGAGTACCAGGCAGTATGCCGAAGCCCTCCAGACTTATGGCGGCCCCGAAGGCGCAAAGATTGTCAACGGTACTCTCGAAGCCCCCGACGCAACCCTCGCTCCCTATCTCAATGGCGAAGACGCCGGTATCGACTGGGTAGACCAGATTTTCCGCACCGGTAACACTCAGAACTACAAACTCACCTACACTTCCGGCAACGATAAGATTCAGACCTACTTCTCCGCTAACTACATGCGCGACAAGGGTGTCCTCGAATACTCTCAATACGAACGTTATGCCGCCCGCGCAAACGTCCGCGCCAAGGTGACCAACTGGTTGGAAACCACCGTTGATATTGACATGAGCCATGGTAACGGCCACGGTATCGGTGGTTTTGAAATGACCACCGGTCCCATCTGGGCAGCCTTCAACTATTCGCCCACGATGCACCTTTGGGACGAAACTGCCCAGGCTTACAACCGCGACCCCTACAACTCTATCATGAACAGCCCCTACGGTGAACTGACCCTCCAAAACGAACGCCGCCGCGATATCCTTAACGGTCGCCTCGATCTTAAGTTCAACATCTGCAAGGGCCTGACCTTTACCACCTCTAACGGTGTTGACTACGCCAATAATTACAACTACAGCTTCTCCGGCACCAACCGCGCCCCCGGCATGCAGTCTTCAATGGGCAATGGTAACACCAACCGCTGGTTGCTGCAGTCTACCAATAATTTCACCTACATCAACACCTGGAACGACAAGCACTCACTGACCGCAACCGCTGTTTGGGAAGCAACCTCTTCAACCTCCCGCGGTATGAGCATCAGCGGCCAGAACCTCCTGACCGACATGGTTGGCTGGTGGAACGTCGACCTCGCTGATACCAAGGGAGCTTCCAATAGCTTCTCAAAGTGGACCCTGATGTCGGCCGTAGCCCGCGCTATCTATAGCTTCGATAACCGCTACATGTTGACAGCCACTTTCCGTGCCGACGGCTCCTCACGCCTGAGCAACAACAAGTGGGCCTACTTCCCCTCTGTGGCTGCCGCGTGGACCATCTCTAACGAAAAATTCATGCAGGACGTAACTCCCGTGATGAACAACCTCAAACTCCGCGCAAGCTGGGGTATCATCGGTAACCAGGATATCGGTCCCTATCAGACCCTCGAACTCCTCGCTGCCGCCAATGTTTATTACGGCACTACTTCCCCCAACACCGGCTTTTGGGCCAACAAGATGCCTACCCCTGACCTCCGCTGGGAACGCACCAACCAGTTTGACCTTGGTCTTGACTTCGGTTTCCTCAACAACCGAATCGACCTCAGCCTCGACTATTATTACAAGCATACTCATGACGCTCTGCTGAATACGACTCCTCCCGGATACCTCGGCGGTCAGTCCTACGTGGTTAATGCCGGCGAAGTCTCCAACACCGGTCTTGACATCTCGCTCAACGCTACCTGCATCCAGACCCGTGACTGGACTTGGTCAACCACCATCCAGGGTTCTTACATGAAGAATAAAGTTGTTAAGCTCACCGCTGAAGAACCCGTTCTCTACTCCGGTAGCACCGTCTCTATCCTCAATGACGCACTCGTAGTCAAGGAAGGCGAAAGCATCGGCTCATTCTTCGGCTACCGCTGGGCCGGCGTCGACGCTGACGGCTATGACACCTACTATACCGCTGACGGCGAAGTGACCCGCACTCCGGACGCTACTGACCGCGTGGTTCTCGGCAAGTCTGCCCCGGACTTCAACCTTGGTTGGAACAACACCGTCACTTGGAAGAACCTCAGCCTTAACGTATTCTTCAACGGTTCATTCGGCGGCAAGCGCCTCAATGCTCTCCGTTATGCCATGAACACCATTACCGGTAACTCCCGCTTCGTAACAGACGCAAACTGGGTTGACGACGTGCTCAATGGCAAGATGGCTGATCCCACCCGTTACACTAACAACTACTGCCCCGGCGAATCTGACAAATGGCTCGAAAAGGCTGACTACTTCCGCCTGGAAAACATCTCGCTCAGCTATGATCTCAAGCGCTCGGTAACCAAGTTTGCCGACATCCGCTTCCAGTTTGCCGTGCAGAACGCTTTCACCATTACTAACTACAAAGGTGTAAACCCCGCAGCCATGACCTTCGCATCTGACGGTGCTGAATGGAAGAGCGGTATCGATATGGGCACGGCTCCCTGCCCCCGCACTTACACCCTCGGCGTTCGATTCGTGTTCTAATCAATTAATGATAAGATTATTATGAAGAATCTATATAAATTACTTCTCGCTGCTGCCCTCTTGGGAGGCACAACTTCTTGCGCTGACTTCCTGGAGCCCGACCCCAAAGGTCAATTAGCTACCAAGAACTTCTTCAAGAATCAAAATGACCTTGAAATGGCGCTCAATGCCCTTTATGCTCAGGTAGCCGGCTCGCAAATCCACTCTAATCCCACCATCGTCCAGTGTCAGGGCGACGACATCACCTCGACCACCGGCTCAAACAAGAGCGCGTACCTCTCAGCCGACGCCTTCGAGGAACCCTCTGACTATAAAGGCGTGCGTGACCTCTGGCTCTTTGAGTACAAGGTAATCCAGGCTGCAAACCTCATTATTGATAATGCCGAACGCGCCAACGCATCCCAGGAGTATATCAACATGGCCTTAGGTAATGCCTATTTCTGGCGTGCCGTGTCCTACTTCCAGCTCGTACGCGTCTTCGGTCCCCTGCCCGTCAATCTCCATAACGAACCTGACGGCGGCAAGACTCCGTTGACCTCCGTTGATAAAATCTATGACGAAATCATCGTAGCCGATCTTCTGAAGGCTGAATCCCTCGGAATCCCCACTTCTTATGCTGAAAAGAAATGGAAACTCGGCCACACCGGCAACTGTGACTACTGGGTAACCGAACAGGCTGTCAAGTCTGCCCTCACCGCCGTCTATATGGCAATGGCCGGCTATCCCCTTGAACGTGACGGCTACTACAAGATGGCTGCCGACAAGGCCAAGGAAGTCATTGACGGCGTCAACGCCGGCACCTATGCACTTGCCCTCGAACAGGACTGGAAACAGGTCTACAGCGTCGGCAACAACTGGAGCGCCGAGCAGATCATGACCATCTCTTACTATGACGTCCCCGGCAACATGACCGGCTCTCAGTTCTGTAAGTGCCATCGCTTTGCTTCCCTCGGCAACGGTTGGAGCGACTTCATTCCCGAACGCCGCTGGTGGTCCAACTATCCTGACGGTCCCCGTAAGAATGCCGTTTATGACCCCCAGCTTTACACCTATAAGCGTGATAAGGACGGCAATCCTATCTTGATTAACTGGTGGGCCGAAGTGACTGAAAAGAACGTCTCCAAGCCTGCAATCAGCCCCCGCCACCCGATGTTTGCCCCCTTCACCGTCAATGCTGACGATCAGGGCAACCCCCTTGTGGAGCCCCATGATTATGCTAAACCCGCCTACGACGGCCAGGCATACCCGCAGAACCACCGCTTCATCCGCTACTCCGAGCTCCTCTGCTGGTTCGCCGAATCTGCCGCCCGCGCCGGAGTCTACACCTCTGAAGCTCAGCAGGCTCTCCAGAAGGTTATTGACCGCGCTTATAACTCAAACAACAAAATCAATGCCTCAGCCCTCACAGGCGAAGCGCTCGCCAAGCAGGCCTTCCTTGAACACGGCTATGAAGTGACCGGCTATCCCTTGGCTCTCGTGACCCGTCGCGCTGACCAGTTCCGCCTCGGCGAAACTGCTACCGGAGTTTGGGAAGACCAGACCTTCAAGTCTTGCTGGGAATACCGCTCCGGAGCTCAAGACGATGTCCTCGTGCCCGCAGGTACCCTCACTTATTCCTACAATGTAACCGGCGGCAAATTTGACATCATCAACACCCCGACGACCTACACCCTCACCGAGGACATCAAGCTCAAGGAAGAGCAGCCCGTGGCTGCTACATGGCGCGGCCTCAAGGCTATGTATCATCCCTATCCGCCGACGGAAGTTGAGAAGAATCCCAACCTCGTCCGCGAATAAATAATTGCGTATCCAGCCTCGGAGCGCAATGCTCCGCGCTCCGAGGCCATCATACTTAAAATCATTTTTACCAAATAATAATTAATCACTAATCAAAAGTTTTTTCTATGAAGAAATCTTTACTCGCTCTCTGCGCCGGCATCATGGCCTTTGGCGCTGCTGCCGAATCCTATCAGCTCGGCGAAGCATTCTCCTACAACATCAACCCGAACTTCCACTGGTTCAAGGGTAACAACCAGTACTGTCAGGACGTTGAGCTCGGCACTGAAGCTACCATCAACATCAACTGGCCCGCTCTCGCCATGAACGAAGAAGCTGACCTGGCTACTGATACCGGTCTCGGCATGATCTGGTTCAACGGCAAGAAGTTCTCTACTTTTGAAGCTGCTGACGAATACGCTCCCGTAGTTGAAGATCCCTGGAACCGTGGCGCATACGCTATCAAAGTTCAGACCGCTACTTGGGATGGTTTCGGCAATCTCATGTTCGCCCTTCCCAAGATGAACGAACTCTGCCGTATCCGCTCTATCTTCCGCGTTAACATTGAAGATGGCGAATGCACTTGGAACAATGCTGAAAAGCCTTTCCACGTACGTCTTACCGAAGCTGCTCAGGACGAATGTATCCCCGAATGTACTTATCAGCAGGAAAACATCAAGTTCTGGGAAGAACCCGGCTACCGTGTAGTTGACCAGTACTACCAGCCCAACGGCCAGACCTACTTCTCTATCACCTTCGATGCCGGTGGTCTCACCTGCGGCCGCAACGTTGGTTTCTACCTCGAAGAAGTTTCTTGCGTTCCCGTTAGCAAAATCGCCGGTAACACCGTAACCGCTCCCTCAGTTAAGGCTGAAATCGTTGCTGAACGTCCCGCTCTCACCGTAATCGAAGGCAGCGACAAAATCAACGAAATCGGCGTTGCTGCTCAGAACGCTATCTACGACCTCCAGGGCCGCAAGGTCGCTAAGGCCGGCAAGGGTCTCTACATCATCAATGGCGTGAAGACTCTCGTTAAGTAATTCCTATCCAAGATTTTTACCTCAAAAGGTGCGTCGCGACGATGCGACGCACCTTTCACCATTAATATGATACAAGTACTTAAATCACGTATTCTCGGTGGTGGAGACATCACCCCTGACGAAGCTTACGCCCTTGCAGATCTGCTTCCGGCCCGGCGCGAGGAGATATATGAGGCGGCCGCCGAAATTACCCGCAAGTTGGCCTGTCGCACTTTTGACACCTGCTCGATTGTCAACGCCCGCTCCGGCCGATGCTCCGAGGATTGCAAATGGTGTGCCCAGTCGGCCCACTACAAGACGTCGGCCGACGTATATCCGCTGATTTCCCGCGAACACTGCCTGCGGGTAGCTGATCTTAACCGCCGGGGGGGAGTCCGCCGATTTTCCCTGGTCACTTCCGGACGCAAAATGCAGGGCCGGGACCTGGACCGCGCCTGTGGGTATTATCGCGAGATGACCGCTCAGGGCGGCCTGAGCCTTTGCGCCTCGATGGGACTGCTCAACCGCGAGGAACTGCAGCAACTCAAGGACAGCGGAGTCAGCCGTTACCACTGTAACCTCGAAACCGCTCCCTCCTTCTTCCCCTCGCTCTGCTCAACCCATTCCCTTGAACAAAAACTGCAAACCATTGCCGACGCCCGCACCGTTGGACTCGAAATCTGCTCCGGCGGTATCATAGGTATGGGTGAAACCATGGCCCAACGCGTGGAATTCGCCCTCTTTCTCCGCAACGTTTCTCCCGCTTCTATCCCCATCAATATACTTGCTCCGATTCCCGGAACCCCCTTGGAGTCAACCCCGCTGATAACTGAAGAGGAGGTGATGGATACCGTGGCCATCTTCCGATTCATACATCCGCGCATCGCCCTGCGCTTTGCCGGAGGCCGCGCGCGCCTCAGTCCCGAAACCACCCGCCGCTGCTTTGAAATCGCTATCAACGGCGCAATTGTCGGCGACCTGCTGACGACCCTCGGAGCTACCCTTGCCGCAGATAAGCAAACCGCCATCCAAGCCGGATATCAGCTCTGACCCTCCTCTCCCGTGCGAACGAACCGGGCTCCCGAAGCGTTTATTCTACATGAACAAACTCTTCTCCCTCCTGCCCGCCCTGCTCATCCTTGCGGGATGCAAGGCTCCCGCAGGCAATGATTCCGAGTCTCAAGACTGTCAAATTCCTGACACTCTGACCGTAGGCACGCTCTATTCGCCCCAATCCTTCTTCATCTATCGCGGCGATACGCTCGGCGTTGACTTCGAGATGGCCCGTGCCCTGGCTGATTCGCTTCATCGACCCATGAAGGTCATCGTCGCCCGCTCGATGCCCCGCCTGATTGCCATGCTTGACTCCGGAGTCGTCGACCTTGCCGCTTACCCACTGCCTATCACCTCCGAGACCGCCGGGAGGATTCTCCCCGTGGGACCCGAGCAGGTGACTCAGCAGGTCCTTATCCAGCGCGTAAATCCCGGTGATTCCGCCGCCATCCGTGACGTGACTGACCTCCCCGGCCATGATATCTATGTCCTTGCCGGATCAAAATATGAACAGCGACTCCGCAATCTTGATTCCGAACTCGGAGGCTCCCTCAATATCCATACGCTTAGCCCCGACTCTCTTGCTCCGGAAGACCTCATCGAGATGGTCTCCCAAGGCGAAATTCCCCTTACCGTTCTTGACTCCGACTTGGCGCGGCTCCACGGCAGCTATTATGCCAATATCGCCTCTGACGTCGCCATAAGTCTTGACCAGCGAGCCGCTTGGGCCGTAGCTCCGGGCCATAAATGTCTCGCCGAGGAGATAAACAAGTGGGCCGAAGAAGCCCCGGAGCAGTCTTCGCGCCCCGAATTGCTGAAACATTACTACCAACTTGGCAAGCTGGACAAAACCTCATTCGGGACCATTGACTTTACGGACGGGACCATGTCGCCTTTCGACGATATTTTCCGCCGCTATGCTCCGCAAATCAACTGGGACTGGCGCATGCTTGCCGCCCAGGCTTACACCGAAAGCCGCTTCAATCCCAATGCCCGTTCATTTGCCGGTGCCCGCGGACTCATGCAGATTATGCCGCGCACCGGACGTGCTTACGGTCTGAACGACCCCTCATCGCCCGAACAATCCGTAAAGGCCGCCGTCAAATATCTTGACGATCTTGACCGCATGTTCCGGTCTCGCGTTCCCGACCCCGAAGAGCGCCGGAAATTCGTCATCGCGTCCTATAATGC
>CAMWSN010000102.1 GCA_947176925.1 uncultured Porphyromonadaceae bacterium
GAGTTTAACAGACGCTTCTGGCGGTCAAGTTCCTGATTAGCGTGAGAAATTTGAGTGCGTAATGCGGCAACTTGCGCCTGCACGTCAGGCGAGGAGTTCAAGGCCGACATCAATTGGCTTTGTAGCTGAGAGATTTGTAGGGTAAACGTGGTGGTGTCAATCAAGGCAATCGGCTGATTGAGTGAGACCAAGTCTCCTTCATTGACGTCAAGAGCCAGGATTTTGCCAGCCGTTTCAGCGGCGACTGTGACCGTAGTCGCCTCAAAGATGCCCGTGGCATCATAATCAACCGACTGTGAGCAAGAGGAAAGAGCTGAGAGGATGAATATCGGAAGAAGTCGTGAGGTTTTCATTGGTTGAGGGTATATTTAAGTTGATAAATTGATTGTAAAAGTTTGATTTCATGATAGTCGGCGGTCAGGCGCGCCTGGGTCTCGTCATTTATTTTGCTTAGCAGCGCTACCGTGTCAATCACTCCGTTATCTAATTGAGATTCGGCTGACTGACGGACTGCCTCGCGCAGACTGATAATCTTGGAGTCATCGGCCATTACCCGGCGCATAGAGTTTATTTCCTCAGACTGGGCGGCTGATTGAAGATTTGAGTTGAAAAGGAAAACTTCGCGGTCAATTTCTATGCCGTCATTGGCCATGGCGATTTTAGCTTTCGTATTGCGGTTAGTATATATTGGAGATAGAGTCCAAGATACTTTTACTCCGGCAATAATGTTGAATGATGGAGTACGATTGAGCATCGCCTCCATATTGTTGAACCCCGGATAGCCGTAGAATGATTGCGCGAAGGCGCTGATTCGGGGCATAAGTGACGCTTTCACCTCTGAAAGTTTGGCGTTGTTGGCTGCCGTTTGAGAGTCAAAAAGGGAAAGTTCCGGACGATTTGAAGTCAGGGTGGGGGGCATGGAGTCAGAAGGCTTTGTCAATGTTTGGTTGCCTATTTCCTCACCTGTGTAAAGGCTGAGCACATTAGCATAAGACTTGCGGGCCGACTGAGCCTGAGTGAGCTGCTGACGGGCCGTAAGGATTTGCGCTTCAATATTGTTGACGTCAGATTTCATCGCCACTCCGTCGCGCTCCATGTTCGTGAGTTTCCGGCAGTTGGCCTCCAAAAGGCTGATGGCTTGCTCCTGCTGCTTGATTTGTTCGTCAACGAGCAGGAGGCCGAAGTAAAGGCTCATCACTCTTTCGCGAATCTGATAGAGATTGACCCGGAGGCGATTGGCCGCTTCTTCGGAGTCGGCGCGGGTGATTTCGCATTTTGCTTTTGAAGAACCGCCGTCCCAGATGGTCTGCTGCAGGTCCAGTCCAACTTTATATTGCAGTTTACCGAGACCTTTGATTTCCTGACCGAACTGGGTCATTACTTGGCGCAGGGCCGAAGGGTATTCGGGTACGGCATTTTGTATGGTCCCTTGCGCATAGACCGTCGCGCCGGGGAGCCATTGCTTATTGATTTCAGACAGATTAAGCGACTGAGTCCGGTCAATCAGCTCATATTTCTTTATGAGGGGATAATTTTCCTCGGCGGCTTTGATACAGCCCTCAAGGGTCAATTCTGCCGATAAAGTCTGTGTTATCAGCAGCGCGGCAAAAGATAGGATGAATTTTTTCATGGTCTCAGCTTGTTGAGAATAATTTCTACGTTGTTCTTTTTGCGTCGCTCGATAAAATCAGGATTCTCAATGAGCGAACCGAGTAAAATGTCAATAATCGGGGCGGCAACGAAGGAGAAGACGTTGAGCGACACTATATCGAGCAGGAGCATTTTAGCATCAATAAGTCGACACACTCCGGCCTGAGCGTTTCGGTCAATTTCCGACTGGATGACTGACGTCATTCCGCCGACATTGATGGTAGGGAAGACCTCTTTGAGCAGTTCCGGCCGGCCGGACATTACGGTCAGGAGGAATCGGGGAAGGTCAGGATTGGCCGCAAGGAAATCGAGGTGTTGTTCTATGGCTCGGCTCACTTTTTCCATGAAAGGCTTGTCAGAATCCAATAAGGAGGTGAGCATAATTCCCTGCAGATGTGAGAACTTTTCGGAAATAATCTGTTGGAAAAGCTTTTCTTTGGTGCGGAAATAGTAGTGGAGCATAGCGTGAGTGACACCTGCCGCACGGGCGATGGAAGTAGTTCGCGCGCCGTCAACCCCCTTGGCTAAAAATTCAGCCTCGGCTGCCATCAGAATTCGTTGTTCAGTATTCAATTCGTTCATAAACAAACTTGATTAACAAAATTGTTAGTGCAAAGGTAAATCAAAAAAATGACACTTCCAAACTTTTTACCATAAAAGTTCAAGAAATGTCAAATTACTTCAAAAAATCAGGTGGTTATGACACTACTGTTTAAACTCAGCAATATAGTTTATTAAGATTGGAGAGATTTGAGGAATATCGTTTTGGATAACGTCCCAAAGGATCTCAGGGCTAATAGTAAAGTAACCATGAACTAAAATATGGCGCATACCTATTATTTGACGCCAAGGGAGCTCAGGATGCGAGTCCTTGAATTCATTGGTAATTTTATAGGCTGCTTCTCCTATTATTTCAGTCATTTTAGTTAAACCAAAAAATAGAATGATATCGTCTTTGATTTCTTGCAGGCAATACTTTGATCCGGCATCGGTAAGATTCTGTGACATCTCAAGCATGTGCTGCAGGCGACCTAAATCTTTAACCGGCTCTCTCATAAATCAAAATTTTATCATGTTCAACACTGCTTCGCGCGAAATTTTTCAAGCCTTTATTATCAACCAGATCTACTCTGCGGCCTAATAATTCGGATAAGTCCATAAGGTAACCGCCCATTTTAAAGAGGGAAACAATACCCTTGGAATCATCATAATCTACCAGAATATCAATGTCGCTATCAGCTGATTCCTCGCCGCGGGAACAAGAGCCGAAGAGCCACGCGCGAACGATGGGCTTATCTTTAAAATAAGCTCTAATAGCGGGAATAAGTTCTGATATGTTTTTATTAATCATAATATAGGCAGATTATTTTGATGTGCAAAAGTAAGAATAATTTTTAAATTTTACAACATAAATAGGAGGGATATGATATGGAATGGTGGAAAAGTAACCAATTTTTTAGAATTGTTGGTTTTTTTAGGAATTTATTGTAAATTTGTCAGGTAATTCAGTAACTTAAGTTTATTTTACAATGAAGAAGATTTCTAAAATGTTGGCTGCCGTAGCCGCTTTGGGTATGGTTGTTTTTTCAAGTTGCGGACAGAAGACTTCAACGACTGAGGTTGCCGCAGCTGAACAGGATACGATTCCTACCGTTTATTACATTAAGAATATTACTCCGGAAAACATCATCAAGGTTTATGAAGCTTTAGGACGTAAAGCCGATGGAAAAAACATCGGTATCAAAATCTCTACGGGAGAGTCCAATAAGTCAAATCATCTTGACACTGCTCTTATTGCTGATTTCGTTCGTTTGGTTAACGGAACGTTCGTAGAATGTAACACGGCATACGCCGGCAACCGAAATACGACAGAGGCACATCTTAAGGCCGCTAAGGAACACGGGTTTACGGACTTAGCCGGGGTAGACATTCTTGATGCTGAGGGAGAGATTGAACTTCCGGTTGTCGGCGGTAAGCACCTGACAAAGGATATTGTCGGCAAGAACATTCAAAACTATGACTTTATGGTTGTTCTTTCTCACTTCAAGGGCCATCAGATGGGCGGTTTCGGCGGCGCGCTGAAAAATATATCCATAGGTCTCGGTTCCTCAGCCGGTAAAGCTTATATCCATACTGCCGGTAAGACGAATTGTGTTGATTCTCTTTGGTCAAATCAACCGAAACAAGAGGAATTTATCGAGTCAATGGCCGAGGCTGCCAAAGCTATTACGGATTATTATGGCGATCGGATTCTCTACATCAATGTGGCCAATCGCTTGTCAGTTGACTGTGACTGCAATGGAAATCCTGAAGAACCCAAGATGGGAGACTTAGGGGTGTTTGCCTCGCTTGACCCGGTTGCCCTTGACCGAGCATGTGTTGACATGGTCATGAACTCTGATGATCCCGGTAAGGCAGACCTGATTGAACGCATCAATTCACGTTTGGGCACAGTCATTCTTAAACATGCTGAAGAACTCGGCGTAGGCTCACAAAAATATAAGCTCGTAGTCATTGAAGAATAATATATTCACAATTGTTTTGGCGCTCCTTTTCGCCCCGACGACATTCGGGGCGGAGAGGAGCGACTCCGTTACGCGCAGGTTTGAAGAAATAGTCGTGACGGGTACGGGAGCGCCGGTGGCCCAGCGGTTGCTCCCTTATACGGTATCGGTCGTTGGCGAGCAGAGACTTGAGGCGTCGGGCTCTACGAGGGTACTTTCGGTCCTTTCCGGTATGGTTCCAAGTATGTTTGTAACCGAGCGCTCCATCTTTGGATTCGGAGTAAGCAGTTCCGGAGGTTCGGGACATATAAAGATGCGTGGAGTAGGGGGAGACAGAGCCTCCGGAGTGCTGATGATGGTTGACGGTCAGCCACAATTTGCCGGAATATATTCCCATCATGTGGCTGATTTTTACGGCAAGGAGAATGTGGAACGGGTGGAAGTGCTTCGAGGTCCGGGGTCGGTACTCTATGGGTCGAATGCTATGGCCGGTGCGGTTAACATTGTGACCCGAAATCCTGAAAAAAGGGGAGTGACGACTATGCTGACATCTCAGTACGGGTCATACAACACATGGCTTTCGTCGCTGACGAATACGACCCGGTTTGGTGGCTTTTCCTCGCTGGTATCATTATCATACAACCGCACTGACGGGACGCAGAAGAATTTTGATTTCCGTCAGGCAGAGGGATATATTAAGTTGAGTTATGACATTTCTTCCCGCTGGAAGGCTACGGCTGATTACACATTGATGAATCTTCGGGGGAATGACCCGATATATCCTAAGTTGACTGATCCGGCATCTACTGATATTTACCATCAGGACATCACCCGCGGCGAAGGGTCGCTGACGTTTTCACACAATTACGGGTCAACTTCAGGCGCTGCGCGGATTTATTACAGCTACGGGAATCATTTTGTGGATGATCCGCGGCATTTTCACAGTCTTGATGACCGGTTAGGGGTCATAGTCTATGAGTCGTTTCGCCCGTGGCGCGATGCGGGAATGACCGTAGGTTTTGATTTTGATACTTATTCGGGGCGTATCCCCGTTTCCGGTGGCAAGGAACATCAGGAAGGCTCGCTGACCACTATTTCCCGAAAGAGCATTACGGAATATTCTCCCTATCTGACTTTATCACAACAACTGTTCAAGGGAATACTTAATCTTAATGGCGGACTGAGGCTGGCCAATAGCGATAAGTTTCACACACAATGGGTTCCTCAGTTTGGATTTTCGGTGAATCCCGGTCGGGGATTTACGGTGAAGGGGAACTTGGCCATGGGTTATCGAAATCCTTCGTTTCGCGAACTCTATCTTTATCGGTTTGCCAATCAGGACCTTGAACCGGAGAAGATGATGAACTATGAGGTTTCCGTCGGTAAGTATTTTTCGCGATATTTGCAAACCGAATTAACCGGATATATCAGCCGCGGTGCCAATATGATTCAAACCATTGACCAAAAGAATCAAAACACCGGAAAATTTACTAACAAGGGCATAGAGGTCAGTATGAAGAGCCATCCTATCAATGAATTACACGTCTACTTTACTTATAGTTTCCTCCATACGTCGCTG
This sequence comes from uncultured Porphyromonadaceae bacterium, assembly GCA_947176925.1. Lineage (GTDB taxonomy): Bacteria > Bacteroidota > Bacteroidia > Bacteroidales > Muribaculaceae > UBA3263. The sequence continues at coordinate 5,734 of CAMWSN010000102.1, forward strand.
AATAATCTTACCGGTGCCCCTCGTCAGCAATATTACATCGGGTTGGACTATCAGCCGATAGATCAGCTTGAAATCGGAGCTGACCTGAAAGGAGTTGAAGGGCTTTATGTAGCTGATGATGTCGCAATGCAAAATTATGCGCTACTCAATCTGAAGCTTACATATAATATCTGTCGGTATATCAGCATATTTGCCCGGATTGAAAATATTACGAATGCCCGCTACACAATAAACCGCGGTTACCCGATGCCGGGAACCACGGTTCTTGGAGGGTTTCGCCTGACGATTTAATCTTGATTATTCGTTGAGGAGCTGAATTGATTTTATAAGCATACGGGGAATGTGGAACGGACCTTTGAAGATATTTCCTTTTGCAGGTTGTGCCACGGAGCCGTCGCGATGGAGATAACCGAACCATTCGGGATATTCGGGGTCGGGGAGGTGAGCCATCATCCAGTCATGAGCCATTTTGTGCCAACGGAGATATTTTTCGTCGCCTGAGGCTTGATAAGCATAAAGAGTGGCGATGACGGCTTCGGTTTGCGGCCACCAGAATTTCATATCCTGTGAATAGTCCTGACAGGGGAAGCCTTTGCAGTCACGGAAGTTTATTATTCCGCCAAAGTCGGGGTCCCATCCCCAATCCCAAGACCAGTCAAGAATCTGCAGAGCCATCCGGGTCAGCTCGGGGTCCCATCCGCGATACTTGGATTCTTCAAGGAGGAACCATGCGGTTTCAATGCAGTGGCCGGGATTAATAGTGCGTCCGGCGCAGGTGTCGATCAGCTCTCCGGCCGGGGTAACGGTTTCAAGGAGGGCCTTGAATTCGGGGTGGATGAAAAGTTTAAGCCGCTCAATGGATTCGGCGATCTGCTCGTCGAGTACGGGGTCGGGGATTGCTTCGCGGATTCTGGCGGCGGTGTTTATGAGAATCATCGTGATGGAGTGGCCGATGGCGGGCTGGGTCTCCATGTATTTAGGTTCGAGGATTCCGGGCGTAGAGATGAAGCGGCGGATGTCCTTAAACAGTTTCAGGGCTTTTTCGGCATAAGTTTTGTCACCGGAAGCGAGAGAATACTCGCTCATGGCTATAGCGGCGAAACATTCGCTGAAGACGTAGCGACGCTTGCGCAGGGGTCGTCCGTCAGCCGTCACCTCAAAGTACATCCGGCCGTCCTTCGGGTCAATGCAATGAGCTTCGATGAAGTCAATGCAGCTTTTGGAAGCGGCAAGCCACTCGGGGTTTTGCTCAATGAAGCGGTAAGCGGCAGCGGCAACATAGCCGAATCGACCCTGAAACCAAACGGATTTGGTTGAGTCCATCAGAGCTCCGTCACGGTCAAGGCAGGTATAGACGCCGCCATTGACCGGATCGAGGCCATATTTCAGCCAGAAGGGCATGATGTTTTCCGTCAGGATTTGACGGTAGAGTGAGGCATAATGCTTGGAGTCCATGGTCGGTCAGAACTTATTGCAGCGTTCAAAGAAGTTGATTTTTTCCAGCTCGGCCTTCATTGCGGCTTCTTCTTCGTCGGTCATGTTTCGGAATGGGACACGGTTAGGTCCGAGGTCAAGGCCAATGAGTTTCATGATGCGCTTACCACCGACGATGTTGCCGCGATAGTTGCAGATGACGTTGATGACTTCCTGGCTGAAGTTTTGCTTTTCGCGAGCGGTTTCGATGTCGCCGCGGTCCCATGCTTCAATGATTCCGGTCAGTTCGCGTCCATTATAATTCGTGGTACCGCCGATGCCACCGCGAGCGCCACCCTGGGCGAGAGATGCAAGGATGGTTTCGTCCTGGCCGTGGAGCATATCGAATTTGCCGTCCTTGTAGAGTCGGCACTGGTTA
>CAMWSN010000103.1 GCA_947176925.1 uncultured Porphyromonadaceae bacterium
GATGGAGCCTTGTTTGCATCCGCTGTTATTGATTTATCGGATCTCAGATAGCGGAATGAGGTTATGGAGAATAGCGAAAACCGTCAGGCCTGCAGCGGAGTGAATGTCAAGCTTGCTGCAGATGTTACGCCGGTGAGTTGCGACGGTATGCACCGAAACAAATAATCGCTCGGCTATCTCCCTATTTGACAAACCGCGGGCTATTGAGCGGATAATCTCCTTTTCTCGCTCCGTAAGATTATGCACATCAGGGTCCTTGGCATCATCTTCGTCAGGAGCCGGTGTCTCCGGCTGAATATTATCAACCGAGCGCTCCAATTCACGCACCGCCGGAACAAAGATACGATTTTCAACCTCACAATGGCTCATCAGGTCCGTCTCGCAATTTATAATGTCAAACAGAACAGAATTTAGGCGATTGACATCGGCCGCAGTGCCATGATAGTGACAGATAAAAATGTCTTTAAGTTCGTGAAGTTTGGTGGCAATAGGCTCGTGGGTCTTCAAAAAAAGATCAATGGAATAATCCGGAGCACGCCGTCCTTGCAATAGAAGGTCAACATAGGTGAAGACCTTCTCGTTTTCTTGCTCCATGTGATTGCGCACTTCCATCACGTAATCATCAAAAAACTTAAGAATTACAAGTGCAACGGCCTCGCCTGACGAATAGTTGACCGCGTCGATCAGCTTACGGCGAATCTGCGGCAAATGATAATCAATAAAATAGCTGTGGGCTCGCCGCAGATACGTCATCAGTTGATCCAATGAAACCGGACGCAGCGGCAATTTCCGCCCCGCAATCAGCGAAATGACGGCAATAAAAGTGTCAACATCAACTCCGGCGCGTGAACACACTTCGGCAATGGTCTCATCGCCGAACCCCAAAGGGATATTAAATCTCGATAGGGCCATCAACAATACCGGAGTATCATCAATCGCCTCCCTCATCTTCATTTTTTTATCAAAATGTTCAGTTTTCATCAATGCAAATTTACGCAAAAAATCTCATAATGAACAAATTTACGCACAAAAATTCACCATCTGAAAACTCATCTCACAAACTTTCACGGACACCATAAATAAATACTTAAAATTTTTCATTTTCCTTTATTTCATTTTTCATTTATTTTGCGTAACTTTGCGGTGGAAAATCGAAAACCAAACCAAAATAACAGATAAATTTAGCATGAAAAAGAGTGCTCTGCAGCAGGCTCGCGCCACTTATCAGCCCAAACTCCCCAAGGCCCTCAAAGGGGCCGTCAAGGCTCAGTTTGGCGCTCCCACCAATTCAGTTGCCAACCAGGAAGAAATCAAAGCTCTCTTCCCTAACACTTACGGTCTGCCTGAACTGACCTTCGTTGAAGCTCCTGCCGTTGAAGGCAAGCCCATCAACGTAGGTGTAATTCTTTCCGGCGGTCAGGCTCCCGGCGGTCACAACGTCATCTGCGGTCTTTTTGACGGTCTCAAGGCCATCAACAAAGATAGCCGCCTCTATGGTTTCCTGATGGGCCCCGGCGGTTTTGTTGACCATAAATACATGGAACTCACCTCCGATATCATCGACGAATATCGCAATACCGGCGGCTTTGACATCATCGGCTCCGGACGTACCAAACTCGAAACCCAGGAGCAGTTTGACAAGGGTCTTGAAATCCTCAAGCAACTCGGCATTACCGCCCTCGTCATCATCGGCGGCGACGACTCCAACACCAACGCTGCCATCCTCGGCGAATATTACAAGAAAATCGGTGCCGGAGTGCAGGTTATCGGTTGCCCTAAGACCATCGACGGCGACCTCAAGAACGAATTCATTGAAACCTCATTCGGCTTTGATACCGCAACCAAGGTTTACTCTGAAGTTATCGGTAATATCCAGCGTGACTGTAACTCAGCTAAGAAATACTGGCACTTCATCAAACTCATGGGCCGTTCTGCAAGCCATATCGCCCTTGAATGTGCCCTTCAGGTTCAGCCCAACATCTGCATCGTTTCCGAAGAAGTTGAGGCCAAGAATCAGACCCTCCAGGATATTGTAAACTATATTGCAGACGTAGTTGCCACCCGCGCCGACGCCGGACTCAACTTCGGTACCGTCCTTATCCCCGAAGGTCTCATCGAATTCATTCCCGCAATGAAGGCCCTGATTGCCGAACTCAATGACCTCCTTGCCAAAAACGGCGCAGACTTTGCTGAGGTTGAAGGTCAGGCCGCTCAACGTCAGTGGATCATTGACCATCTCAGCCCCGCAAATGCTGAAATCTATGCCGCCCTGCCCCACGGTGTGGCCCGTCAGCTCAGCCTTGACCGTGACCCCCACGGCAACGTTCAGGTTTCACTCATCGAAACTGAAAAGCTCCTTGGCGAAATGGTTGCCAAGCGCCTCAAGGAACTCAAGGCCGAAGGCAAATACTCAGGCAAGTTCTCAACTCAATACCACTTCTTCGGCTACGAAGGCCGCTGTGCCGACCCCTCAAACTTCGACGCAGACTATTGCTATGCCCTCGGCTATAACGCCGCCATGCTTATCAATGCCGGCGTAACCGGATATATGAGCTCCGTGCGTAACCTCGTTGCCGGAACTGACCAATGGATTGCCGGCGGTATTCCCATCACCATGATGATGAACATGGAACGTCGCCACGGCGAAATGAAGCCCGTAATCCAAAAAGCCCTCGTTGACCTCAACGGCAATCCCTTCAAGCAGTTTGCCGCCAACCGCGACCTTTGGGCAAAGGAAACCTGCTACGTTTATCCCGGTCCTATCCAGTACTTCGGCCCCTCCGAAGTCTGCGACCAGTGCACCGCAACCCTCCGCTACGAACACTGCTAAGTGGAATCCATCCGTCAACTCTATAAGATTGGCTACGGCCCGAGCTCGTCCCACACCATGGGACCGCGCAACGCCGCCAAACTTTTCGGTAAAAGTCACCCCGGAGCCTCGCGCTTCGAGGTGACTCTTTATGGTTCACTTGCCGCTACTGGCAAGGGGCACCTTACCGATAAGGCCATACTCGATGTGCTTCGCCCCATCGCTCCGACGGAAATCGTCTGGCAGCCTGACATCTTCCTCCCCTTCCACCCTAACGGAATGACATTCAAGGCCTTTGACTCGGAAGGCAATCTCCTTGGCGAGACCACTCAGTATTCCATCGGCGGAGGAGATATCCTTGAAGAAGGAGCGGAACGCCGCCCGGCTGAAGACGTCTATGACATGAACACGATGGCCGATATTCTCAAATGGTGTGACTCAACGGGCCATACCTTCTGGGAATACGTCGAAAAATGTGAAGATTCCTCCATTTGGGACTATCTCAGAGAGGTCTGGCAAGTGATGAAATTAGCCGTAGAGCGCGGCATTGAGGCAGAAGGAGTCCTTCCCGGAGGACTCGGAGTTGCCCGCAAAGCCACAAGCTATTATGTCCATGCTGCCGGCTATAACTCATCGCTGAAATCCCGTGGTCTGGTCTATGCCTATGCCCTGGCTGTCAGCGAAGAAAACGCCGCCGGCGGAAAAATCGTTACGGCCCCGACGTGTGGCTCCTGTGGCATCGTCCCCGCAGTGCTTTACCATCTCCACACCTCCAAAGGATTCAGCGAGCAGCGCATCCTGCGCGCCCTGGCCACAGCAGGCCTCTTCGGCAACGTCGTTAAGACTAATGCATCGGTTTCCGGAGCGGAAGTGGGCTGTCAAGGAGAAGTCGGAGTGGCATGTGCCATGGCTGCAGCAGCTGCCTCACAGCTCTTCGGCGGTACGCCCCGACAGATTGAATACTCTGCCGAAATGGGCCTTGAACATCACCTCGGACTCACATGCGACCCCGTCTGCGGACTCGTGCAGATTCCATGTATCGAGCGTAACGCTTACGCTGCAGCTCGTGCCCTCGACGCAAACCTCTACTCAGCGTTCTCTGACGGGCGCCACTCCGTATCCTTTGACCGGGTTGTAGAAGTCATGAAGCAAACCGGCCATGACCTACCCTCGCTCTACAAAGAAACAGCCCGCGGCGGACTTGCCAAAATCCGCTGACGGCCCCATAAATCTTATAAATTTTATAAATCTTATAAAACTTATTCCCACACCAAAACGTTAGTAAAGAAAAAGAAACATCTTTACTAACGTTTTAACTATGAACAAACACCTGATTTCGGCCCTTGCCATCGCTTCAGTTGCCTGCTTACCGCTTCAGGCACGTAACTCACGTCAAGCCCATGTTGACTCCCTCAAAGCCTCCCATAAGGTCATAATCATTGATGGCGACCGCAGCTCGCGCCCCTCGGAAGACTCCATCGCCCGAATGATGCAAATCTTCTATGAAGACCAGTTCCGCCTGGCAACAGAGCCCGCCGCTCCACAGTTCATGTTCATGACCCGCAACACTAACTTTGCCATGGGTATAGGTGGCGCAGTAAAGCTCCGCGCATGGTATGACTGGCACGGCGCTCTCCCTGGAGTCAGCTTCACGCCCTATCAGATTCCCATGCACCCTGACCAAGCTGACATGCGCGCCCTCGGAGTGACTCCCAGCGGCACACAGCTTTACCTCAAGGCCGCCGGACGCTCTGAAAAGCTCGGCACATACTCTCTCTACATCGAAGGCGAATTCAGCGGCTACAACGACGTTGGCTTCAAACTCAACAAAGCATACGCCACCCTCAATGACTGGACCATCGGTCTGGCTTCAACAACCTTCTCTGACCCCGCAGCCCTTCCCCCTACGGTCGACGCCGCCGGTCCGAACAATAAGATTGACGCCGCAGCTGTCCTAGTCAGATATATGCACACGTGGAAAGATCACTGGTCTCTGGCCGCATCAATTGAAAACCCCGCCAAACTTAAAATCGCCGGCGAGGAAAATGAAAGCAAACTCGTGCGCCAATGGGTCCCTGACCTCGGAGTCTTCGCCCAATACCAATGGGGTCAGGACGGAATGCAACACGTGCGCCTCTCGGCAACTACCCGCGAAATGTCTTACCGCAACCTCATCGAAGGCAAGAACCATCACACCGTGGCCTGGGGTCTGCAACTCAGCACCATCTTCAACCCCATCCGCCCGCTGACGGTCTTCGCCACAGTCAACGGCGGCCGAGGCATCGCCTCCCTTGGTGGCGACCTGATGCTCAACAACTATGACATGGTCTCCGATCCTGACGAACCCGGCACCCTCTATGCCCCCCACGTCCTCGGATACATGGTAGGCCTGCAATACTACTTCACCCCGAAGATTTCTGCCTCAACGGCATGGGGACAGGCGCGCTACTATCCACGCAAACATGCAGTCGGCGGCGATGAATATAAATATGGCGTCTACGGCGCAGCCAACGTATTCTACAACATCACCCCGCGAGTGCAGGTAGGTATCGGCTACAACGTCGGTAAACGTCAGAACTTTGACAACTCTTCCCGCACCGCCCACCGCCTCGGCCTCCTCGCCGCCTTCGCCTTCTAATTGTTTAGAGTTTAGAGTTTAGTGTTTAAGTGAATGAATCTCACTAAACTCTAAACACTAAACTCTAAACCCTAAACAAACTACTCTTCGAGTGCATCGATGAGAGTCTTTTTGTAAAGGTTGTGGTCTCGGAGATCAGGGCGTCCCTCGGCATTGCCGTTGCGGTCAACAAGGATGTAAAACGGGATACCATCCACACCAAATCTGCTGCAAATTGATTCCCATACATCGGCGTCTACCTGATAGTGAATACCTTTGATGTCTTTTATCGTCCGGAGATACTTACTCTTAGGCGAAGTTTGGTTGGCAATGTATACCCAGATAATATCGTCCGAGGAAAGTTCGCCGCTCTTTTCCGGTTCATGTTTGGCGATGGCAGCTCTACAGGGTCCACACCATGTATTCCAAAGGTCAACCATCACTACCTTTCCCTTATGCTGACCAATAATAGCGTCAAATACCTTATCCGGGGCAACATCCGGAACTGAAGACATGCGTTCCGAACCAATAGCCTCGTTTAGCGCCTTGATAGCATTATTTCGAGCCTCTAATTCGGCGATAATAGCCTCATCAAACTTCAAAGAAGCATCAATCGGTGTCTTGAGTTCACCGTTTTCCGCCTTAGCATAAGCGCGTTTGTAATTATTAATCATCTTTACCAATCCGGAATCAATTCCCGCTTCGTCCCACACTGCGGCGTTCGCCTCATACAATAGTTCAGAAGGAAGCATATCCTTATTGTTGAAATCTACAACTGCGGCTATTTCTTTGAGATTTTCAGGAGAAAGCACGCAATTCATACTGTCTGGCGAAATCGAGGAACCCCAAGGAATATCATGCGCAGCGCAATAACTTCTGTTTAGAATTTTTTCGTAGTCACTGGTCACATAAATCAATTCCGCCATCAGTTTAGCATTGTTGAACCGACGGTCACTCTCAGTCAAGTCAGGATTGACAGCAACGGAGTCGCTCAGCGACTTATACATATCAAGTATATTAGCGGTGAACTCGTCACCATTCATGCGATAGTCAACAAAGTCGTAGATAGGCATACTTTTCACTCTCTTGTCAAATTGAGGATATACTCCATCGGAAAAGCTCATACTATAATACTCGGACATACCGACTTCGTCGTCATCGCGTGTCGACATATTCCACATTCCAGACAAATGAGTATCAAGATAAACATTCAATTCCTCGCCGGGTGCGACGTAAATAATAGAGCCTACATTTACACTTTGGCCAATACATAAGGGCATGAAACAGGCTGGTGCAGACAAGTCAAGTTTCACGACAGCATTACCCTCCTCATCAATCTCGGCCGGAGTATCCCAACCAATCTCGCCATGCATAGTATTGGCATACCATGTCAGCGTGTTGCCCATCTCGGGCCGATAACCGAGAATATGGACGTTAATCACCGTGGTGTCACCATACGCAAACACCGTGTCAGGCATATTGCGCTGCTTGCTTACCTCCTGCGGCAATGACCGCTGATGGATTCTGTGGTCAGCCTTTCCGGTCAAGTCTATCCCCCATATCTGCATTCCGTCAGGGGTAGTTTCTGTAAAGTCAATTCTTTTAGTGTTCTTAGGGATAGCCGGAAAAACCATAGAGAAACGGACCACTCCCGAATCAGGCATGATTATCTGTTCATCCGGAACTATTCCCTTGATTGATACCATTGGGTAACGCGTGGTATCAACTCGAATTTCGCTTTTTGACGACAACATTACCCGATTTCCGGGCTCATGATGCAGCACTCCGTTTAAAACAGTTGAAGAATCGGTCCACTCTACCCTATCAAAACTTAAAGACAGAGTATTAGCACTCTCAATAAACGGATGCTCAATTATTCCTCTATTAGACTTACATGCCACGGCAACCAAAAGCAATGCCATTGCCGCAAACACCTTGTGACCTGTTTTTTTCATGTGTATATTGTTTTATAAAGCTTCAATATTGCCGGATTGAATGAGGTGGATAGATTCCTTTATCCTTTCGACAGGCCAATTCCACCATTGCAAATTATGTAGTTTTTCAATAATATCCGTTGTAAAACGCTTACGGATTTCTTTCGCAGGCACGCCTCCAACGATTGAATAAGGCTCGACATCTTTGGTGA
>CAMWSN010000104.1 GCA_947176925.1 uncultured Porphyromonadaceae bacterium
CCCGCGACCCCAACCTTGGCAAGGTTGTGCTCTACCAACTGAGCTATTTTCGCAAGTGCTTCGTTGTTTTTTGCAGTGCAAAGTTACGGACTTTTTTTGAATTGACCAAATATTTTTTTATAAATTTTCAAACTTTTTTATAAGCCATTGGAAGTCAGGATGTAAGTATTGGCTTTTTTTCTTGGTCTGAGAGCCGTAAGCAACGGCATGAGCGGTGCAAACGTGATAACAGCGCAAACAGAACGCGCAATTATCGCCCCACTGAGGCCGTCCGTCCTGTCCGGCAGTTATGTTGTGGTTCGGACATAGGGAGATGCACTTACCGCAGGCCCTGCAGGCCGAGGTAAAGTGAAATTTCCGGGCTTTCATCCCGTGGCGGAAGAATTGAGGATAGATTACTCCTGATTTGAACCCCGGGAAGGCTCCGCGCTTAATGTCAACGACTATTTCGCCTGATTTGATTATTTCGGCAATTCGGTCAACCTTTTCAGCTGCCTCACGAAGCTTCCGCTCGGCAACTTCCTTGGAGTCAACATCCATAAACGGTAGGCAGACATACGTATTAGGCATCCGGACGGAAAAGATTGACCCGGCTTCGCCTCCACGGCTTTCAATCAGGCTGCGCCATTGGCGGTCAATATTTCCCGTATCGTCCCCGCAGGTGCAGACCATGTGGCAGACCAGGCCGCTGAGGTCAAGTTGCTCAATGTGTTTGACCACTACCGGTGGAATGCCCCAGCTATATACAGGAAAGACCCATATTTCAGCCGGATAGTTTGGCGGCAATTTGAGTTCAAGCCGATTGGCTACGGCTGCCGAGTTGCCCATTCCCGAGAAGCAGTGTATCATTTAAAATTAAAAATTTATAATGCAGAATACAAAATTAGGGATTAGATAGAGTTAGGAGAGAATTTTTCATTTACGTATGGTGATTTTGGTGGCGCCGAAGCCATATTCAAGGAATGAAGCGTCCTGGGCCTCACAGCGCGGATACTTCAGGCGCAGACGGTCAAGTATAGCCTTGCGTAGTACTCCCTCACCTTTTCCGTGAATGAAGATGATTTCAGTCCCGGGTTTATTGGCGATATCCTTCATCTTGCGGTCAAAAACTTCAAGCTGATAGCCGAGTATCTCCGCGGGCTGCATTCCGGCCGTAGAGTCAAGTAGTTCTGTGGCATGAAGGTCAACAACCTCCGGCCCTTCGCGCCGATTCTTTTCGGCGGGAATACTTTTACGCTTTTGAGCGGGAGCCGGTTCCTCAGGAGTATTGAGGCGGTCATAATCTATCGGGCGGAAGATTTTGCCGTTGGTTACTATGGGAATGGTCAGCACGGGGACAGTAGAGTAGGCCGTCGGTGTGAAGCAGTGGAGTTTGGCCAGACGAGTGACATCAAATCGCAGTTCCATGCCCAGTGGGGGCATCATTTCAAATGCCTCATTGACTTTTACGGCAAAAAGGCGCACGGCAATATTCTCAAACTGATTAAGTTCCGTCGGTAAGAATTCGCCAAGGAACTCCTGCGAAGAGGGCTCGGCGACGCCATCCGCCACCAAGGTCCATTCGGATTCCAGGCGGTCACGCGAGCAGACGGCATAGTGGAGCGAATAATTCGAATCATTAACCAGGTAAAAGTCAAACGGGCTGATGGAAAGCCGCTTGATTTCCTGGGGCTCAAACAACAGGCAGACATTGAATCCTGACGCCTTAGGTCGCGGAGCCGCGGGCATCTCGGCTTTCACGGGATAATCAGACCTGATAATTTTTTCCGATTTTTCCTGTTTTCCCGAATTTGCTGCCGAAGGGACAACGACGCATTGCGTCAGTAATACCGGTGTTTCAAATCCGTCGGAGTCAACAACATAGGCCGTTTTGCCTTCGATGCGGGAGATAGTGCCCCCGCCTATATCGTTCAAAAATCTAACTACGTTACCTACTTTCATGAAAATAATGAGCGAAAAGCCTCTTCGACCTTCGACACTTCCTCAATTTGGATTTTAAACTTGGAGGTATCGATGCCTTTGAGGTTATGTTTGGGGATTATTATTGTTTCCATTCCGAGTTTTTCAGCCTCGGAGATGCGCTGTTCGATGCGCGAAACGGGGCGTAACTCGCCGTTGAGCCCCACTTCGCCGGAAAGACAGACGGTCCGCGGAATGACCATGTCGACATTGCTTGAGAGGATCGCGCAGATGATAGCCAAGTCCATCGCGGGATCATTGATTTTCATTCCGCCGGCAATGTTGAGGAACACGTCTTTCTGGGCCAACTTGAAGCCTACACGTTTTTCCAGGACGGCGAGGAGCATGTTCATTCGCTTTGAGTCAAAACCGGTTACGGAGCGTTGCGGCGTCCCGTAGGCGGCCGTGGAGACCAAGGCTTGTGCCTCAATCAGGAAAGGCCGCGCGCCTTCCATCGTCACTCCGATAGCGGAGCCTGAAAGGTCATTATCGGAATTGCCAAGAAGCATTTCCGCCGGGTTGGTGACCTCGCGCAGTCCCCGCTGACACATTTCATAGATACCGATTTCCGACGTTGAACCGAAGCGATTCTTTATTGCGCGGAGAATTCGAAACATATTGTGGGTATCGCCCTCGAAGCGAAGTACCGCGTCCACTATATGCTCTAAAACTTTAGGCCCCGCGATGCTACCCTCTTTGGTGATATGTCCGATGAGGATGACAGGCACACTGCTCTGTTTGGCATATCCCAAAAGTCGGGAGGCACATTCGCGCACCTGGCTGACTGAGCCTGCCGAGGACTCAAGCGCCGGATCGGCGATGGTCTGAATCGAGTCAATTATGACCAAGCCGGGATTGATGTTTTCAATATGGGTGAATATATTGTCGAGAGAGGTTTCCGTGACTATATAACAGGTATCGCTGACACGGCCTATGCGGTCAGCACGCATGCGCAACTGCATGGCGCTTTCTTCGCCGCTGACGTAGAGCACCGTGCGCTTGCGGATACTCAGGATGTTTTGCAATACGAGGGTTGACTTGCCGATTCCCGGTTCGCCGCCGACAAGGACCATTGACCCGGGGACGAGTCCGCCCCCGAGCACTCGGTTCAGTTCGCCGCTGGGAAGAGGTATGCGTTGCTCCTGTTCGGCGGAGATTTCGCTGACGAGCTGCGGGCGGGAAATGTCGCCGGCGGTCAGGCGCAATGTCCCGCGCGGGCCTTTGGTGGAAGCCGTAGCGGGAACTTTTTCCTCGACCATGGTGTTCCATTCGCCGCAGGCCGGGCAGCGACCTTCCCATTTAGTGGATTCATTGCCGCAATTGCTGCAAAACCAGGCTGATCTGTATTGTTTTTTACCCATAAATTCTTCTGGAGAGTTCTGAAATTATGATTCCGGAGGCCATGGCCACGTTGAGCGACTCCACGGTCTGCCGACCGGGAGGGAACGAGGGAATTTTAAGCCGGCAGGAGCAAACCTCGTCCACCTCGCGTGAGATTCCATTACCTTCATTGCCCATGACGATAATCGGTGCGGGCGAGAGTTGTACGTCGGTCTGATAGAGGTCTGTGCCGTCAAGAAACGTTCCGATTACGGGACGGTCTGCCTGCGCGCGAAGGGTTGCGGCAAGGTCGGCAACTCGATGCACCCTGACGCGGCCAAGGGCTCCCATCGTGGCCTGGACAACCTTGGGAGCAAACGGGTCGGCTGTTCCTGCTCCGGCAAGGATATCGGTGATTCCAAACCAGTCCGCCAAGCGGATTATGGTTCCTAAATTTCCGGGGTCCTGAACTGCGTCAAGGGCTATGGTCATGGACTTGCCGACAACGTATTCGTGTGCTTCGGGAATCTCAAAAATGGCCATGACGCCCTGGGGCGTCTGCTGGAGGGACAGGCGCTCGAGTTCTGATTTCTCAATGGTGGTTACGCCTTTGACTTCGGGATGAGACTCCACCCAGGACGAAGTCGCGTAAAGCTCGCGCAGACGGAAAAGCGGGAGACATTCAATGACGCAACGGGTGCCTTCAGCAATGAAGACACCCAGCTGATTGCGACCCTTGGCCGATGACAAGGAGCGAATCTCCTTGCGCTTATTTTGGCTGAGGGCGCACACGGTCAAAGTAGGGCGATTTACTTGCGCAGCTGACAGCGATGGCTTGCACTCCGGTGCATCCGGGGAGCAGTCCAAGCTGCTGGGCGGCAAGTCCGGCGGAATACATGACGCGGGTATCCATGCGGAGGTCAGCCGCAGTGGCACAGGCCGAGCCGACGGCAATGCCAACGTCAATCATGTTGAACGCGCAGGGTACTTCGGTCGGCTTTTCCGTGCATAGCGGATAGCCGCAGTGTCCGCAGTTGAGACCCATGGTCTCAAGGCGCGTGCCGATGACTACGATACATTCGCCCTGGAGGATATTCGCGGCATCACGGAGCAAGCCTCCGCGGCCAAGTTCCTCGCCCATCTTTTGCAGGTGAGCGCTGACGGCCTTGAGGTCTTCACCATCAATGATGGCACATTCTATAAGGTCCACACCCTTGGCTTTCGGAGCGGTGCGGGCGGCGGAAAGCATCTGCTTGGCCGCGAGGATTACGCGTTCATGGCGCGTCTGGCGTTCTTCGTAAATCATTGCTGGTAGGCCTCGAGGGCGTCGGTCAGGAATTTTTTGAATTTGGGAATGTCTTCGTCGTAGCTGTAAGAGCCGGAAAGGGCTTCGCCGTTGTTGTCAAGAACCATGTAGTAAGGCTGCGAGTTCGCCGCAAACTTATGGCGCTGGAGGAAGCTCCATTTTTCGCCCACGGTGGTGATATTCACCTGCTTGCCGTTTTCTTCGACGGTGAAGGGTACTGCAAGAGGCTTTTTATCGTCAACCATCAGTTCTATGACGATGAAGTTCTCGCCGAGGAGTGATGAAATCTCGTCGGTATCAAACACGGCGCCTTCCATCTTGCGGCAGTTGACGCATCCATATCCGCTGAAGTCCATCAGAACCGGCATATTGTTTTCGGCAGCATAACGCATACCTTCGTCATAGTCGTCAAACGTGCGGAACTCTCCCTGGGTATAGAGGTTAAAGTCCTGAGTAAACAGCGGAGGGACGAAAGCGCTGACAGCCTTGAGCGGTGCGCCCCAAAGACCCGGAAGGAGATAGACGCTGAAGCTCAGCGAAATCAGGGCCATGAAGAAGCGGCCCACTCCGGTGGTCTGTGAGGGAGTGTCATGCGGGAAAGTGATTTTGCCTAAAAGGTAGAAGCCCAAGAGGGCAAAAATGATAACCCAAAGAGCCACGAAGACCTCGCGGTCAAGGATATGCCAGCCGTAAGCCAGGTCAGCCACTGAGAGGAATTTCAGCGAGAGCGCGAGTTCCAGAAAGCCGAGAACGACCTTCACGGAGTTGAGCCAGCCGCCCGAGCGAGGCATCTCTTTGAGCATCGAAGGGAACATGGCGAAGAGTGCGAAGGGAATGGCCAAAGCTAAGGCGAAGGCGCCCATGCCGATGGCCGGGCCAATGTAGTTACCCATCGTGGCGGCCTCAACGAGCAGAGTGCCGATAATCGGACCGGTGCAACTGAAAGATACCAAGGCCAGAGTGAACGCCATGAAGAAGATGCTGAGAAGACCCGTGGCGCTCTCAGCCTTAGAGTCTATGGAATTGCTCCATTTTGACGGCAGCTTGATGTCAAACGCGCCGAAAAACGAAACGGCAAAGACCACGAGCAGAGCGAAGAATATCAGATTAAACACGGCGTTGGTGCTCAAATCATTCAGTTTGCTCGCGCCGAAAATCACCGTGACAATCAGGCCCAAAAGCAAGTAGATGACGATGATTGACGCTCCATAAATGCAGGCCTCACGCACCGACTTGGCGCGTGAGCTGTTTTTCTTAAGAAAGAAGCTGACTGTCAGCGGAATCATCGGCCAGACGCATGGAGTCAGCAGTGCAATCAACCCGCCGAGGAAGCCCCAGAGGAAGATGCTCCAAAGTGACGCCTTTTCAATGTCGGAGGTCTCCGATTCGTTGATGACCGGTTGCCACCATTGATTATTCGTAGGGTTAAAAGTACCGGCTACCGGCGCTGCGGCCACTTCGTCTTCCTCAACGTCACCAAATTTGAAGTCGAACGAAGAGGGAGGGATGCAGTTCTGGTCGTTGCAGGCCATGAAATCAATCGTGCCGACAAGGGCGTAATTCGCGTCAGTAATATTGAATTGCTGAGTAAGGGTGATTTGATTCTCCCAGAACATCAGGTCAGAATCATAAATCTGGTCAAAAACCTTAATCGGGGATTCGGAGGGAGTCAGTTCGCCGACGGCTTCAAGGCCCGTAAGCGTAGAATAATTTACGGTCGTGGGGTCCGGTCCGTCAGTGAGTTCGGCGGGAAGTTCCGTGGCATAGAGATGCCAGCCTTTTTCAATTTTGGCGGTCAGGGTCAGGGTTGCGGTTTCGCCTTCAGTGGTGAGATCGGCGGTCCAGGTAATCGGGTCAAGAAGCTGAGCACAGAGACTTGACGGAAGGATGACCAGCAGGCAAATCAGTAACTGTTTCATTGATTGGTTGATTCAAATTGTTGAAGAATTGAGCGCAGCTCCTCGTCGGTAGTGGTCAAGCGGGAACGACACTCCTTAATCAGTTCGGTTGCGCGGCGCGTACACTCCGAAAGCTTGTCGATGTCACACTTCTCGCTCTGCATATAATTGAGAATCTGACCAAGCTCGGAAATCGCCTCATTGTAAGAAAGCTCTTTAACCGGTTTATTATCCATAAATACGAAATTTTACCGCAAAGTTACGAAAAAAAATGAAAAGTTAAAAATTGCCAGGAAAATAAATAAAAGAGTCCGACAAAAGTTCAAAAGCTCTCTTGTCGGACTCTTTCTATAATGCGATTATTGTTTTGGGATAAAAAAGGCGTTAATCAGCCAGTCTATTAGAAGCTTATATCCTGTCTTTACATTTTTAGATGGTCGGAAGGTAACACCTGTATGCGAGAATTCAATTGATGTTATGTTTATACACTTGGTCGTTTTATAATCACCATCGGATTCCTTTCGTTCTATCCATAACTGGTATTTCTTTCTCCCTACTTGTGCAATGGTTAGTTTATAATCATTACCATCTGCGTCAGTTCCAGTAATTACTTTATCTTCGCTGAAAGTTTTGACCTCAGGATTCGCCCAGGCACATAAGATCTTTGCGTTTGCTCCCCGGTTTTCAAAGATCTGTAATTTGTCATCAATCTTAGCGAGTACAATAGAATTTCCGAGCAGTTCGCCGCTTTCATCGTCAAAGTATACATAATGAGCATCTTTAACATAATCTTTGTCAGCATATTTGTTATCGCCGGCAAATGCTGTTGAAGCGCCGAAAGCAAGGAATAGTCCGATTAAGGCTAAAAGAGTGGTTTTAAGTCTCATAATCTTCATTAATTATTTTATTGTAATCGTTTCGTTCGAATCAAATTCGCCAATTACTTCTTCGCCATTAGTGTTTTTCCAGTGGCATTTAAGAGTATG
>CAMWSN010000105.1 GCA_947176925.1 uncultured Porphyromonadaceae bacterium
CTCGAAGGCGAAGAAGCTCAGAGCTCACACGCTGCCGATGCCGTTGCTTATACCACCGAAGCCATTGACCTGACCTCTTACGAAAAGGCTACATTGACCTTCCAGCAGGCCCTGAACCAGTTCAAAAACGGTGCCGAGTTCATTGACGTGGACGCTATCACCGACTATGTTCAGATCGTAGCCCGCGAGGCCGGTGAGACCGCCTGGACCGTAATTGCCGATCCGACCGCTCCCGAAACCTTCTCATGGAACTTCTACGCTAACGACCCCGTAGACCTCAGCGCTTACTGCGGCAAGAAGGTTCAGTTCGGCTTCAAGTATCACTCAACCAACGTCGTTGCCGGTACTTGGGAAATCAAGAACATCAACGTAGTTGCCGATGGCGAAAACTCAATCAGCGAAATCGCCGCTGACCGTCAGGGTGCCATCTATGACCTCCAGGGTCGTAAGGTCCTCAATCCCGTTCGCGGTCTCTACATTGTCAACGGCAAGGTTGTCAAGTTCTAAAATTCTGAAGTATTAGAAAAAAACAGATAATTCGGAGGGCCGTTAGTATTTTCGGCCCTCCCTTTTTAAAGAAATACTATGCTTAAAAATATCCTCACCGCTGCTATGCTTCTTTTAGGCGTGACGATGACGTCATGTGCCCAGTTTAATGTGGGTAAAGCCATTAATGCCGCCTCTAAGGGTGTGCAGGCCGCCACTATCTCTGACGCTCAGATTGCTGAATATGCCCGTCAGTCCGTTAGCCAGATGGATGCTCAAAACCATGTTTCCGCCCCTGAAAGTGACTATACCAAGCGCCTCAACCGCCTGACTGCCGGTCTCACTCAGGCCGATGGTATTCCCTTGAATTTCAAGGTCTACGAAGTGGTAGACGTCAACGCTTTTGCGTGTCCTGACGGCTCCGTGCGCGTGTTTGCCGGATTGATGGATATCATGGACGACGAAGAACTCCTCGGAGTCATTGGCCATGAAATCGGCCATGTGGCCAAACATCACTCGAAAAAGCAGATGCGCCAGTCGCTGCTGACCGGCGCGCTCAAAGACGCCGTCTCATCTGCCGGCGGTCGACTTGCCGCCCTCTCTGATTCCCAGCTCGGCACCTTAGGTCAGGCCCTGGCCGGAGCCAAGTATTCTCAGAAACAGGAAAAGGAGGCCGATGACTTTGGTTATGAATTCCTCAAATCCAATGGCAAGAACCCATTGGGAATGATCAATGCCTTCAAGAAGCTCCAGTCAATGGAGGGGAGCGGCGCGCAGTCAAGTTATCTCTCCAAGATGTTCTCATCTCACCCTGATACGGCCGAACGCATCAAGCGCATGACCGACCGCGCCAAGAAGGATAAACTCCTGTAATCACCGTCCTCCCTGAAAAGAACATCAGCTCATGTCTACGTCACAAAAATTCAGCCAGCTTGCAGGAGTGGATGCCGTCAAGTATCTGATGGCTTTTTGCGTTGTCGCTATCCATTTCAGAGCGAATTATATTGAGGCGGGACATGAGCAATTCCTTTATCCCGTATGGTTTGACTGGCTTATAAAGTTGGCCGTCCCTTTCTTTTTTATGGCTACGGGTTTTCTGCTCCAACGAAAACTCGGAGCGATTGACTCGGTGTCCGAGCGCCGTCGATTCATGTTTGAGCGCTGCCGGAAGGTGTTAAAGATGTGGGTTTTGTGGAATCTGATTTATCTCCCGCTCATAGTTTATTATTTTTTCTATTTTGATTACACTCTTTTAGAAGCCGTAAAGTTCTACGTTTACATGATTACCCTTTACGGTGGAGTGTTTTGCGGCTTTCCGCTATGGTATCTCTACTCCTTGATATTCATCACCTTTACCGTAGCCTTGCTGCAACCCCTTCGCGGATATCGTTATTGGCTGTTAGCAATTTTCGTGGGGGCTATCTTTATGCGCTGGCTTTTTCCTGAGCCAGAAAATCCGATTTTGAGACTTAATAACCGGTTGATTGGCTATGCCTACGGCGGCGGATTGGCCTTTGTCGGTGGCATGTTGGTTTACAGTTTCCGGCGCCGCCTGAATCTGCTTTTCTACTTGGCAGCAATCTGTCTTAGCCTTGCAATGAAGTATCTTGGCGACCTCCCTTATATCCCTCAAGTTGGTGCCCTCGGGCTTTTCGGCCTCTCCTTGGCGCTGTCCGGGAGGATGGGTGAGGTTCAGCTGATAGGGCTGAGACGACAAAGCATGTGGATTTATTTCACCCACATGATTGTCATCGCTTTTTATTTTAAAGTCTTTGATGTTCAGGCGCTTATTGCCAACGAGTGGGTAAACTTCGCGCTGATAGAGCTTGGCGCTGGTCTCCTTGGCTATGCGCTTTGTCGGACTGAGCGGACGCCATTTGGCCGCCCGCTGTCAGGCTTGATCTAAATGCGTTCCAGGACGGTTTCCACCAGTGAGCGGATACCGTCCTTATAGTTAGGATTCGCCGTGGTGTTGAATCGGTTGGCAATGATTGAGCAGACGGTCATGCATCGGTGGCCCATCAGTCGGCCAAGGCCTTGGAGGGGAGCGGATTCCATTTCGTAGTTCGTTATTTTACGACCGTTGTGTTCAAATTTCTCAATGCGTGAGTTCAGGTCCGGATTAGCTAAGTGGAGACGCACCTCGCGCCCTTGCGGACCGTAGAAACCTACGGCGGAAATCGTATTGCCGCGAACCATGTCGTCCCGGCCTATCTGCTCCACGAGGTCCGCGTCGGCGTTAACGACGTAAGGCTTCGCCCACAGGGGATTCCAGTCCGTGTGCTCGCAGAGGGCGTGCTCGAAATCCAGGTCGGCCACGGAGTTTCGCCCGGCATAATAATTCAGGACGCCGTCAAATCCGATGGCTTTTTCGGCAATCACAGGGGTGCCGAGTGTCAGCTCAGGCTGCAGGGCCCCGGAGGTCCCGATGCGGACCATGGTCAGCGAACGGGTCTGTTCCCTAACTTCGCGGGTCTTGAAGTCCACGTTAGCTAAGGCGTCAAGCTCCGTGATGACTATGTCGATATTGTCAGGGCCAATGCCATGACTCAGACACATTATCGGTTTGCCCTTGTATGTGCCTCCAATGGTATGAAATTCGCGGGATTGCACTTCAAAGGTTTTAGTGTCAAAAAACGAAGCAACCATGTCGACTCGTGAAGGGTCGCCGACAAGGATTATGCGGTCTGTCAGTTGGTCGGGACGGAGGTGAAGGTGAAAAACTGAGCCGTCAGGGTTAATGATAAGCTCGGATTCGGGGATTATTCGTGGCATATTCTTGAGTTTGGTGTTTAAGGTTTAGTGTTTAGTGTTTAGTGCAGGCGGTATTTGGCGCCCGGCAGGGAGAGTATGAGGCCGCGGAACTCCATGTCGATGAGCATTGACATCAGGCGGGCTATGGGGAAGCCTGTGGCCGACGTTAGTTGCGATAGCGTGGCATCGTCCGTGGTCTCTAAATATCTAACAATTATTTCTTCATCCGGGTTCAGGGGGATGGGAAGCGACATCTGGGTCGTATCGTCGGCCGTCGGTTTAGCTCTCCATCCCATGGCACTTATAAGGTCGTCGGCCGAGGTGAGCAGCCGGGCCATTCCGGAGGCGATAATGCGGTTACATCCGGCGCTGTATTGGTCGCCGATACGCCCGGGCAAGGCAAACACGTCGCGGTTATAATCATTGGCTAAACTTGCCGTTACCAGGGCGCCGCCTTTGGCGGCTGACTCGCTGACTACCAAGCAGTCTGACAATCCCGCGACGATTCTGTTTCGCTCCAGGAAATTCCCGCGGCTGATATAGGCTTTCGATGAATATTCCGTCAGGAGCATGCCCCCGGAGCGCACAATGTCGACGGCCGACGCGCGATGTTCCGCCGGGTAGATTTTGGAGATTCCCGTAGCCATTACGGCTACGGTGGGAATTCCGGCTTCCAGGGCGGCGCGATGGGCGGCAATGTCAATTCCGTAGGCCAATCCGCTGATGATTACGGGATTGTCAAGCTTCTTGGCAAGATCGCTTACCAATCGGCGCGTGAAGTCGTTGCCGTAAGGTGTGGCATGTCGGGTGCCTACGATTCCGATTGTTTGACAGCGGTTTAGGTCAGTCTTTCCGCTGGAGAACATAAGCAGAGGAGCGTCCTCACATTCCAGCAGCCGCCGGGGATATTCTTCATCGGTAAAATACAGGGTGCCAACCGAGTGGGCGCGAATAAAGAGCGCCTCGGCTTCGGCTTCGGCGAGCACCTTGCTTCGATATTCAGCGGAATAGATTTGGGCCGACGAGTGAGTGAGATTGCGCAATTCAGACTCCGGCATTGCAAAAAAACGCTCCTCGCTGCCACACAGGCGCAGCAGTTCGCGCCCAAGCGTTACGTTCATTCCCCGCAGGGAACTGAAAGCGATTCGTAGAGTCTGAAGGTCACGCATAGCAGAGTCTACAGATAGGCGGCAAAAGCCTCGGCAAACTCCTCGCCGCGGGAGGGACGTCCGGCAATCACGTTGACCACCGTCACCAGGGCATCGACAATCAGTTTCCCGCGTGAATTGAGAATCCACTGGCGGAAGACGAAGCGCGCCCCGTCGCGTCGAAGGTCAAGACAGGAGGTAAACTCTTCGCCCAAGCCAAGCGAGCGGATATATTCAATCTTGACCTTGCGCACCACCGGGCTCATCTGCAACTCCCTCATACGCGCGAAGGAGAGGCCCGCCGAGGCGCAGAATTCGTGGCGGGTATGCTCCATGTAGTGGAGATAGTTCGCGTTGTTGACGATGCCTTCGCAGTCCACTTCATAGTCGCGGACCTTGAACTGCATCGTGAACGCCGGGGTGGGGAGCTCCTTTTTCATCGGCCGGCGCGTTTGCGTTCAAGTTCGTCAAGAATAATCTTGCGAAGGCGGATATGGTGAGGCGTAACCTCTACGTATTCGTCAGCCTTGATGTATTCCAGCGCTTCTTCCAGCGAGAAGACAACCGGCGGGACTATACGGGCCTTATCATCAGCGCCTGACGCGCGCATATTGGTCAGTTTCTTTGACTTGGTGACGTTGACCACGATGTCATTATCCTTGGCGTTTTCGCCGACTACCTGGCCGGCATAAACCTCTTCCTGCGGGAAGATGAAGAAGCGGCCTCTATCCTGGAGTTTGTCAATGGCATAGGCAAAGGCCGTGCCCCCTTCCATGGCTATCAATGAGCCGTTGGTTCGGCGTTCGATGTCGCCCTTCCAGGGTTGGTATTCCAGGAATCGGTGGGCCATGATTGCCTCGCCGGCTGAGGCGGTCAGGACGTTGTTGCGCAGGCCTATGATGCCGCGCGAGGGGATATGGAACTCCATGTGAACGCGGTCGGTGCCCTGAGCGTTCATTGAAATCATTTCGCCCTTGCGGCGGGTAACCATATCGATAATCTTGCTTGAATATTCTTCGGTTACGTTGATTGTCAGCAACTCCACGGGCTCGCATTTCTGCCCGTCAATCTCCTTGATGATTACCTGAGGCTGACCGACTTGAAGTTCATAGCCTTCACGGCGCATGGTCTCGATGAGCACCGACAGATGGAGCACACCGCGGCCGAAGACCGTCCATACATCCTCATTGTCAGCTTTTTCGACTCTAAGCGCCAAGTTGCGGTCAAGTTCGCGGGTCAGGCGGTCCTGAATATGGCGTGAGGTGACGTATTTGCCGTCCTTGCCGAAGAATGGTGAGTCGTTGATGGTGAATGTCATTGACATCGTCGGCTCGTCAATGGCGATGCGGGGGAGCGCTTCCGGTTCGGAAGCATCGGCCACGGTATCGCCGATTTCAAACCCTTCGATGCCGACGAGTGCACAGATGTCGCCCGAACTTACTTCGGATACTTTCTTGCGTCCCATTCCTTCAAAGGTGTGAAGCTCCTTGATGCGCTGCTTCACCGCCGAGCCGTCTTTTTTGAGAAGCACCACCTCCTGGCCTTCGCGGAACGTTCCACGATGAACGCGACCCACGGCTATACGGCCTACGTAGCTTGAGAAGTCAAGGCTCGTCACAAGCATCTGAGCCGGGCCTTCAAGCACTTTCGGTTCGGGGATATACTCAATGATGGCGTCGAGAAGCGGGAGGATATTGTCAGTTGGCTGCTGCCAGTCAGTGCTCATCCAGCCCTGCTTGGCCGAGCCGAAAATCGTCGGGAAATCAAGTTGGTCCTCCGTGGCGTTGAGGCTGAACATAAGGTCGAAAACCATCTCCTGCACCTCGTCGGGGCGGCAGTTGGGCTTGTCAACCTTATTAACCACCACTACCGGTTTCAGACCCATCTGAATTGCTTTTTCAAGCACGAAGCGGGTCTGGGGCATCGGGCCTTCGAAGGCGTCCACTAACAGGAGGCAGCCGTCGGCCATGTTGAGCACACGTTCCACCTCACCGCCGAAGTCAGCGTGTCCCGGAGTGTCTATGATGTTGATTTTATAACCTTTATAGTCAATCGAAACGTTTTTTGACAGGATCGTGATGCCGCGTTCGCGTTCGAGGTCGTTATTGTCAAGGATAAGTTCACCCGCGTTTTGATTCTCGCGGAAGAGATGACCGGCAAGGAGCATCTTGTCAACCACCGTCGTTTTGCCGTGGTCCACATGGGCAATGATGGCAATGTTTCTGATTTTCTGCATACGTGATGATATATTTCGCTTAAATTACTGCAAAGGTACGAAAAAAATTAAAAACGAAGAATTAAAAATGAAAAATAACCGTTCCTCCCCCTCTAAACTATAGACTCTAACCCCTAAACCAAAAAAGGCCGCTGCGAAAATCGCGGCGGCCCTTTTGGGGTTAGGGGGATTATTTTTTAATCAGTTTGGCTACGGGATAGCCGGGGACCTCAATCAGGTAGATTCCCGAGGGAAGCGTCCTGACGTCGATAAATTCTCCCGGGGTGAATTTGCCTGAATAAATTGCCATTCCGCTAAGGGAGTAGATCTTTAATGCGGAAGAGTGGTCAATGTTCAGGGTAAATCCGTAGGTGACGGGATTCGGCGAGATTATCAGTCTGTCTGCTGCTGAAATCTCCTTGATGTCAACCATGCTGTCGCCAAGCTTGATTGCGATTGTCGCCTTGTTCCAGGTGTAAGAGTCCTGGGGGGTGAAATTGCCCGGGGCTTGTTTTCTTTGGCTGATGCGCTGAACCCGACATTCAATGTCGATAGATTCGCCGGGGGTAAATTCCGTATTCTCATCAACCGTTATGCTCAGCTCGTTATTCTCCGTGAGACTAATAAAATACGCCAGCCCCACAAGCGGAACATAAAGAGGTTTTGCGGGGTAGGGAT
>CAMWSN010000106.1 GCA_947176925.1 uncultured Porphyromonadaceae bacterium
CGCGGCTTGAGTTTTCGCCGAAGGTCAACGGACTTTTGGGGAATAACGGCATGGGGAAGTCAAACCTCTTGGATGCCATCTTTGCGCTGAGCTTCGGGCGAAGTTTTTCCGGGGTGCCGGATAAGATGTTGATGACTCGCGGCGAAGTGTTTTCGATGGTCAAGGGGAGCTATGAGCGTCGCGGGCTTGATGAGGACCTGACGCTCGGACTTGCCGACGGCCACCGCAAGAGCCTCAAACGCAAAGGGAAGGAATATCAGAAGCTGAGCGACCATATCGGGTCGTTTCCGTTGGTCTTGGTTTCGCCGAGCGATGTCGACCTGGTCCGCGAGAGCGCCGAGGAGCGCCGGAAGTGGATGGATATGGTTATCAGTCAGAGCGATGCGCGCTATCTTGACGCGCTAATCCGCTATGCGCGCGGCCTTGAACAGCGTAACCGTATGCTCAAAGAGGGCATGACCGATCCGGGGCTTTATGAGGCCGTGGAGGCTCTGATGGCCGATGCAGCGGCTTATATTCATGAAGCCCGCGGGGAATGGATTAAGCGCCTGCTGCCGATTTTTAGCCGCCATTACGGGCTGATTTCCGGCGAGCAGGAGGAGCCGGGCCTCCGCTATGTTTCTCACCTCGACGAGGCTCCACTGACGGAACTTTTTGACCGTAACCGCCACAGAGACGAGATTTTGAAGCATACGTCGGTAGGTCCGCATCGCGACGATATCGAATTGACCCTCAACGGCATGGAGATGCGCCGCACCGGCTCGCAGGGCCAGTGTAAGACCTTCGTGATTGCCCTTCGCTTGGCTCAGTATGAGTTTCTTAGGGAGGCCACAGGGATGAAGCCGCTGCTGCTCCTTGACGATATTTTCGACAAACTCGACTCCGAGCGCGTGACGCGGATTGTACACCTTGTCGACGCGACGGATTTCGGGCAGATTTTCATTACCGACACCAACCGCTCCCACCTCGACGAGATCATGAGCCGCTCCGGCGGCGACTACAGGCTCTGGGAGGTCTCCGACGGCGAATTTAAACCCTTGCACCATGAAGAAGACTGAGGCTCAACAGATTGGCGACATTATCCATGAGGTCTTCGTGCGCTCCGGAATGGAGGGCAATGAAGCCCGCCAGAAAGCCTGCATGATGTGGAGCGAGGTCGTAGGCCCCGCGATTAACCGCCACACCACGCGGCGCTATGTGACGGAGCAGGGCGTAATGCACGTCTTCCTCAATTCCGCATCGCTTAAAAGCGAGTTGAGTTTCATGCGCTCCAAGCTGATTGAACAGCTCAATGAGTTCGCGGGGGCGCCAAACACCATTTCAGAACTTATCATACACTAAGAATATGCAAAAAGTAGAACAACCGGAATTTCCCTTTAAGTTGCGAACTGAGGTTCAGATTCGCTTCACTGATATAGATATGCTCGGCCACCTGAATAACGCGGTCTATACGCAGTTTATGGACATAGGCAAGGTGGCCTATTTCACGACGATCAACGGCGGACCGATAGAGTGGGGGTCGATTAATCTTGTTGTGGCCAACATCAATGTCAACTACCTGAAACAGACCACTCTCTATGAGCCCGTGGAGGTGGTCACCCGCTGCCATAAGATCGGGACTAAGTCATTGGTGCTTCATCAGCAGATTGTCAACTCAGCTACGGGCGAGGTGAAGGCTGACGGATATGCCACTATGGTCAGCATCGACCTCAAGCAAAAAGTAACCACGCCGATCACCGACGAGTGGCGGCAGAAAATCAGCGCCTTTGAGGGGCGCGAGTTTTGAGCCTCAACTGGGAGGGGCTGCTGATCGGCGCCTCTACCTTTCTGATTATCGGCCTGTTTCATCCCTTGGTCATCAAGGGCGAATACTATTTCGGGCTTAAGGTCAATTGGGCGTTTGCCCTCGGCGGAATTGCTGCGAGCATCGGCGCTTTGGTCATTGACAGTCTTTTCTGGTCGGCGATTTTGGCAGTAGTGGCCTTCTCCTGCTTCTGGAGCATCAAGGAAGTCTACGACCAGCAGGAACGCGTCCGCAAGGGCTGGTTCCCCCGCAATCCCCGTCGCAAATAAAATTATAATAGCTAAGGCACCGGGGTGGGGCCTTAGCTATTTTGGTTATTGGGGTTTAGATGGGATTACTTGGAGAGGATCCAGGTTTGGATGGCGGGGATGGCTGCGGCTGCTGCGGGAGCTGCGGCGTCGGTGACTGAGCCGGTTTCAAACTGGAAGATGTTGACGGGTTGGCCCTTTTCAAGCATTACGCCGGTGATTTCGCTCTGTTCCTCTACGGTCTTGCCGGCGGGGATTTCAGCGGTGGTGTAGCTTACTCCGGCAGTACGGAGGGCGTCAGTCAGCGGGGCAACGGGTTCTTCGGTTGTAAAGAAGAAGATGTAATTGCGGTCCTTGAGCTGTTCGGGAGTAGTGCCGTTCACGATAAGAGAGGCGGCATACACGTCGGAGTCAGGGGTAGAGCCTACGCTGTAAACGCGCTTAGAGTCAACGGCATTTGCGTCGATGATTGACTGTACGTCGGTGCCGGTATAGACATAAGCGGGAGTTGCTTTCTGGAATTCTTCGGCGGTGAAGACTGTTGCAGTTTCGTCAGCAGCGTCGCCGGAAACAACGATAAGGGGATAAGTTGTTCCCTCAACGAGGTTAGCCGGAGTGAAAAGGCCGTCAACCAGGGCGTTAGTGGTAGGGGTTTCCTCCTGAGTTGAAGCGGTCTGTTCGGTTGTGGTGTTGGTTTTGGTGCAACCGGTCAGGGGAGCAGCCACGGCAGCTGCGCAAACTGCAATCATGCCGGCATTGAGAATGTTTTTGATTTTCATAATCTGTTTTGTTAGTTGAATTTTCAGGGTTATAACAAACAGCCCCGCAAAAAAGTTCGCAAGAATTAAAAAATGGTCTATGGTGTCAAGAAAATCGCATGCACCTGCAGGAGTATCAAAATGTTTTTTTGAGTTGGGAGCCGGAAATAAAAAAATATTTTGTAACTTTGTGGCAAACTAACAAAGATTTTTCAGAGTGGAAAATTCAGTTTATACGATGGCGCAGGCGATAGCCGAGGCCAAAAGATGCCTGAACTGCAAAGTGCCGCAGTGTAAGAAAGGCTGTCCGGTCGGTAACGAGATTCCCGACTGGATTCATGAACTCTCGATGGGCAACCTCGGGAACGCCATGAATATCATCAACAGCAAGAGCAACCTTCCGGCGGTTTGCGGGCGCGTGTGTGCCCATGAGCGCCAGTGTGAGGGCCATTGCGTTCTTGGCAAGACCGGGGCGCATATTAATATAGGCAAACTGGAGCGCTTTGTGGCCGACTTCGATACGGAAATGGGAATGTCGCGTCAACCCATTGTGCAGAAGACCAAAGGTAAGGTTGCCGTTATCGGCAGCGGTCCCGCGGGACTGACAGTGGCCGGCGAACTGGCCCGCGCGGGTTATAGCGTAGACATTTTCGAGATGGAACAGCAGCCCGGGGGCGTACTGACCTTCGGAATCCCGGAATATCGTCTGCCCAAGAACATCGTGGAGAGCGAGATTGAAAAAATCAAGCAGTTAGGGGTCAGAATCTACGTCGGAGTAACCATCGGACCGGATATCACGATTGACGGCCTCTTTGAGCGCGGCTATGACGCCATATTCATGGGGACGGGTACGGGCAAGCCGAAAAAGTTGAAAATCGAAGGCCTGGAGCAGCGTAAAGTCCGTCAGGCGGTTTATTTCCTCCGCCGCGCGGGGCTTTATCGTGCAGGAATGATTGGGCGCGATGAGGTGCCCATCAAAGAGGGCGACAGAATCTATATCATTGGCTGCGGAAACACGGCTATTGACGCCGCTCGCACGGCCATCCGTTTCGGCGCCTCGGAGGTGACGATTGTCTATCACCGCGACATAGAAAACATGAGTGCCCTGAGAGCGGAATATGACGAAGCGGTCAGCGAGGGTGTTAAATTCCTGTGGAACACATCGATTACGCGCGTATATGACGATCGGCGTCTGACGGCCGTGACCGACGGCGAAGAACGCCAACTTCCTCCGGGCAAGTTGATTATGGCCGTAGGCAGCCGGCCGGCGTCGCGAATCGTTTCGACTACCACCGGTATTGATGTGGACGAAAATGGCTTTGTGATTACGCGCGACGTCCCGTTTGGAATGACTACCCGCAAGGGAGTCTTTGCGGGAGGCGACGTTTCAGGCAATCAGGCTACGGTGGTCCACGCAATGTCCAATGCCAGGGCCGTAGCTCAGGGTATCGCACAATATATCGATGCGCTTACGCTCCTTAGACTTATTAGTAATTAGTAATTTTTTTGCTGATTACACAATAAACTGTCGGGTGTGCAGATGGTTAATTTGCGCTAAAATTGCGGTAAAGTGAATTTTTTTGATTATATTTGCACTTTATAAAACAAAAAATGAAACGATAAGATATGGCTAAAGTAATCGGCACGGTCGAAATTGATAGCGCGAAATGCAAGGGCTGCAACCTTTGCGTGGTGGCATGTCCGACGGATGTGCTTGCCTTGCGTGCTAAGGAAGTCAACGACCGAGGTTATCATTTTGCGTATGCCGCAGACCCGGAAAAGTGTATCGGTTGCGCCTCATGTGCGCTGGTATGTCCTGATGCCTGCATTGAAGTCTATAAAGTAATTAGTAATTAGCAATCAGTAATTAGTAATTATGAAGCAACACGAAGAAGAAGTAAAGCTGCTCAAAGGCAACGAGGCCATCGCCCATGCGGCCATCCGCTATGGCGTAGACGGCTATTTCGGCTATCCTATCACCCCTCAGAGTGAGGTTCTTGAGACTTTGGAGGCCCTGATGCCGTGGGAAACCACGGGGATGGTTGTGCTCCAGGCCGAAAGCGAAGTGGCAGCAATCAATATGGTTTATGGCGGCGCCTCATCGGGTAAAGCCGTCATGACCTCCTCCTCCTCGCCGGGTGTCAGCCTTAAGCAGGAGGGCATCAGTTATATCGCCGCCGGAGAACTTCCGGCGCTAATAGTCAACGTGATGCGCGGAGGTCCCGGTTTGGGTACGATTCAACCCTCGCAGGCCGACTATTTTCAGGCTGTAAAGGGAGGCGGACATGGTGACTATCACCTGATTGTACTTGCTCCGGCGTCGGTACAGGAGATGGCTGATTTCGTAGGTCTCGGCTTTGATCTGTCCTTCAAATATCGCACTCCGGCCATGATTCTTGCTGACGGCGTAATCGGTCAGATGATGGAAAAGGTCGTGCTTCCGCCTGCCAAACCGCGTCGCACCGATGCCGAGATTGAAGCTCAATGTCCCTGGGCAGCCCGCGGTAAGCACGGACGCAAACAGCGCAACGTATCAACTACCCTGGAACTTGACCCGCAGGCAATGGAGAAAAACAACATCCGCCTGCAGGAAACATATCGCAAAATCGAACAAAACGAGGTCCGGTTTGAGGAATACATGACTGATGATGCCGAGTATCTGCTCGTGGCCTTCGGATGTATGTCACGAATCTGCCGTAAGACGATTGAAGATGCCCGTGCTCAGGGAATTAAAGTGGGCCTTTTGCGCCCGATAACGCTCTGGCCTTTCCCCTCGGAGGCAATCAGCCGCCTCGCCGAACGGATGAAAGGAATCTTGGTTTGCGAGTTGAATGCCGGCCAGATGGTTGAAGACGTAAGGCTTGCCGTTGAAGGTAAGACTCCGGTACGTCACTTCGGCCGCACGGGAGGCATTGTTCCCAACCCGACGGAAGTCCTTGACGCTTTGAGAAAGGAGGTAATCAAATGACGAAAGAAGAAATTATCAGCGCCGGAGGCTCCAAGGTTGCGGCCAAGCCCCGTTTGCTCCTCGACGTGAATATGCACTATTGCCCGGGATGCTCCCACGGGGTGGTACATAAACTCGTGGCGGAGGTTATTGACGAACTCGGCATGGAAGATACGGCAATCGGGGTGGCTCCCGTAGGTTGCGCCGTGTTTGCCTATAATTATATTGATGTGGACTGGGTCGAAGCCGCTCATGGTCGTGCACCGGCCGTGGCTACCGCCCTGTCGCGCCTGAATCCGGACGCTACGGTGTTTACCTATCAAGGCGACGGCGACCTTGCCGCAATCGGTACTTGCGAAACTATTCATGCTTGTAACCGCGGCGAAAACATCGCCATCATATTTATTAACAACGGCATCTACGGCATGACCGGCGGACAGATGGCCCCGACTACGCTCGAAGGAATGAAGACCTCTACGACTCCCTACGGTCGCCGGGTTGACCTCAACGGCTATCCGCTGAATATCACCTCGCTGGTCAAAGAGCTTGACGGCACGTGTTATGTCACCCGTCAGGCCGTCCACACTCCTGCCGCCGTGCGCAAGGCCAAGGCTGCGATCAAGCAGGCGTTTATCAATGCGCGTGACAAAAAGGGCACTTCTTTCGTGGAAATCGTCTCTACGTGCAATAGCGGCTGGAAGATGTCGCCCGAAAAAGCTAATAAATGGATGGAGGAGAATATGTTTGAGAAATATCCCCTCGGCGAACTCAAAAACACCGTGAATCCCAAATGAAGAACGAAATAATTATAGCCGGATTTGGCGGTCAAGGCGTACTCTCCATGGGCAAAATCCTTGCCT
This sequence comes from uncultured Porphyromonadaceae bacterium, assembly GCA_947176925.1. Classification (GTDB taxonomy): domain Bacteria; phylum Bacteroidota; class Bacteroidia; order Bacteroidales; family Muribaculaceae; genus UBA3263. Next base: position 6,618 of record CAMWSN010000106.1, read on the forward strand.
ACGCCGGACTTTTGGACGGAAAGGAAGTCAGCTGGATGCCGGCCTACGGCCCGGAGCAGCGCGGCGGTACGGCCAATGTAACCGTCATTCTCTCTGACGAGATGATTTCCTCTCCTGTGCTTGACACCTATGACGTTGCCGTCATTCTCAATCAGCAGAGCCTTGACAAGTTTGAAAGCCGCGTAAAACCCGGCGGATTGCTGATTTATGATCCTTACGGTATTCATCGCAAGCCGCAACGCACCGATATCAAAGTGGCCGCCGTAGAAGCTACTGAGGCCGCCATTGAGTCAGGTAATCCCAAGACCTACAATATGCTCCTTTTGGGGGCACTCCTGAAACTGGTGCCGATGGTACCGATTGAAACCGTGGTCAAGGGCCTTGAAAAAACTCTTCCTCCTCGTCATCATAAATTAATACCTCTCAACCGTGAAGCGATTCTTCGCGGTGAGCAATTAGTGGAAAACCTATGATTGAAGAAGAAAAGAAACATTTGGCAACAGACCCTGACGGACTGTTGACCTACGAATATATTGCAAACCATATCGGCACGGAAGACCTTGATATCCAATGGCTCGTCAACAATATGGAACG
>CAMWSN010000107.1 GCA_947176925.1 uncultured Porphyromonadaceae bacterium
TATCGGTAAGTTTTGCAGATTTCAATTATCGGGGCAGGGAATGTAGGCTCTAATTTTGATTAAAAGTTTGAAGCGGATTGAGTAAGAGATGTCCGGCTTTTTTCTCCGTCAATGGGCAACATGGCTGAATTTGACCCTTCGGAAACTGATGTGGTCATTATTGCCATAACTGATGATGCTATTCCCGGATTTGTCGCATCCTTGCCTGAGTCGCCTTCAACTCTTTGGCTCCATACTTCAGGCTCGGTCGGCCTTGACGTGTTTGATACCGAGAAGTTTCCTCGTCGTGGCGTACTCTATCCGTTACAGACCATGTTGAAGGGAAAGACACCTGATTGGGATAACCTGCCGCTGTTCATTGAGGGTAGCGATCCTGAAATTGAGAGCCTCGGGTTGATGCTTTCGCCAAAGGTTGCCCGGCTTGATTCGCTTAGCCGCAGGCGGGTTCATGCGGCAGCAGTGCTTTGCTGCAATTTAGTCATGTATCTGTGGAGTTTGAGTGAGCGGGTCATGCACGATGCCGGACTTGATTTCAAGATGCTTCAACCCCTGATGGAATTGACGCTTGAACGCGCGCTCAGCGGGTCGCCCGATAAGGCATTGACCGGACCGGCCCGCCGCGGCGATGTCGGGACTATACGCAAACATATCTCCGCGCTCGATCCCGAAGCTGCCGAAGTCTATAAATTGCTGACACAAAATATTCTTAACCGCTTTCATCCTGAGCTGAAAATATGAGTACGATTCCGTATGATTTAGAGCGTATCCGGGCATTCGTCTTTGACGTTGACGGAGTTTTGTCGCCTAATATAGTGCCTGTGGGTTTAGATGGAAATCCTGCCCGCATGGCTAATGTCAAGGATGGATATGCGATGCAATTGGCCCGGAAACATGGTTATCTTATCGCTATCATTTCCGGAGCTGACTCGCCGGTAGTAGCTCGTCGGTTTGAGTTGCTTGGAATTACGGACGTGTTCATGAAAGTCAGTCATAAACTCCCGCTCTTGGAAGAGTGGTCACTGGATAACGGGTTAAAGCCGGAGCAGATATGTTATGTTGGCGATGATATTCCTGATATTCCGTGCATGAAGTTTGTCGGGCTTTCAGTTGCTCCTGCTGATGCATCAGTTGATGCCAAGGGTGCAGCGAAATATATTTCACCTCTTGCGGGTGGCGCCGGTGTTGCCCGTGAAATAATTGAACAGACCATGCGTTCTCAGGGCGAATGGCTAAATACAGATACTGCTTATGGCTGGTAAAAAATATGTTTTGGCGAGCGGGTCGCCGCGTCGCCGTGAATTGTTGGCAATGCTTGATGTGGATTTCCGGGTAGACACTTCTCGAAGCGTTGAGGAGATTGTTCCCGCAGGCACGCCGGTTGATGAAGTGCCATTGGTGCTTTCACGTATTAAGGCTGAGCCTTATTTGGCTGATTTGGCGGCGGATGAGGTGCTTATCACGGCTGATACCGTGGTTATTCTTGATGATGAAATCATTGGTAAACCGCTGGATTTGGATGATGCCAAGAGAGTTCTCCGAAAGCTCTCGGGTCGCACTCATCGAGTAGTTACCGGAGTAAGTATCGGGCGTCCGGGAGAGTCTTTAGAGAGTTTTTCGGCGACTACCGAGGTCATGTTCGCGGAGTTATCCGATGAGCAGATTGACTATTACGTTGACAAATACAAACCCCTTGACAAAGCGGGTGCGTATGGTATCCAGGAATGGATTGGGGCAGCCGCCGTCAAAGGGCTTAACGGGTCATATTATAACGTTATGGGCTTACCGATTCACGCGCTTTACTCACGCCTGACCCATGGGGGTCATGTGATAGCCTAAGGCGCAGAGGCCGACGCCCATTCCGGCAAGATAAAGTTGATGAAGCGCGGCTATGTAGCAGCCAAGAGCCATCTCCGTGCCGGGTTCTACCTGTTCACGGTTTAGCAGACTGAGGACGCGTTGGGCACATTCCGCCACAAGTTCCGTAACCTTGTCGGCTCCTTCGCCTTCATACTTATATAGGTCGCGGACCACTGTTTCATCTAAATTGTCATAGCCCTTCATGTCGCGGAGCTTGGAGTAGAAGTCATTGCGCTTGGCATTGGCTTCCCAGTCGGTATCCCAATAGTAGTCCATAGCCATTCCGATGAACATCATCCAACCAAGAGAAACGGCGGGATAATCTTTGAATTCTTTAGCCCCATCGGGGAGATATTCGCGGGCAATTTCGCTCCATTTTTCTTCTACGTCAGGACATTCGGGGAAATGCTCATCAATAGCTCCTTGACTCAAAAGATATTTTCGCAGGTCTTCTTTCACCCGCTCTTCAAATTTGTCAACTATTTCTTTCATATTGTTTAGAGTTTTTTGTTTAGAGTTTAAGCCGCTCACTGCGTTCGCTTAACAGTTCAGCGGCTTTCATTTTAAAAACGCCTGAAATCGTGCTTTTGTTTTATTGGATTTGAGCGTTGGTAACTTTTTCAAGGTATATAGGAGCCTTCTGAGGGTGGTAAGGCGGGTAAGCCGTAGTCTTAATAATGGTGTTGTTGAGGAAAATCAGGCCGTTGACACTTTTGGCGTATAATAATGGAGCGTCAAAGGTCTCGAAAATATTGTCAGTGATGGTGATTCCGGAGTGGAAAAACTTGGTTTGGCTGTTAAGATCAGGAATTTCAGGGTAAATGGAAATTACGGCGTTAGTAAACTGGTACTGAGAGGTGAGGGAATTAATGAATCGGTTGCCGCGAATAGTAACGTCACGGCAGGCTCCGGTTTCGAACCAACCGTTGCAATCGCCGCAAAGAAGGATGGCAGACCCTGAGGTGTGGTCAAATAGATTATCAGCACAGAGGGTTTTACGCGGGGTTGAGAATAATGCTCCGCGTGCACGATTGTTACGGATTGTGTTGCGGCAGAACTCCACTTCAGGAGTGCGCGTAAGGTTTTCAATTCCTTGTCCGACCTGAGGATTTATCGGAGTATCAAACGTAATTTTGAACTCTTTTTGTTCGATAGGTTCAATTTCGGCTATTTTTATTTCCGGGGAGCTTATTTCCATAGTTTTCGGAGCAATGAGTTGGACAGTTTCGCCGGGCGCTCCCCATTCAAATCCATATGTCTGGTTGTGCATATAGCGGGCAATAACCGTTGTGGAATCAATCACTTCGCTAATACGCAGGTATGTCCCGTGGACGTTGATTGCGTCGTCCATCATTCCTTCATAGAGGCCGTCATTGCTCGTGATCTTACCCCAACAGGATGAGAAGTGTGTGGCGTCGGCCTGAGTAGTGAAATATCGAGGGTCATTTTCGTCTCGGAGACAAACCCCAAAGCCACTGAGGGTAATATTTTCAGTGTTTTGCGCCAAAAGGCCCATTCCCTCTGAATAATGCACTTTAACGTCATTAAGGGTGACGTCTTTACAGTGATCAATAAAAATTCCGGGGGTAGGGCGTCCCCATCCGCGCATGGCTATGCGGGTTCCGGGAATCAGAGCGGGATTATTCCAAGGGGCTTGAAGCGTACCGTCAGGAAGTTGGGTGACGTTTGAAGTGCCGAGACTGATATCTCCCTGACGATAGACAACGTGGCGCGTATCTGCCTCGAAGGGTATTCCCCAGGCGGGATGGATTTCCCAACCTTTGCCTTTATGGATAAACTTACCATCCCGAATTTCGTAGTTGACCCATTCGGCCGGTCGATAGGTTATAATTCCGTCCTTATTCTCAATGATTTCAACTTGAGCGATGTGGGGAGTCGGGAAGTCAATGTGAATTCCGGAGATTGTCAGGTTGCTGACATTTACTGCCGCGATAGGAAGCATCCGGCCCTCAAACATAAAGTCGGCATCATTGCCTTCAATGATGATATTGGAGCAGTTTTCAAGCAGAAGGCCTATGGATTTGGGATTGTCCTGGTCATGGTTGCTGATCCAGAGGGAGCGCTCAATGCCTTTGTCAGGTGAAAAGGAGTATTTTTTCCCCGTGAGGATAACCTTCAGGGTGTCATTCTCAGGTAAAGTCTTGATTTCCTTTGAAATTATGGCGTTCAGTTTGATTCCGTTACACTTTGGAAGCTTAACTTCACGCACTCCGGCATAGGCAAAAGTTGCCGGAAGTAGCATTATCAGGGATAAAAACAGTTTTTTCATGGCATTGAGTGAAAAGTTGCTGAGAAATAAGGATTGGGGTCAATTAACCGGATGCCTACGGATTCTCCGGGGGTAATGCGGAAAATTCCTCTTCCGAGTCTTTCATAAAGTGAGAGCGCGACGAAGCCCATTGTTCGCCGCAGATTAATTTCTATCGATGGACAAATGAGATTCTCCGGTCCGTAAGTTATCATGTCAACTCCTAACGGCCCGGAATAATATGGGGCTATCATGACGTTCAGGGCATCAGTGACGGCTGAGATTGTTTCGTCAAGAAATCGAGCATTGAGTTTTTCGCGAATCTCCTCTTGGGAGGCGCAGAAATTTCCGCCATAGGCCGTTTGAGTTGAAGAATTGAAGAAAGAGGAAATGCCTTTGAAGTGAATTTTGCCGTCAATGGATTCAAAAAGCAGTGCGAAATCTTGATTTTTGGGTAATTTAGGCTCGATCATGACCGAACCCTGGCGGCGTATTATTCCGGATGCGACGTCGCGCACGCGGGCCACTGTCATATTGGAGCAGTCAACAACTCCACGGCCGGAGCAGCTCCAAGGCGCTTTTATGAAAATTTGGTTTGAAGAAATCTCTGCTGCATCAGAGCTTTCACCCGGTTTTGGTGAAAGCTGATAGGGAAGATTCGATTTTTCAAGAAGGTCATGGAGTTTTATGGAGATGCGCCGATGACTGAGGTTACGAATAGTCTCCGCGTCAGGAAAAGGGCTCCGGATTCCTGCTTTTTTGAATTGCCTAATAGCGTCAGCACTCCAACCCCAAGGCGCAGGAATCGCATCCGGATTTTCAGCAATAGCTCCCGGCGTCAGAATTATGTCGCTCTCGTCGGCATACCAGCGTGGGAGTTGTGACAAAGCCTCTTTAAAACGGCGCACTGAAGCTGATGGCGTGAAGTTTGCCATTCCGGAGGCCAGAGCCAGGTCATTTTCCGGATTAAAGAGGTGGGCTTTCAAGCGGGTGAGCCGATAAGTTCGAAGGGGAGCGCCTCTTCGATATTTACGTTAGTGAAGTCGCCTACTTTAAGCGCCGCGGACTTGCGAACAAGCACTTCGGGGTCAACTTCAGGAGAGTCCCATTCCGTGCGGCCTATATAGAAATCAGTCTCTTCGCGGTCAATCATCACGCGCAGTTTGCGTCCGACCTTCTGTTCTTGAATGTCAAGGGATATTTGCTCCTGCACGGCCATAAGTTGATCAAGCCGAGCTTGCTTAACTTCCTGAGGAGTTACGTCGCGAAGATTTTTTGCCGCGAAGGTGTCATCCTCCTCGCAATAGGCGAAAGCACCCATGCGCTCAAAACGGGTTTCCTTGACGAATTCCAGGAGTTCCTCAAATTCTTTTTCTCCTTCGCCGGGGAATCCGGTCATCAGAGTAGTGCGCAGATGCAGGTCAGGAACGCGTGAGCGCATTTCGGCAATCAATTCGCGAGTACGGTGCCCGTCAATATGGCGGCGCATGTTTGTTAGCACCGGGTCAGCTATGTGCTGGAGGGCAATATCGAGATAGTTACAAACGTTAGGCTTTCGGGCCATAACGTCCATAGTCTCTATTGGGAAGTCTGCCGGATATGCGTAATGGAGCCTGAGCCATTCTACGCCTTCAATGTCGCTCAATCGGTCAATGAGTTCCGGCAAAAGAACTTTTTTGGGTAAATCTCGCCCGTAGGAGGTCAAGTCCTGGGCGATGACATTAAATTCCTTGACACCGCGCGCCGTCAGGGAGCGGATTTCGGCCTCAATTTCTTCAGGAGTTCGCGAATGATAGCGTCCCGTAATGAGCGGAATGGCGCAGAAAGCGCAAAAGCGATTACAACCTTCGGCAATTTTCAGGTATGCGTGATGGCGGGGAGTAGTAACCACGCGGTCATAGGGTGAAGCGCCGGGGTGCTTACCGGTAATTTCGCCAACGATTGCAGGCCAGTCAAATTTTCCGGTCCAGACGTCAACTTCCGGCATCTCAGCCGGTAATTCTTTACGATAACGCTCGCTAAGACATCCCATGACCATTATGCGGTCAATAAGGCCGTCTGCCTTGGCTTCGGCGGCTTCAAGAATGGTGTTGATTGACTCTTCCTTGGCATCGCCGATGAATCCACAAGTGTTGATAACAACGGTTTCGGCTGGCAAAGCAGCGTTATCCGTGACTTCCGCCCGGATACCGGTATTTTTTAGCATTGAAAGTAAACGCTCGGTGTCAACCAAGTTTTTTGAGCACCCGAGCGATACGATGTTGACGTTACGCCTTTTCATTGAAGAGGGAGTCTACAAACTGCTCTTTATTGAATACCTGAAGGTCATTGATGCCTTCGCCGAGGCCGATATATTTTACGGGAATCTGCATCTGGTCACTGATACCGATTACTACGCCGCCCTTGGCCGTTCCGTCAAGTTTGGTGATGGCCAGTGAGGTTACTGTCGTAGCTTCCGAGAATTGGCGAGCTTGCTCAAATGCGTTTTGGCCCGTAGAGCCGTCAAGAACTAAAAGGACATCGTCAGGCGCACCGGCCACGACTTTATCCATCACGCGGCGGATCTTGCTCAGTTCCTCCATCAGGGGTTTCTTATTGTGCAGACGTCCGGCGGTATCAATAATGACAATGTCAGTCTGCTGGGCTACGGCGCTCTGCAGGGTGTCAAAAGCTACGGCGGCTGGGTCTGCGCCAAGTTTCTGCTTGACAATGGCTACTCCGGCCCGTTCGGCCCATGTTTCAAGTTGCTCAGTGGCAGCGGCACGGAAGGTATCAGCTGCGCCGATGACAACCTTATTGCCGGCAAGCTTGAACAGATTGGCCAGTTTGCCGATTGTAGTGGTCTTGCCGACACCATTAACTCCGACAACCATGATGACGTAGGGGCGACGGGTTCCGACAGGGAGTTTGAAATCTTCACCGGGGCCTACGTCATTGACGCGGTCATGTTCGGCAAGCATGGCGGCAATTTCTTCACGCAGCATGCGGTGAAGTTCATCTGTGCCTACATATTTGTCGCGAGCCACACGGTCACGGAT
>CAMWSN010000108.1 GCA_947176925.1 uncultured Porphyromonadaceae bacterium
TGACAGGTTATATAATAACTGACTAATTTACAAGTACAGAATAAATTTTCGGTATATGAAAAATTTTTCGGTACTTGATTATTAGTGAATATCATATTAATTTTGCACTCATAAAATCAAACAATTATAATCATTATGAGAGACGAAATCAAGGAATATGATGCAGTAGCCAAGGCTGCTGAGAAGTTCGTAAAGAGCGTTGCCGAGGGCAACAGCGAGTATGCCAAGACCCTTTTCACCGAAGATGCCGTACTTTTCGGTATTCTTAACGGAGCGGTTGAACGCGGGTCAATCGATCAGTTTTATCACAACGTAGACACCGTCGGCGCCGGAGCGGATTTCAAGGCGCGCATTGATGTGTTGGCAGTAGAGGAGACCGTAGCCGTGGTCCGTGTTTTGGAAGAAGGGTGGGGCGGCACGATTGACTTCACTGACTTTTTGCTCTTGCTTAAACTTGGCGGCGAATGGAAGTGTGTGGCCAAGGCCTATAACCAAAACTCCAATACCATCAAGTGATATAGACAAGACAGACGGCTTCGCTCAGGCTGCGGCTCTTGCGGAGAAATTAGGATAATAATCAGGATTCAACGTCATCGCCCACGGGTGATGGCGTTGAAGTTATCAAGAGCCCAGGCGATCAGTGAGTTAATGTGGGGCATGAGGCTCCTTCCGAGGTCGGTCAGGGAGTATTCGACCCGGGGCGGAATTTCGGCATAGAGTTTTCGCGAGATGAGGTTGCTCGCTTCAAGGTTTTTAAGAGTATCCGTCAATACCTTGGGAGAGATGTCGGGGATTGCCTTGCTTATCGCGTTGAAGCGGGTCGCATCGTTTTCGGCGAGGACACAGAGAATCAATAAGGTCCATTTTCCGGAAAAGCGCGAAACGACGTTGCGCACCGGACACGATTCGATGCGGGTGAATTTTTCTAAATTTTTTTGTAGCGATAACTTCTTCATCTTCAAAAATAGTTACTTGAAAGTAAGCGGTTAACATCCCGGTAACGTCTTGCGAATCTCAAACATTAGTCGTAACTTTGCGTTATCAATATTAAAGTCACTTTCCGATGCAAAGTTACTAAATAATTTAAATAAATCAAAATTATGAGCGAAATCAAGACAATTAATTCGGGTGAAAAGTATGCCCACGCCTCAGTAGGTAGCTTAAAGTCATTTGAAGGCAAGCAGTTTGTCAAGGACGCCACGGGCGCCACTTCCTGTGAAATCTCTTTTGGCACTTTGACTACCGGCCAGGCCGTTCCTTTCTTTCATTCCCATAAGGAGAATGAAGAGAACTACATTATCCTCAGCGGTGCTGGTAAATTTCAGGTCAATGATGAGGCTTTTGACGTGGCTGAGGGTTCAGTGATCCGCGTGGCTACCAACTGTGACCGCAACATCAAATGCACTTCAACGGAGCCGATGACTTACATCTGTATCCAGGCCAAGGAAGGTTCCCTGGGAGGATACACGATGACTGACGCTGAGATTACCGAGCGCGAGAATTTGCTCTAATCCACTGTCAGACATAAAAAAGCGAGGCGAGGGGAAATCTCCTCGTCTCGTTTGATATGTGGGGAAAATTCATTATCTTTGCAGTGATGAAAGATTTTGTAGCAATAGATTTTGAGACGGCCAATGGGCGGCGGTCGTCGGTTTGCAGCGTGGGCATCGTCATTGTTCGCGACGGAAGGATTGTAGATAGGTTCTACAGTCTGATTCAGCCATCGCCGAATTATTATAACCGATGGACTACGGCGGTTCACGGACTGACGCGACGGGATACGGACGACCAACCGACATTTCCGGAGGTCTGGACGCGAATTGAGCCGCTGATTGAGGGCCTTCCGTTGGTGGCCCATAACCGTCCGTTTGATGAAAGTTGCTTGAAGGCAGCTTTTGAGGAGTATGGGATGGATTATCCCGGCTATGAGTTTTATTGCACATTGGCTGCTTCGCGGCGGAAATTGCGGCTACCTAATCATCAGCTTCATGTTTCGGCCGCGGCATGTGGCTTCGATTTGGAGAATCATCATAATGCACTGGCCGACGCGGAAGCCTGTGCGGCTATAGCGCTTAAACTTCTATGAGAGAATTTAAGATAAAGTTGTGGGGTTCAAGAAATTTTCGTAACTTTGCTGCATATAATCACAATCATTAATACACTAAAACATAGCAATGAAAAAGAATTTTTTCCTTTGGAGTCTTTTGGTCGTGGCCTTGATGAGCATTTGTTCGTGCTCGTCGAAGTCTGACAAAATGCTGTCGCTTGTCCCTGCGGAAGCAGACGTCGTAATGATCGGCGATGTAAAAACGGTAATGGAATCAGCCGGTTTCTCGGTTTCAGATTCCAAAGTCAAGCTGCCTTCATGGCTCAAGGATTTAGCCGGCGACGAGATTAATGACGGCGTTAGCGAAGTGAATGATTTCCTCAAGAATTCCGGGGTTGACGTAGAACTGTGTCTGTTTACCTTTGATTTTAAGAAGGAATTACCTATCATCATTCTGAACCTGGATGATAATAAGAAGTTTGCGAAATATATTGAAAACCAGGGCTTTGAAGAGGACGATAAAGAGGATGGTATTTCGGTCTATAAGCAGGGTGACTGGCGTGTCACCTTTATAGCGATAAAGGATTCATACGCTTATGTGATTCCCGAGGTTTCTTCGGATAATGTAAAGCCATTAAAGGTAATTCCCGCCATGATAGAAGACGCGAAGGAATCATCGTTTGCCAAGACTTCTATGGCAAAATATATTTCCGGGAATGCTTTCGGCGTTTCATTCAAGATGCCAAAGGAATTGCGTCGCGAATTGAAGGACGCCGGCATGCCTTCATCTGTGATGGATCTTTATAATGGTTACTTCTGTCTCAAGGGTTCATTAGATAATGATGACATTGAGATTGAAGCTAAGGCCTTTGATGAAGATGGTAAGGCCAAGAACATGAAGGAATTTGAAAAAATGATGGACCTCGATGCCAAGGTCAGCTCAAAGGCACTGGCATATTTGGGCAAGGATGAGTCATTCGTGTTTGCATCCAGCCTTAAGGACATGAAGTGGTCAGATTATCTGGATGCAATTGCCGAGGGCGCCCGTATGTCAAGCAGAGAAAAGAGTCAGCTTGGTATCGTTGAGGATTATCTGAAGAATATCGACGGCACGATTGCCTGCGGTTTTGGTTTCACCAATGGTTTGGAATCTGTTTTTGCACTTGACAGAGGCCGTGACGTCTTCAATCAGATTTCTGTTACTTTGGTAGTAGAGACCAAGGACGGTAAGGCCAAGAAGGTCATGGGCGATTTGGAAGATCTGATGTCAATGGCCTCAATTCCTTACGATGGAAGCGCATCAAAGGGATTCTCAATCACCTTGGATAAGGACGCTGAAGTTAATGTCAAGATGGAAGATAACTTTATTGTAATCTCAAATCATAAGATTCAGAAGAGCAAGGATAATGCTACCGTCAAGAAATTTGACTTTGATGACCATTTAGCAGCCTTTGCATGCTATCTTGACAAGGATAACAAGCTGATGAAGAACCTCGGCCTGAAGAATGACATCTTGTTCTCCTATTATGGTGACCCCAAGGATATGGAGATGACGATGAAGCTTGAAGTCAAAGGCGGCAAGGGCAGCGGTGTACTTGAAAAGATCGGAAATATGATTCTGACAGCCTCAAAGACTGACCTTTCATCATATTATCCTTCATATAACAGCTATGACTATGGCTATGGCTATGAGCAGACAGAAATCCCTGCTACGGATTATGGTTATTACGGTGATTCGACTGTTGTAGAAGAAGCTACTGAGTACTATGAATGGTAATCATTCGATATGATAAATGAAATCACTTTGAAGCAAGTCCTTCCATGCGTGTTTAAAGGCATGGAAGATACGGAAAGAATACGCACTTCCCAAATCTGGGAAGTGCCTTCTTTCGTTTTTAACAAGGGCTGTAAAATCTGTATTCAGGCCGAATCAGGCTGCGGCAAATCGTCGCTGTTGAGCTTCATTTTCGGCAATCGCAGCGACTATTCGGGTCAAATTTTGTTTGACGGTAAGGATGTACGGAGGTTCAGCGTAGAGCGCTGGTGTGACATCCGCACACGCAATATTGCTCTACTTCCTCAAGAGATGCGCCTTTTCCCGGAGTTGACTGTAATGCAGAACATCAGCATAAAAAATGACAAGACCGGTTTCAAGACCGAGGCGGAAATCATGGGCTTTTTGGAGCGCCTTGGAATCGCCGACAAGCGTGATGCTTTGGTTGGGAAACTGAGTATCGGTCAGCAGCAGCGCGTCGGGGTTATTCGCACGCTCTGTCAGCCATACGATTTTATCTTCCTTGATGAGCCGGTCAGCCATCTTGATGAAACCAACAACAGGATAGTGTCCGAGATAGTTGAAGAGGAGGCCGGACGCCAATCAGCCGGCATCATTTCCACTTCGGTCGGCAACCATCTATTGCTCACTTCTCCTCAATTCGTATCGCTATGATTAAGTGGTTTAAATCAGATAAGAACATCTGGACTTTGCTGAAACGCAACATCTCCAAGGGCCAGATGACCGGCTATATATTGTCAAATATCATCGGCCTCTCGGTAGTCCTGATCGGGTTGATGTTTTATCTTGACAGCAATCACTCGACGGAGAAAGAAGACTCATTTTTCTCCCAGGATTTTATGGTCCTCTCCAAAAGGGTTGACGGCATCGGATTTGAGCCGGTGTCATTTTCCGAGGAGGAGATTGAGGAATTGAAAAGCCAGCCGTGGGTAAAGAAAATCGGTCAGTTCACGTCATCGCAATTCTCGGTAAAAGCGTCAATAGATATGGGTGGCCACGGGCTTTCAAGCTATCTGTTCTGTGAGTCGGTTCCTGATGATTTCTTTGATGTGCGTCCGCGCGACTGGGATTTTGACCCGCAGGAAGGGTTTGTTCCGATCATGCTGAGCAAGGATTATCTGATGCTCTATAATTTTGGGTTTGCCATTCCCCAGGGTTTGCCTCAGGTTAGTGAAAACGTAATAGGAGCAGTCCCTATTCGGCTGACTCTTAGCGGTCCGGACCATTTTTCGGAGACATACGATGCTGCTATTGTCGGCTTTTCATCGCGATTGAACACCATTGCCGTGCCTCAATCATTCATGGATTGGGCGAATCAGCGCTATGGCGGCGAGGATATTGGTGGCGAGGAATCGAATCCATCCAGGCTTATTGTCGAGATAGACCGCCTTTCTTCATCTGATGCGCATAAATACTTGGAAGAACATGAAATAGAGATAGCCGGCGACAAGGCCAACGATGGCAATATTTCGAGATTCCTCAGGGCTTCGTCGCTGATGGTAACGCTTAATGGTGTGTTGATCAGTTCGCTTGCGGTGTTTATCCTCGTACTGAGTATCTTCCTGCTTCTTCAAAAGAGCAAGGAAAAACTCAGATACCTGATGCTCTTGGGCTATTCTCCGGCTGAAATCGGGTCATACTATGAACGTATCGTAGCGGTAGTCAACCTGATAGTAGCTATCGTTGCACTGATAATTACTCTGTCGCTTCGCCATTTATGGACGGGTCAACTGAAAGAAATCGGATTGGGTGACGCATCGGTCTTTCCTCTGATTTCAGCCACCATCGTCTATTTTATTCTAATTACCGGACTTAACGTACTGATTATTCGCCGAACCCTTAAAAAGGATTGGCAGAACTAATATTATTATGAAAGAATTGTTGCGCTATCTCTCTTTGGGGACTTTACTTGCCGGCAGCTTGTCAATGATGGCAGTAGAGACTAACCCGCAGCCGGTCAAGGACTTGCTTAACCGCATAGGTGGAGCGGGAACCTCAGACCGCATTGTGACTATCGTGGATGAAACGGTTGCCCGTGATGGTCAGGAAACATTCGTGTTAACCACCTCCGGCAGCAAGCCTTGTGTCAAGGGCTCGACTCTTTCGGCCTTGACAACGGGTTTGGGATGGTATTTGAATCATACGGCGGGAGTGAACCTGAGCTGGAACAGCCTGACTACGGATCTCTCCGCCGTTGACTTCCCCCTGCCTAAGGAGGAGACGCATTCCACTGCTGCCTGCTATCGTTACTATTTGAACTACTGCACGTTCTCTTACTCGATGAGTACATGGACCTGGGAACGCTGGGAGCAGGAGATAGACTATATGGCTCTTCATGGCATCAACATGCCTCTCCAGATCATCGGCCTTGAGGAAGTCTGGCGTAAGTTTCTGATGGACGATTACGGTTATACGGCTAAAGAAGCAAACGATTTCATTGGCGGACCGAGCTTCATGGCCTGGTTCGGCATGAACAATCTGCAAGGGTGGGGTGGCCCTAACCCTAACTGGTGGTATGAACGTCAGGCGCAATTGGGACGCAAGATGTCCGCTCGAATGAGAGAATTAGGCATTGAGCCTGTTCTTCCCGGATTTGCCGGCATGGTACCTGACAATTTCCAGAAAAAGACCGGCATTGCAGCGACGAGTCAGGGCGGATGGTGCGGGTTCACCCGTCCTTATATTCTTGACGCGACCACTTCGAAATTTCCGGAGGTTGCGGCCAAGTATTATGCCCGTCTTAAGGAAGTTATGGGTGAAAGTAAGTATTACTCTATTGACCCCTTCCATGAAGGAGGTGCGACGCCCTCAAACGTTGACAAAGCTTATAAAAACCTTTACAATGCTATGGATAAGGCCACTCCCGGCTCTCATTTCGTTATCCAGTCATGGCAATGGAGCGGGGCGCAATATAAGAGTCTTGACAATATTCCAAAGGGAAAGCTTTTGGTGCTTGACCTTTATAGTGACGGGCGTCCCGGGTGGGGAAATTATAAGGGCCATGAGACGGTCTATTGCACTATTTTCAACTTTGGTGGTCGCACGGGCCTTTTCGGGCGCTTCAACGGCATTATTGACGGCTATTTTGATGCTCGCGGCACCTCATCCGTGGTCGGCATCGGTGCTGCTCCGGAGGCGATTGAGCAAGCCCCGGTGATGTATGACCTGCTCTTTGAACTTCCATGGTACTCTGAAAAACCGGATGCCTCCCGGTGGATGGCAGAGTATGCTCAGCGTCGCTATCGGTCGGAATCGTCTGATGCTCAGGAGGCATGGGAACTCCTGCGCACTTCCGCGCTCGACTGTCCGGGTCAGACC
>CAMWSN010000109.1 GCA_947176925.1 uncultured Porphyromonadaceae bacterium
GGGGAGATTTCTCGGCGGATTTCGTCAGCGAGTCCTGCGGCGATGAGTGACCGTTGCCGCGTTGGCCCGCCTTCAATCAGGACCGGGGTTATTCCTTCATCGTATAGTTTATGGAGTTGTTCAATCAGGGGGGCTTGACGCGTAAAATATACTCGTTTCGGGGCTCGGCCACCCGGGAATTTGCGGGCGTCGAGTTTCGGCGAGTCCATTTTTTCTGTCCCTGATCCCACGGCTATTGCGTCGAACGTTGACCTGTATCGGTGCACTGCCACTTGTCCTGCCGGAGTTGAAATCTTCAGCGGTTCCTCTTCTGGACTTCTCTGCCGGTCAACATATCCGTCGGCTGTTTCAGCCCATTTAAGTGCTACGAATGGGCGGTGAAGTTCGTGGGCTGTGAAAAATCTCCGGTTGAGGTGGCGACATTCGGCGGCAATTTCCTCAGGGGCTAATTCCACTTCTATTCCCGCTTCGCGCAGCATTTGAATTCCTCTACCTTGTACTTTAGCAAACGGATCAACGCATCCGACCACTACGTGAGGGATTTTTTTTCGGATTATCAGTTCGGCGCATGGGGGCGTTTTGCCGTAGTGAGCGCAAGGCTCGAGGGTGACATAAATTGTTGCTTGGCTTAGGTCTGCTCCTCGTTTTTCTGCGTCGGCCACGGCATTTACTTCCGCGTGTCCTTCGCCGCAACGCTGATGATATCCTTCGCCTAGGATTTCACCATCGGGCCCGACAATTACTGCCCCGACCATCGGATTGGGGTGGGCCCCTATTTCACCAAGTCGGGCCAATTCCAATGCTCTCCTCATATATCTCTCATCCATAGTTTTCTTTTGAGTTTATTTCTATCAGCCATTCATAGATTGGCTTTACTTCTACTGTGTAGCCGTCTGCTTCTACAGTTTCCCGTTGATTCTCGGTTAACAGAAGGAGCTTTTTGCAGTTTGTTTTTTTAGCGGCTGTTATCAGTCCGTTAATTTCTCGTCTATATGTTTTGGGGTTGCTTATGTCGTATGATACTTGAATTGCTTCTATTGCTTGATTCCCTAATGTTATGATGAAGTCACATTCGCCACGCCCGCTTTCCGAGAGGTAATATATATCGTTGCCTTTTATTAGTGCATGTCTTTTGAGTTCAAGGAAGGCGATTGTTTCCATTCTCCATCCGAAGTTCTCTCCGCTGAATGCATCTATTCTTTTGTCCATCAGGGCCGGGTCAATGCAGTAGTATTTTTCGCCTACGAGTCTTATTTTACTTTTTTGAGAGTATTTATGCAGGTTTACGAGCAGGAATGCTTCGCAAAGGTATCCTAAATAATTGTGGAATGTGTTGGTTGACTTAAAGTCTAATTCTTTTGCTTGTTTTTCTGCTGATATTATTACCGGCGCGATATTCATCATGTGATTCGCCAGGCGTTCAAATTGCATTGGATGGCGAATTTTGAATCGCTGTTCTATGTCCCGGCGGAGTATTGCTTCTGTAAGGTCATTTATGTATGCTCGTTTGTTTTCTATCTGGAGGAGCTGGGGAAATCCTCCTTGATGAAGATATTCGTTAAATGCTCGACGTCTGAGGGCCTTTTTTTCTGTTGTGGGAGAGTAGAGGTCTACGTCGTTACATTCACAGTATTCGCGGAATGACAGAGGAAAGAGATTGATTACGTGGTGACGACCTGTGAGGTGTGTCGCCAAATCGCTGCTTAAAAGTTTTGCGTTTGAGCCCGTGATTATTATTTTCATTTCTCGCCGCAGGAGTCGGTTGACAAATAGTTGCCATCCTTCTACGTTTTGGATCTCATCAAGAAATAGATGGGTAAACTTGCCGTATAATGTATAGAGAGATTCAAGGAGTGTATTCAGGTCACCTGCATTGACTAACGAAAGATTTTCGTCGTCAAAGTTTACGTAAGCGAAATTGATTTTTGCTTCTCGTAGAGCCTGGTAACACATCGTTGATTTTCCACAGCGTCTCACTCCGATTACGACTTGGGCAAGGGGGCTGTTTAATTCTATTAGGTCTTGCTCCATTCGTCGACAGAGTTTTTTGTTTTCTTTCGCTTCCAGTTCTTCCCGCTGATCAGCAAGGGTTTGCAGCAGTATTGTTTGATCTATCATGGTTCTTAATTTTGCTGCAAATTTACTATAAACTGCAGTATTTTGCAAGTTTCTGGGTTCTAAACTGCAGTATTTTGCAAGTTTTTGGGGTTTAAACTGCAGTATTTTGCAAGTTTCTGGGTTCTAAACTGCAGTATTTTGCAAGTTTTTGGGGTTTAAACTGCAGTATTTTGCAATTTTTTGGGTTCTAAACTGCAGTATTTTGCAAGTTTTGGAGGTGTTCGTGTAGGGTTTGGGCTTTTGAAGGGCCGATTAATTCAGTGAGCTGAGCGAGGGTTGCCTGACGGATACGAGTCATGGAGCGGAATCTTTTCAGAAGTAGTTCTTTGGTTTTTGGCCCTATGCCCGGAATGGAGTCTAATTCGCTGATTGTCTGTGTTTTGCTACGGCGGTCGCGGTGGTGGGTTATTCCAAAGCGGTGGGCTTCGTCGCGCATGTGTTGGATAACTTTCAGTGTTTCAGAGTTTTTGTCAATGTAAAGAGGTACGCTGTCTCCGGGGAAGTAGATTTCTTCAAGTCGTTTGGCTATGCCTACGACTGAAATTACTCCTCTAAGGCCGATTGAGTCTAAGGTTTCTACGGCAGCCGATAATTGTCCTTTGCCGCCGTCGACGACTATTAGTTGCGGTAAGTCTTCCGGTGACTCTTGCATTAATCTTGTGTAGCGTCGGGTCAGAACTTCCTTCATTGATGCGAAGTCGTCGGGGCCTTCTACGGTTTTGATGATAAAGTGACGATAGTCCTTCTTGGAGGGTTTGCCGTTGCGGAACACTACACAACTGCTGACGGGGTTGGTCCCCTGAATGTTGGAGTTGTCGAAACACTCAATGTGGCGGGGTAATTCCGGTAGGCGGAAGTCTTGCTGTATCTTGGTAAGTACCCTCATAACCCTCTGTTCGGGGTTGAGTTTCTCGCGTTGCACCTCCATGTCTATTCGGGCTTGATTGGCATTGCGTTCGCTCATCTGAAGCAGTTTTTTGCGGTCGCCTCTCTGGGGAATGATGAAATTTATTCCTTCATGGCTCATCTCGGGTAGTTGGCCGACTACCACTTCGTCGAATTTTACTCCTAATCTTTCGCTGATTTCGCTCAAGGCATAATCGAGGATTTGCCCGGGTGTTTCTTCGAGTGAGCGGGTATAATGCAATGTGAGTGCTTTGACCACAGCTCCGCGGCGCAGGTGCATGTAATTGACAAAAACATCCTTGTCGCCCTGGTCACTCAGACCAAATACGTCAACCTGGTCCAGGACTTGGGAGATGATGACTGATTTGCTTTGGTAACGGTCAATGAGGTCGTATTTTTTCTTTAGTTCGTGAGCTTCCTCAAAGCGCATTTCGACGGCCAATTTCTCCATCTGTTCTTTTAGATAAGATTGTAACTGACCCGTTTCTCCTTTCAAGATCATTTTAATGCGCTCGATGTTTTCCATATATTCTTTTTGGTCAACCATGCCGACGCAACATCCTCCGCATTTTTTCAGGTGATATTCAAGGCATAGTTTTCCCTTTCCGCGGGCTAAGTAGTCAGGCGTGATTGCATGGCGGCAATTTCGGATAGGGTATAACTCGTGGACCAGGTTCAGGACTGCTTTGGCTGAGGCTGAATCGGTATATGGTCCGAAATATTTTGAGCCGTCTTTTAATCTTTCCCGGGTCATGAATACCCGTGGGAAATACTCGTTGGTGACCACAATCCAAGGATAGGATTTGTCGTCTTTGAGCAGGACGTTATAACGCGGTTTATACTCCTTGATCATTGAATTTTCGAGATTCAATGCGTCCTGTTCCGTGGGTACAACGATGTAGCTGACGTCGGCAATTGCGCGTACGAGCAGGTTTGTGCGGACCACGTCGTGAGTTCTGTTGAAGTACGAGCTTACGCGCCGTTTAAGGTTTATTGCCTTGCCGACATAGATTACCGTACCCTCGGAGTCATAGTAGGTGTAGACTCCGGGGGTAGTTGGCATGCGTGAGATTTTGTCACGCAGTTCTTGTGGTTTCTGGTGCTTCAATAGGTTATGAGCGAGGTTACTTCAGCGTCAGCTGGGAGTTTGGAGCGTCCGTTGAGGGCGCTGATTTCAATGATGAAGTTGATGTATATTTTCTTCGGGTTCATTGATTTGATCAATTCGTAGGCTGCGGCCATGGTTCCGCCGGTAGCGAGTACGTCGTCGTGGAGAACCACGATGTCGTCTTCTGTGATTGCGTCGCGGTGGATTTCAATTGTGTCTGTGCCGTATTCTTTGGCATACGTTGTTGAGATGGTGTCAGCGGGGAGTTTGCCCGGTTTGCGTGCGGGAACGAATCCGGCGCCGAGTTCGTAGGCCAGGATTGAACCGCCAATGAAGCCGCGGCTTTCGATGCCGACGACTTTCGTTACACCTTTTTCGCGATAGAGCTGGGTGAGGTCCCAACCGAGCAGATGGAGCGCTCGGGCATCCTTGAACACTGTTGTGAGGTCTTTGAAGATTACTCCCTTTGCGGGGAAGTCTACGACGTCGCGTACGAGTGACTTAATGTATTCCATTTCGTGAAATATGTTTGTTAATTATTTGAAATTTCGTTGTTTATCTATGTTTCACGTGAAACAAAGCTATCTATTCAGCATCAGCAGCAGGACGTTTATGTCAGCCGGGGAGACGCCCGGAATTCGGGATGCTTGACCGACGTTGTCAGGCTTCATGGCTGTGAGCTTCTGGCGGGCTTCGGTGCTGAGCGCGTGGATGGTCGAGTAGTCGAGCTTGTCGCCGAGGGTGACGTGCTCCAGGTGGTTCATCCGTTCGGCAAGTTGACGCTCGCGATCAATATAGCCGGCATATTTGAGGCGGATCTCCGTGGCTTGGATAACCTCCGGCGAGAATCTTTCAATCTCAGGAATGAGTCTGCCGAGCATGGCGATCTCCATTCCCGGACGAAGAATGATTTCTGCTGCGCGGGAGCCTTGGGAGGTTTCGGCCGAGCCGATTCGGGTGAGAATCGGATTGAGGTCGGCGGCTTTGAGTGAAGCATTGCGGAGTATGGATGTGAGTGCTTCAATCTGTTCTTCTTTATCGCGAAGAATTTCAAGGCGCCGGTCAGAGGCGAGGCCGAAACGATGGCCTGTGGGGGTGAGGCGCAGGTCGGCGTCATCTTGGCGGAGCAGGATGCGATATTCGGCGCGGGAAGTGAACATGCGGTAAGGTTCATCCACACCCTTGGTGACAAGGTCATCTATCAGTACTCCGATGTAAGCTTCATCGCGTTTGAGGACTAATTGCTCAGCGTCGCGAACATGGGCCGAGGCATTGAGTCCGGCAATCAGTCCCTGGCCGGCGGCTTCTTCATAGCCTGTGGTGCCGTTGACCTGTCCGGCAAAGTAGAGTCCGGAAATTAATCGCGTCTCCAAGGTGTGCTTAAGCTGGGTCGGCGGGAAGAAGTCGTATTCTATTGCGTAGCCCGGGCGGAGAATCTGGACGTTGCGTAGTGCGGGAATCGTATGAAGCGCGCGCATCTGTACGTCAAAGGGAAGCGACGATGAGAATCCGTTGAGATAATATTCCGTCGTGTTCGCACCTTCAGGTTCAAGGAATAGGTGATGTTCGTCTTTGTCAGCGAATGTTACTATTTTTGTTTCGATCGAGGGACAATAACGCGGCCCTATGCTTTGGATCTGGCCGTTATAGAGAGGAGAGTCCGGGAGCCCTTCGCGAAGAATTCGGTGTGTTTCCGGATTGGTCCGCGTGCTCCAGCAGGGAAGCTGGGGCAGGGTGGGGCCGCTTTCGGGTAGATAAGAAAATTTTCCGGGGTCAGCATCGCCATCCTGGCGTGTGCAAAGTGAAAAATCAATTGTTCGAGCATCTAAGCGCACGGGGGTTCCCGTTTTCATTCGGTCAGCTTCAAATCCGAGACTGACGAGTTGCTCGGTAAGTCCCGTGGACTTGGGTTCAGCTACTCGTCCGCCGCCAATCTGAGTCCGACCTACGTGCATCAGACCGTTTAGGAATGTTCCTGCGGTCAGGACTACTGCTTTAGCTGTGAAAGTTACTCCCCAGCCGGTTTTTACTCCCGTCACTTTGCCTCCGGAAGTCGTTATTTCCTTAACTGAATCTTGCCATAAGTAAAGATTCGGCGTAAGTTCCAATTCGCGGCGCCAGCGGGCGGAAAAAGCCATTCTGTCGGCTTGAGAGCGCGGACTCCACATTGCCGGACCTTTGCTGCGGTTTAGCATGCGGAATTGGATTGATGCGGCGTCTGTTACCAGTCCCATGGCGCCGCCGAGAGCGTCAATCTCACGCACAATCTGACCTTTTGCGATGCCCCCAACGGCCGGATTGCAGCTCATCTGCGCTATTTTGTTGAGGTCCATAGTGACCAATAGCGTCTTGGCCCCCGTGAGCGCAGAGGTGCGCGCAGCCTCACAGCCGGCATGTCCGGCACCTACGACTATAACGTCAAAATCAAATATCATAATTCGAAATAGTTTCAGAGAGCAATTCTAAGGCTTCATCCTCGTGGCGCTCCATGATTTCGCGTTCGCCCGGGCCTTTGTCGTTGATTCCGCAGAGGTGAAGGAGGCCGTGGGCAAGGACGCGATGGAGTTCGCGCAGAGGGTTCTGGTTAAATTGTTCGGCATTGGTGGCTACAGTGTCGAGCGAAATGTAGATGTCGCCGCTGACCATCGAGCGCTTGCTGTAGTCAAACGTGATGATGTCCGTGTAATAGTCATGCTGCAAAAATTCGCGGTTGACTTCAAGGATACCTTCATCATCGGTCAGGATGTAGGTCAGCGTACCGATTTGCTTTCCGTGAGCCTCGGCAACACGCGGCAACCATCGGCTTATAAGGTCTTTAACGATAGCCTCCGGAAATTCTACGTTCTTGGTTAACCAGTTGATAGTCATTTATTTATAGTATTGAATTGCGCAACGATTTTTGCCATCAATTTGCCTCAAATCGGAAAAAATGAAAGCAAAATAC
>CAMWSN010000110.1 GCA_947176925.1 uncultured Porphyromonadaceae bacterium
CTAGTCATTATCCATTCACACTCAATGCTTAGTGTGGAGATTAACTCCTCTACGTCATCATCGGAGCATGAAGTGATGCCGCATGCACTGAAAGCAACTATCACTGTCAGTGATAAATAGTTAAGTAATTTTTTTAACATGATAGTTAAAGTTCAGGTTTAGTTATTTATAGTATTGTTTCACTTCAGCTGTAGTTGTGGGATTCCCGTTCATATACATGATTTCTGTATGGCTGCTTTTTTTGTCACCCCAACTGAAATCCTTCCATTCCATTGAAAGTTGATCATTTTGGAAGTTCTTGTACGAAGTCATGTTGCCATTGTCATCATAGGTCCATTCACTTCGACTTTCCATTTTTACGCCATTCATGTCAGTTTTATGAATCTCAAGGATATTTTGAATATAATGGTCATCTTTGAATTGCTTTGAGACCTTTTTTGTTGACTTCATCGGTAAGTATTGAATTTCTTCGTATGTGCAAGAGTTAGGAGTCCATTCATAATTTATCTGCTCAAGTTGAAGATCGCCGTTAAGGAATTGTTTCATGCCTATAATTCGACCTTGCTCATCATAGGTCCATTCATTCCGTTGTTTGGATTTATTGCCCATCTGCTCTGTTTCGGTCTCATTAACAGTCATGTTGCGATAAATGTCGTCGGCAAAAGAACTATTGGTTTTCATGGTCATCATTTTTTGACCATTCATATACATGTTAGTTGCGTTTGAGCGAGTTTTATCACCATATTCATAGTCAATCATTTCCATAGTTTTGGCACCATTGGTAGTGGTTATCATGCTCGTGATATGGTTATTGTCATCGTAGGTAGTTTCCATCTTTGTTTCGCTGACAACTTTTCCGCCCATGGAAGTTTTTACTTCGCGAAGATACTCATAGAGATAGTCACTTTTCAGAAATGGTAAATCTTCGTCTGTCTCTTCTTGAGCTTTTGTAGAGAAGGGCAAGAGGCTAAGGGTTAAAATTGAACCCATAAGAAATTTTAATTTTCTGTTCATAGTATAATGATGTTTTAGGTGCCGGAGGCTCAGCGGCGAGGGTGATTGACTTGGGGATGTACGGAATTGCATCTCAGGAGTAGGCGTGAGCCTCCTTTCGGCTTGTTGCGGCAACGTGCTGAAAAACGCTTGTCCTTCAATGTCTTTTTGCGGGGATGAGGCCCCTCGCTTGGGGCGCAAAAAAAGAGTGAGCAACTTTTCGTAATCCCTGCAACAGGCTCTGGACTGCCCTTAAAGCAGATTACGAAAAAAAATCGCTCACTCCCAAACGGCATATAGAGTTAGACTTTATATGGCGTAATCAGGAAAAGAGCGTCTTCCCGCTTGTCGGCTTTGCAGATGAATTGTCCAGATTCGTCACAGCGACTCGCTAAAACGCTTTTCTTATTATGTAGCGCAGTGTGGAGATTTCACACATTGCGATGCAAATTTAAGAAAAAAATTTGGAAGACGCTCTATGGTGAGTTGATTTTTTTATATTTGCCGCAAAGTTAGGGATAAGATTTGTGGGTCTCAAGTTTTTTGGTATCCAAGTTGTCCAAGCCCTCCGGGCTAATCGGCTGACGCGAAGCCCTGGGAGTGTGACCCGCCCTCGGGTCATCGTGGCGCGCGAGTGCCACGTTTTGTCCGCATCACGGACCAATTGCCCGCATGGCGGGCGATAGAACGTAGGCACGTTCAAGGGACGCATCGCGTTCCGATGAGCGTGTATAAATAATGTGTACACCCTAACAATAGCCGCATAGCGGTGACACCAATTCGGGGCTCTGTCGCTCCTATGGAGCTCACTCTGAGGGATTAACACATATAACCACGCCCCACGGAGCGCTAACGCGCCCCTTGGACGTGGCTAAGTTCCGGTGCCCGCTACGCGGACTGTTTACGTAAATACTACTTTTTTCTGGGGCGGCGGATTGGAGTCCGCCTTTCCATTGTTTTTTTTACAAGGTTGACACAAGGATGTTACAAAACGAATACACAAAAAACTATCCGTGAACGCCTGATGTTAGGCTTTCGAAAAGGGCGATAAACCCGCCCGACACACCTCGCCGAATAAGCGACCAAATCAATTATCACTTAAATCAGACATCAAAGAATTTGTGTTTTTTCATAATAAGTAAATAGTTTCTAAGAGAGTTCGGGGGACGAGCCGCGATGGCCCGTCCCCCGCAAAGCGTTTTTTTAGGAGAGGATTGAAGCGACGGTTGCGGCTGGGTCCGGGGAGTTGATGATGGCTCCGGAGATTGCGATGCCGTTGACTCCGGCGTCGAGGAGCGCGGGGACGTCAGCAGGCTCTATGCCTCCGATAGCTACTATGGGCAGTTGGCATCCGGCGGCGCGGACTTCGTCAATGATCTTGCGATAGCCTTCAAGACCGAGCACGGGGCTGAGGTTTTTCTTGGTTTCCGTGAATCGGAATGGGCCGAGGCCTATGTAGTCAATGTCTAAGGGGGCGAGGGCGAGGATGTCGGCGGCGGTGTTGGCCGTGCAGCCGATGATGGCGTGCGGGCCGAGGTATTCGCGGGCCTTGGCGGGGTCCATGTCGTTTTTTCCGAGGTGGACTCCGTGGACTTTGGTTTGCATGACTACTTCGACGCGGTCGTCAATGACGAGTATGGTCCCCGTTTCGCGGCAGAGGGGAATGATTTCTTCGGCCATAGCGGCGACCTGGGCGTCGGTGGCGTCTTTCATGCGGAGTTGAATCCATCTGCAGCCGCCTTCAATTGCCAGGCGCACTTGTTCGGGAATGGATATTTTTGCCGAGGGATGGGTTATGAATTGTAACACTGTTTAAATTAAAAATTAAAAATACAAAATGAATTAAAAATACAAAATGCAAAATACAAAATCAGGGGAAGGTTAATTTATTTTGCATTGTGCATTGTTAATTTTTAATTAATTCACCCTCCGTAGAAGGCGCGAAAAATCAGGATGCGGTCGCCTGGGTGGAGGATGGTGTCGGCCCATAGGCCGGGGGGAACGGCATGGTCATTGATTGCGGCGGCTTTGCCGGCGGGGGTTATCTGGTTGTCCATGAGTAGCTTCCGGAGCGTCGTTAGCTCCGGAACCTGCACGGGCTTGTCATTCAAATATACGGTCATATTATTTTAGATTGTTATGTTCTGTCGCCGCTACGCGGCTTTTTTGTTTTGTCGATTATCGGAAATACACGCTCGGCGGAGCGCGATGCGCTCCTTGAACGTGCCTATGTTCTTTTGGCCCGCTATGCGGGCAGTTTGTTCGCGCTGCGGACTTCTTGCGTGAGAGGTTTATGGTGAGAGGTGTTTTGCGTTTGTGGGATACCCGCTGAGCGGGTGATAGAGCTTAGCCACGTCCAAGGGGCGCGTTAGCGCTCCGCGGGGCGTGGGCTCGAGCATTTCCCTCTCAGGGTGAGCTCCGTAGGAGCGACAGATTATTCGTCGGGCTCTTTGATGATGTATTTGGGGTCATATTCAACGTTATATTTTGTCAAAATTTTTTGGATTTCGTCTTCAAGGGAGATGTTCTTGTGGTGCTCAAATTGGTTGCGTATGTAGTTTGTTACAGAATCAACATGAGAGTGGGAGATTGAGAAGCATCCATATCCTCGTTGCCATTCAAACCGGAAGGGGATATAGCGTTCTTGATTTATGTGGGCAGAGGAGGCGCTTTTGAGGTCCCTGACCATGTCCGGAATCGGTTGATTGGGGTTGTAAAGTATTAGGCAATGGACGTGATTCTCCGTGCCACCGATACTCACAGGGACGTGGCCGAGTTTACGGATTATACCACCTATGTATGCGTGAATTTTAGGAAGGTAAATTGCCGGCAAGAGAGCGTTGCGATTTTTCACCGCAAAGATTATGTGGAGGTATATTTTTGTATAGGTGTTTGCCAATTTGAGTTTTCTGTCGTCGCCGCTATGCGGGCTGATGGATTAATGAAGAGAGTCAAGAGCCGTTTTTTGACTCCTGACTCTCTGATGATTGTATTTACGATGGGGGATTAGGCCTTTTTGGTGCGCTTGGAGTCGGTCAGGTAGGCAACGGGGGCAGCGATGTAGATTGTGGCGAGGGTGCCGACGATTACGCCGCAGATCATTGCGAAGGTGAACGAGCGGATAGCTTCACCGCCGAGGACGAAGATGCTCAGGAGCACCAGGAGGGTGGAGCCGGAGGTCATGATCGTACGTCCGAGGGTGGAGTTGATCGAGCGGTTGATAAGGTCAAAGAAGTTCTGTTTGGGATAGAGCTGGACGTTTTCGCGCACGCGGTCGAAGACCACCACGGTATCATTGATCTGATAACCGATAACGGTCAGGATTGCCGCGATAAACGTCTGGTCAATTTCCATTGAGAAGGGAACGAGACCCCAGCAGAAGCTGTAGAAGCCGATGATGGTGAAGGCCGTGAAGGCTACGGCCGCGAGGGCGCCGACGGAGAATGCAATGTTGTGGAATCGGATAAGGATGTAGAGGAACATTGCGATGAGGGCGAGCGTTACGGCGATGTAGGCGTCACGCTTCATGTCGTCGGCCACTGAGGGACCAACTTTCTGAGATTGAATCAGGCCGTGGTCGGTGTCGGTGGTGGTGAACTGTTCGAAGGTGATGCCGTTCATTTCAGGCGAGAGGGCTTCGAAGAGGATGTCCTGGATTTCGCGTTCAACTTCGGGAGTGTTGTCGTTGATCTTGTAGTTGGTTGACACGCGGACCTGGTTTTTGTTTTCGATGGTGATTACGGAGAGTCCGGCACCATCGAAGTGGGGAGCGATGATTTCCTGAATCTTATCGGCTTCTACGGGGTGGTCGAATTTCACTACGTAGTTGCGACCGCCGGAGAAGTCAATGCCCTGGTTGAGGCCGCGGAACACGAGCGAGCAGATGATAGCCACGATAACTACTCCGGCGATGGTGAAGGAAGCCTTGCGGGTGCCGAGGAAGTTATAGTGAGCGTTGACGAACATGTTGCGGCTCAGTTTGGTGTCAAAGGTGAGATGTTCGAAGGGCTTTGACTTGGCGCCGAGGATGAAGACGATGCGGGTCAGATAGACGGCGGTGAAGAATGAGCAGCAGAGGCCGATGATGAGGGTGGTTGCGAAGCCCTTGATGGGGCCGGTACCGAACATCAGGAGAATGATGCCGGTGATGATAGAGGTGAGGTTGGAGTCAAAGATTGCGGAGAAGGCGTTGGAGTAGCCGTCGGCAATGGCGGTACGGGCGTTTTTGCCGGCGCGGAGTTCTTCTTTGGCGCGTTCGAATATGAGCACGTTGGCGTCAACGGCCATACCGAGGGCGAGGACGATACCGGCGATACCGGAGAGGGTCAGCACGGCCTGGAATGAGGCGAGGATACCGAAGGTGAAGAACACGTTGAGGATAAGGCCGAGGTTGGCTACGAGGCCGGGAATCATACCATAGATGCAGCACATGAAGATCATGAGCAGGACGATGGCAATGATGAATGACCAGAGGCCGTCATGAATGGCCTGGGCACCGAGCGAGGGACCTACGACCATATCGGAGATGATGCTTACGCGGGCGGTCATCTTACCGGATTTGAGGACGTTGGCCAAGTCTTGAGCTTCCTGGACGGTGAAGTCGCCGGTGATTTCAGAGCGGCCGCCTTCGATGACGGTGTTGATGGTCGGGTAGGAGTAAACTACGTCGTCAAGCACGATAGCTACGGGTTTGCCGACGTTGGCGCGGGTGACTGCGGCCCATTGGCGAGCGCCTTCGGAGTTCATGGTCATGTTGACGGTCTGGCCGCGCATGTTGTCAAACTCGGTGGTGGCATCAATGATGTTGTCGCCGTTCATGCGGGGACGCTGTTCGTGGGTCTCGGGGTCGAGGTCAGTGCGCAGGGCTACGAGTTCATAGACGTCCTTGAGTCCGCCTACGTAGTCGGGCTTGATCGGTTTGTTGCTCCATGCGAGCTTCAGGGTGTTGGGGAAGAGGGCCTTCACTGAGGGCTGGTTGAACCAAGCCATGATGGCATCCTTATCCTTGGCGCGAGCGTAGCCGATTCGGGGACCTTGACCGACGGGGTTGAGACCCAGGTTCATGAAGGTTGAGTCAGCCTGCATGGCCTGCTGGAGGGCGGGAGCATAGTCCATGGCGTCATACATTTCGTAGAACTCGAGGTTGGCTGAGCGCTGGAGGAGGTCGCGCACGCGCTCGTGTTCCTTAACACCGGGGAGCTCGAGGAGGATCTGACCCTGCTTGCCCTGGAGCACCTGGATGTTGGGTGAGACTACGCCGAATGCGTCGATACGGTTGCGGAGCACGTTGGTGGCCGAGGTATTGACGCGGTTCTGAGCTTCGTCCTTGAGTTTTTTGGTTACGCCGGAGTAGTCAGTACCTTCTTTATTAGATTTGATCAGGTCGGGGAAGACTACTGAGAAGTCGACGTTGGGGTTTGCCGAAGCCTTTTTGTATTGTTCGATGAAAGTTTCGACATATTCCGTTTCGGGAGCAGCGTTGGCGATAGAGTCGGTGGCGATGACTGCGCGGCGGAGGGTGGTGCCGTTGGGGTCAGCGGCCATAGACTTGAGCATGTCGCCCATGTTGACCTGAAGGGTAACGTTCATACCGCCTTTGAGGTCGAGGCCGAGGCCTACGCCCCAACGCTGGACGTCGTTGTAGGTATAGCCCATGTAGACGGGTTCCTGGGCTACGGAGTCCATGTAGTGTTTGTAAGCGCCGGTGTAGGCATCAGAGGTATTGTCGCCTCCGGCGATTGCTGCGGCATATTCTTTACCCTGGTTTTCAATCTGCGAAGCTTTCCAAGAGAAGGAAAGATAGAACAGGCAGATGATCACAAGGAAGATGGCGATAACGCCGGCCACGATGCTTCCAAGAGAACCTTTGTTGTTCATGATTGGTAAGTTAAAAAATGACTTTTTAATGAATTGTGTTAATTAGTTATCAGAGATTGGGATTACTGGCGGCGGGGACTGCGGGGTCCGCGGTCGCCTCGGTCGCGACGCTCGCGGCGCTCGCCATCGCCACCTTCGGGGCGCGGACGGCGGGGTTCGCGGGGGCGCTCAACCCAGCCTTCGGGTT
>CAMWSN010000111.1 GCA_947176925.1 uncultured Porphyromonadaceae bacterium
TCTTGACCAGCTTAAAAAAGTCAATGATGCCGATCAGATGTCGGTCGCGCTCTCAATGCCGAAAGAAGCTAAACTCGATGAGTTGGTCAATATTTATTCTAAGTCGCAGCAAACCGAACGCGAGCGCGTCTACGAAACGCTCTATCCGCTTTATCCGACGGAGACTCAGCGGCTTAACGAAATTAAGAAAGGAAAGAAAAAGCAATGATTCGTTCGCTGCAAATATCCAATTATGCGCTGATCGATTCGCTCACGCTCGAATTTTCGTCCGGATTTAACATTATAACCGGCGAGACCGGGGCCGGTAAATCAATCATGCTCGGGGCCCTTGGACTGCTTCTCGGCGCCAAGGCTGAAAGCCGTGCCATCCGTCAAAGCAACAAGAAATCAGTTGTAGAGGGTATTTTCGGTGTTGAGGGCTATGAGAATGCCGCAGCGTGGGCTGCTGAAAATGATATTGAATGGGACGGACACGAATGTATTCTCCGCCGGGAGATTGCCCCGGGGGGACGTACGCGCGCGTTCATTAATGATAGTCCCGTTCCCGTAGCTAAACTTGGCGAATTGGGCGCTATGTTGATTGATATTCATTCCCAACATCAGAACCGTCTGCTCGGAGCTGCTGACTTTCAGCGTCAGATTCTTGATTCCATTGCCGGAAATTCCGCTCTGCTCGCTGATTACCGCGAAAAATGGACCGCCCTCCGTCATGCTGAGAAGCGCCTCGCAGAGACGGAAAAGAATATACAGGCCGATAGCGCCGATGAGGAATTCCTTCGTTTTCGTCTCTGCCAGCTTGAAGATGCTCAGCTCACTGCCGGAGAGCAGGAGGAGCTTGAAAGCGAGCGCGAAGTCCAAGCCAACATGACCGGTATCAAGGAGAGCTTGACGGCCTCGCTTGAAGCCTTGGGAAATAGCGACGACTCAGCTGTCAGTAGCATTGCCTTAGCTATCGATAATCTAATGGATCTGACGGAGGTCCTCGAGGAAATTCAGCCTCTGATTGAGCGACTTGAGTCTGCCAAGGTGGAGATTGAAGATGTTTTTGAGACGGTGGCCGACTATGACAATAACCTTTCGGCTGATCCCCGGGCACTTGAAGAAATTGAGGAGCGTCTTGCTGAGATTTATTCGCTACAAAAACGATTTAAGGTTGATACTGTTGAGGATCTGATTAATCTTCGTGAGGATTTGAAGGCGCGGCTTGGCCAGTTGGAAGGTTCTGACCTGGAACTTGCCGAATTGAGAAAAAACGTCAAGAACGCGCGTGCGTCGGCCGAAACTGCCGCCAAGAAACTGACTCGGACACGCGTGGAGGCAGCAAAAACTTTTGCTGCGGAACTTTCGGACACCGCTCGCCCATTGGGCATGGCCAATATAGTATGTGAGATTGTAGTGGAATCAGCTCCCTTAGGCCCGGATGGCGCTGATGCTATTGAATTCCGCTTCGCCTTTAATAAAAATCAAAAGCCAATTCCGGTTACCGGCGCAGCCTCCGGCGGCGAGATTTCCCGCCTGATGCTCTGTCTGAAGTCAATAGTTGCCGGAAAGTTAGGGTTACCCACTGTGATTTTTGACGAGGTCGATACCGGAGTCTCTGGCGACGTTGCCGGACGTATGGGCGAAATGATGGCGAAGATGGCCGGCGCTATTCAGGTCATTACTATAACCCACTTGCCTCAGGTTGCCGCCCTCGGAGAATCACACTTCAAGGTTTTCAAAGAAGACGATTCCGAAGCGACACATACGCGTGCACGCGCTTTATCAGACGTGGAGCGAAGAGCCGAACTCGCACTTATGCTCAGCGGTTCTGAAACAGACTCGGCCGCGCTTGCCACGGCAGACACACTCCTCTCCCGAAGAAAGTAAATGAATTATGGAAAAATCTGATTATATATTTGGTATTCGTGCCGTCATTGAGGCTATTGAGGCCGGGCGCGATATTGACAAGATATTGATTAAAAAGGACCTGCAAGGTGACCTCATAGGTGAACTTATCACCTTGGCTCGTCAACATCGCATAGTCATGCGTCGTGTGCCGGTTCAGGTCATTGACCGCATTACTCGCAAGAACCATCAGGGCGTCGTCGCCACTCTTGCTGCGGTCACGTATCATCGCCTTGACCACCTGGTCCCGCAGCTCTATGAGGAGGGTAGGCTACCCTTTATCATAGTGCTCGACGGAATTACCGACGTCAGGAATTTTGGGGCCATCGCCCGCACGGCAGAATGTGTCGGTGCAGACGCGATTGTCATTCCGGAGCATGGGTCAGTTAGCGTCGGGGCTGATGCCGTCAAGACTTCTGCCGGGGCTCTGCTCCATATTCCTGTCTGCCGCGAACGTTCGTCGGCTCTCGCCGTAAAGTTCCTGAAAGAAAATGGATATAAAGCGGTTGCTGTAACTGAGAAGGCCGCGGTAAACTATACCGAGATTGACTATACCGGCCCCGTTTGTCTGATTATGGGTGCCGAGGATGTCGGCATTTCGCCGGAAGTCTTGAAGTTGACTGATTGCGGTGCTTCGATTCCTATGTTTGGAAAAATCGGTTCGCTTAATGTTTCCGTTGCCGCCGGGGTCATGATGTATGAGGTCGTACGCCAGCGTCTTTCGGCAAATCTGGAGGTAATCTGATGGCTGCCGCGGCTGATTCTCCCCAGGTGCTCGGTACCAAATCCATTGGCAAACTGCTGATTGAATATTCCGTCCCCGCTGTGATTGCCAGTGTGGTTACTTCTTTGTATAACATCATTGACTCCATATTTATTGGTCAGGGTGTTGGTCCTTTAGCAATCACCGGTTTGGCCCTGACCTTCCCGATGATGAACCTGCTGATCGCCTTCGTGATGGTTATAGCTATCGGTGGCGCTACGGTGACATCCATATATCTTGGCCAAAAAGATAATGAGCGCGCCTCCAATGCCTTGGGGACCGTACTGATTCTTTGTGTGATTCATGCTTTCGTTTTTGGCGGTCTTTCCCTTTGGTTTCTTGATGATATTCTCAGGCTTTTTGGTGCCACAGACCGCACGCTCCCCTATGCGCGTGAGTTTATGAAGGTGATCCTCTTGGCTACTCCTATTTCTTTTGTATTCATTGGCCTAAACAATATGATGCGAGCCACGGGCTATCCCCGTAAGGCTATGATTTCCGCTCTCCTTTCCGTTGGCGTCAACGTCATTCTGTGTCCTATTTTCATCTTTACAATGGAACTCGGAATCAAGGGCGCGGCGCTTGCTACGGTCTGTGGTCAGTCCGCCGCGTGCATTTGGGTGGTATGCCATTTCTTCTCCCGTAAATCTTTCATCAATTTCCATAAGATATCACGATGGTTCACCGGATCAATCGCTCGGATGGTCTATACGATTGGCCTGTCGCCGTTCTTAATCAATGTCTGCGCCTGTGTCGTGGTCATGTTTATCAATAAGAGCCTCATATCCTATGGTGCCGATGAAGGAGATATGGCCGTTGGTGCGTTCGGCATTGTTAATCGCGTCACGATGCTTTTCCTGATGATTGTCATGGGTGTGACGCAGGGCATGCAGCCTATTCTCGGCTATAACTACGGCGCCGGAAGATGGGACCGCGTCAAGCGGTGTCTCAAACTCGGAATATATGTCGGCTCTGTAATCACCATTCTTGGATTCCTCGTCACGGAAATTTTCCCCGAACAGGTTACGCGGCTGTTCACCGACGATGCTGTCCTGATTCGTCACTCTATTGTCGGATTCCATATTATTCTGATATGTTATCCGGTAATCGGTGCCGCTATCGTAATTCAAAACTTCTTTCAGAGCATCGGTAAACCCCAGCTTTCAATCTTCCTCAGCATGACCCGTCAGCTGCTTTATCTCCTGCCGTTGCTTTGGATTCTTCCTCGCCAATGGGGCATTGACGGAGTCTGGGCATCAATGGCAGGAAGTGACTTCCTCTCATTCGTGACCACTATCGTCACCCTCTGGATCGTTATGAAAAAAATGAATAAACATGAGAGAAAATCTGCAGCTGAGACTAACTCCTGAAGTCGCTTATGAGCCGCTTCGACTTTTAGCTCGGGTATCAACCGAACTGAATGTCGACGCCAATCGAATCACCTCGGTAACTCCTGTTAAGCGGAGCATTGATGCCCGTCAGCGTCAGGTTATGGTCAATCTGCAACTTGTTGTGACCATCGATGAACCTCCGATGGACCCTGCCGAATGGCTCTTGACGCCTGATTATCGCCCCTTGGCGGCGGATGCTCCTCAGGCTATAGTTGTCGGTGCCGGTCCTGCCGGACTTTTCGCATCATTGCGACTTATTGAACTTGGCATTAAACCCATTCTCCTGGAGCGCGGAAAGGACGTTGATGCCCGTCGCCCCGATATGGCCGATATTTCTCGTCGCGGAATTGTTAACCCCGATAGCAATTATTGTTTTGGCGAAGGTGGGGCGGGGGCCTTCTCTGATGGAAAACTTTATACCCGCAGCAAAAAGCGTGGGCCGGTCGATAAAATTCTATCTATTCTGGTCAGTCATGGCGCGAGTCCCGAAATTCTTGTGGACGCCCATCCTCATATCGGATCTGATCGCCTGCCGGGGGTGATCAAGGCAATTCGCCAGCGTATCATTGACTGTGGCGGTGAAGTTCAATTCAATTGCCGCGTCGAAGGTCTGATTATTAAAAATGAAGAAGTCTGTGGCGTAAAAACCGCATCGGGTACCTTATTCAGTGGCCCCGTCATCTTGGCTACGGGTCATTCCGCTCGCGATGTATATCGATTCCTACTGTCCGCAGGCGTTACCCTCGAGCCAAAGGGACTTGCCGTCGGTGTCCGCCTTGAACACCCTCAGGAACTCATTGACCGACTCCAATATCATTCCCCGAAAGGACGTGGGAAATATCTCCCTGCAGCCGAATACTCCATGTTGACGCGCGTCAATGATCGCGCTGTCTACTCTTTCTGCATGTGTCCGGGAGGCTTTATTATTCCTGCCGCATCCGAACCGGGCCAACTCGTGGTCAATGGAATGTCACCCGCCTCGCGCGGCACCCGATGGGCAAATTCAGGCATGGTCGTTGAAGTCCTCCCTGATGATATTCCCGGTGACTCACCTCTGAAGATGCTTGAATTCCAACGTGAAATTGAGCAGCGGTTTTTCCATGCTGGCGATGGCTCGCAAGCCGCTCCGGCACAACGTATGACCGATTTCGTTGCCGGGAAGCCCTCGTCGTCTCTTCCTCAAAGCTCTTACCCCGCCGGACTGATTCCTTTGAGAGTGGACCAACTCCTCCCGCCGACCATATCATCCCGCCTACGCAAGGGATTTGAAGACTTTAATCGCAAACAGAAAGGCTTCCTCACGCCTGAAGCAACTGTCATAGGTTGTGAAACCCGTACCTCTGCTCCGGTCCGAATTCCTCGCGACTCCGAAACCCTTTCCCATGTTACTATTTCCGGCCTCTATCCTGCCGGAGAAGGGGCCGGATACGCCGGTGGAATCGTCTCCGCTGCCATTGATGGAGACCGAGTTGCTACGGCTCTCGCCGAAAAATTTGCAAATATCAAAAATATTTCCTAACTTTGCACCCGATTCCAATGCCCGGATGGCGGAATCGGTAGACGCGACGGTCTCAAACACCGTTGGAGCAATCCATCCCGGTTCGAGCCCGGGTCCGGGTACCAAAAATGGGGGAGTAGAATTCTACTCCCCCATTTTTTTTATTTCAATAAAATTATAACCAAATTTAAATACCATGATTCCAACTTACCAGGAATGTATGCTTCCTCTTCTAATATTATTGAAGAATAAGGGCACCTTATCTCTTTCTGAATGCACCAATATGCTGTCAGAAGAGTTCAAACTTTCTGCACAGGAAAGAAACGAATTACTGCCATCTAAAAAACAGACCATAATTAAGAACCGAGTAGGGTGGGCCAAGTTCTATCTGAATAAGGCCGGCCTTGTAGACGTCGTCTCCCGTGGAAAGTACGCGTTGAGTGCCAATGGCTCACAGTTTTTAATGTCAAACCCTAAGGTTTTGACTACCGCTGATCTTATGAATATCCCGGAATTTTTAGATTTTATTAGAACTAACAAGGAGGCTGAAACTTCGTTGGTGGAGAGTTCTCAGGTCAAAGATGTTGTCGCTAAGACTCCGGAGGAGTCAATTGACGAGAATTATAAGTATATTGTTCAGAATCTTGTTGACGAGGTTTTGGATCTGGTCCTGCAAAAGGATTCTGACTTCTTTGAAAAGTTGGTCATGGATTTGCTCGTCAGAATGGGTTATGGCGACGGTAAGGTTACGCGTCGCAGCCGGGATGGTGGCATTGACGGAATTATTGACGAGGATAAATTGGGCCTGGCAAAAATATATATTCAGGCCAAACGTTGGCAGAAGGGTAACAATGTTGGTCGTTCGGAAATCGAGAGCTTTGTTGGTGCCATTGATAGGCAACGTGGAAGTAAGGGCGTTTTCATTACGACGTCTGATTTTACCAAAGAAGCTTATGAGCATACGTCAACTCACGTCAATCTTGTCAAACTCAATGGGCGAAAATTGGCAGAACTGATGATTCAGTATAACATTGGAGTCTCTATAAAGAGCGTATATGAGATTAAAAAAATTGACTTTGACTTCTTTGACGAATAAAAAATCAAAGAAATTCGCTAAGATTGCTCAAATTGCTCCAATAACTCCAATTGTTCAAATGGCTCTAATAACGGGAAATGGGGTGCAAAGTTTATCCCGTTTTTTTATTCTTTAGTGTTAAAGAATGTTAAAATATGAAAAATTTAGTTTTGTGCAACGGTGGGAAAATCAAGGAGTTGCGAAAAATATGTTGTAAAGCATAAAAATTTTGGAGAACAAAAAATTTGCGTATGTCAAAAAGTCGTCGTAACTTTGCACTCGCTTTCGGGAAGCAACGGCGACCCGGGCCCTGAGAAAGGG
>CAMWSN010000112.1 GCA_947176925.1 uncultured Porphyromonadaceae bacterium
CTACTAATCAACAAATTACACAAGGGTGTGTATAATATTATTCATGAAAAAAGTTTGGTTTTAAGGCATATTTATCCGTAAATTTGCGGAAGATATTAACCACTAAAACCTGAACCCGAAATGATGAGAAAAATTTTACTCATGTCCGCTCTCTTGGCCCTCCCTGTTGGCTATACATGTATGGCCGATGATTCCGAAAACACCCCAATAGATTTAAATGATAAAGGGCTACGCCCGACGAAACGTCCGAAGGCACCGTCCGCCCAGCGAGTAACTGCAAGTGTCGCCAACGGCGTTTTATTTATCAACTTTGCAATCAGCGAGGGAGAATGTCAGATGACCATAACCTCCCCGGAACAAATCCTGGAATTCTCCTTTGACTCTGCCGATCCGTTAATGCTCAACATCGGCGAACTACACGACTTTCAAATCAGCATAATTACCGAAAACGGGAACTGCTACGAATCTGATACAATAGCAACGTCCATTTAATTTTAACCTCAAATCATAAATCAACAATGAAAAAGTCACTTTTTCTTTGCGGTATAATTGCCGCGATGCTGACTGCCTGTTCCGACCAGCAAACAATGGAGTCAATTCTCAATGAACCGCTTGAGATTGTTGCCGACGGATATATCTCAGCAGCTCAGGCTGTTAAGATTGCCAACGACTTTGCTGCCGAATTTCAAGACGAACCGGGCAGCCGCTCAATCAACCGCAAAGCCAGTTCAACCCGCAACGTGCTGACCATCGGCAGCCCAAAATCACGTGCAGCCGAAGACCTGATTTACGTTGTTAATTACGATGATAACCAAGGCTTTGCACTGGTTTCAAAAAAAGAAACGCCGACCCCAATACTGGCGTTTATCCCTGAAGGATCATACTCTGAGGAAACTGCATCAAAAATAGATGGATTTCAGGACTTCGTTGTCTGCGCCAATGAATACGTTCTTCAAGGATTACCCCCTGTCAGAGATTCCATAATTATAGGTCTTCCCCATGATTCTATCCCTACAAAGGTTGATTCTTTAACTGAAGAGACATTATTAAATCCAAATTACTCCGGGCATTTTATACATACTAACTGGGAACAAGAAGGAGTATTTGGAAAATACTGTCCAAATGGAGAATGTGGATGCGGACCCTTAACTTTTGCGATGGTCTGTGCTCATTATGAATTTCCTAAGAAAATAAAAATCACCTATGATAATTCCAACAGAGAAATAGAGCTTGATTGGGCAAAAATTAAGTCTCACCTTGAAGAAAAGCCCTTTAAAAGTACTCCATTAGATCCCACAAATCCTGATAAAAGCCTATGGCCGGATTGTAAATATAACTCATGCACAAAAGACTCTCATGACCAAATCGGCCTTTTCCTTAGACAAATTGGACATGATTTTGGAGCTACATACCATCCAGTTGATAATGATGACGAATACAATGGAACATCTATGCCCTACAGGGCCATATATGTTAACATGACTAAATATCCCGGTTTTCAACCAACCCCATTTGTAGACTTCAAAGCATGGTATCTTAAATACTATACCACCAGGAACATACCAGTTATTTTAGAAGGGCAAACCGATGACAATAGTGGAGGTCACATGTGGATTTGTGATGGATATCTATCCAAAGACCAAGATAATGACGGAGAGCCTGAGGACTTCTTTCATTATAATTGGGGCTACAAAGGATACTTCAATGGCTTCTTCCTTTCAGGAGTATTTCAACCTAAAGAAGGATGGGATGAATACATTAAAGTAAAATACTGCGTTATCACGAAAAATAAATAACCTGTGGATTGCGGGGGTATTAGTGAATCTTTTTCAAATGTGGAACTATTTGGGTACACCCCGCAATCCGCTTTTCTATGTTTTACAGCATATTACTTGCAAATTCAATAAATTTGGCGTAACTTGCGCTTATAATTAAAAACCTCTCTAAATCACAAGTTTATGAACACGAAGTTATTTAACTGGCTGCCCGTAGCGGCGCTCGCTCTTGGAGCCTTCGCTTGTCAAACTGACGACGTAAATACCTCAACGGGTGCAGACCCCCGAGGCGAAGAATATACCGTAACAACCCCCTCTGAGATTTCAGATTCGCGAGCTGCGGAACTCACGGCCTCTCATCAGCAGTTTGCCTGCAATTTAGCGTCAGAAATCGCCCTGCCGGGCGAAAATACGGTGCTCTCGCCTCTGAGTATGTATAATTTTATGGCCATGATGGCCAACGGGGCTGACGGCCAGACGCTTGACCAAATCCTCAAAGTCTTGGGCGCTGATAGTCGCGAAGAGGTCATAGCCCTCTGCCGTCGTCAGCTCGACAGCTTCGCAGCCATTGAAGCTCAGAATCAGGAGATTCCGATGCCGAGTTTTGACGATTATGATAGAGAAATATTTACTGATGAACAGATTGCTGAACTCATTGAAGCGAGCACTAAGGAATTAAATGAATTAAAAACCCAAACAACATTAGCTAACGCAATATGGTTTGACTCCAATCTTGAGGCTCCATATCAGACCTACATGGACGAATGTAAGCAATGGCTTGATGCCAACGCTAACTGCATTGATTTCAAGGATCCGAGTTCACCAATGCTTATTAATCAATGGATTAATGAAAAGACCAATGGAATGATTCCGAAAATCGTTCCTTCGTTTGGACAAATCCTAACAGAGATTGTTTGCACCAACGCTCTCTATCTCAATGTTAAATGGACCCAAGGATTTTCTATTGCAAAAGAGAAGATGACGTTTAAGAACTTTGACGGCACAACCTCAAAGCGGATAGCCCTAAACGTGATGGAGCGTTTTAAATATCTCGAAACAAATGAAGCGCAGTTTATTGACATACCCCTCGGCTCAATTAAGGAACAATTGACTTACACCATCATTCTTCCCAAAAGCGAAAGCATTGACGCAACTACTATCCTTCCCTTAGCCGCTCAAAACGTAAATAGTTTGCCATCAAAAACTTTAATAGAGTTAACCATTCCCGAACACAAGATTGAAACGGACATGGACGAACTCCGATACTCGCTTGAAAATTTAGGGATGACCTATGCCTTTGATAAGAATAAGGCGGATTTCAGCCGCATGGGCGGGTTTAAATTCAAGGTTTTCAACGTGGCTCACAAAGCCTCAATCAATGTCTGCGAAAGCGGCATTGAAGCTGCAGCCGGAACTGCAAATTATTGGTGTACTTCCGATGGTAAGGAGAAAGAACCGCTGAAGCCGCTGGTAATCAACGTTGACCGCCCGTTTGCTTTCCGCATCACTGACAATGCCACGGGAATGGTCCTCTTCATCGGCGTAGTCAACCGGCTCTAACATTGCCTGATTATTACGGAATAAAACCAAAATCGTCATAAACCAATGCCGATAAATAGAGGATTGCGGGTGTTTTAATGAATCTTTTTCATATGTGTAACTATTTGGGTACACCCCGCAATCCTCTTTTTTCCCCTTTTGAGCCAATAACGTGGTATAACTGAGCGCCGGAGGCGCGATATTATTGTAAACCCCGGGCGCAAGCCTGGGGTGCTTACAACAACCTGACAATAAGCCTCGGAGAGGCGTCATATTGGCTTATTGCGCAACTCTCTCGCTAATATGAGCTTAAGTAAGCGACACCTTCTAATCAAAACAAGCTAAAAGTCATACTCTTATGAATAGAGAAAAGTTTAAATTTAGATTCTTCATTCAAGTCCTTTTGCTTATTTGCGTCGCTTTAGGTCTGCAGGGCGGTTGCATGGAACACGATCAGCATGGTTATCCTTACAGCGTTAAGTTCCCGAAAAGTGGCGGAAAAAAAATTGTAAACGGAAACACTTCATTAGGTTATATTAAGATTTACGATCAAAAGACCGGGGGAGGTGATTCTGATATGTATTTTCCATCTCACGAAGATGAAGAAAACGAGGAGCTATTCGTAAAATATGAGTGGCTTACTGTAATTCATGACGTAGATACTCACCAAATAACATTGATTGCCGAACCTAACAATACTAAGAAAAAAAGGAAACTCCGCATTGAGAGTGATGATGGCAAGTCATATCTTGAAATAAACGTTACCCAAAGCAAATAACTCTTGAATCAGCCCGGAGATGGGGGGCGCTATCCGGACTTCGTTTCCCTCACAAAACGTAATTGACGAAAAATTTCCACAAAATAATTTGGCCATTTGAGTAAAGTTTTTTAAATTTGCCCTTGAATTGCGATTCATTAATTTATTTTTTAACTAAAAACTTGTTTTAAAACAATGGCTTACGTTATTACTGACAACTGCGTGGCTTGCGGCACCTGCCAGCCCGTATGTCCCACCGAGAGCATCTCTGAAGGCGACATCTATCACATCAACCCCGACACCTGCATCGACTGCGGTTCTTGTGCAGAAGTTTGCCCCAGCGAAGCTATCATCGCCGGCTAAGCAACAACCTGTCCGACAAAAAAACATCAGCCCTCACCCGGATATCCGGTGGGGGCTGAATTATTTGCACAATTCACCGAATTTTCCTATCTTTGCACTGAACTATGGCCGATAACTATCTCGGAAACCGAATGGACGACTACCGGGCGGGCAAACTTACCAGGCCCGCGCCCCGACGCCTGACTCCCTCCGGAGTCAAGCCAGGGACTCTTTTCCTGACCGTTGACCCCAAGCGCTCGGTTTGGATCGCAGAGGGAGCGCTCCTCCCCGCAGGTACCGCCCTGATCCGCACCCTGACATCGGCCGGAATCAAGACATATTATCGGGCCGACAGCGGAAAAGCCGGTTCAGAACCCGCAATCAAATTCGGCGCCAGGCACTATCCTCCCGCCGCTGACGCCCCGCAAGCCGACGTCAACATCGCCGTCACTCCGGAAGAAATCCTGATTGACTCCGGACGCGCCCGAATCACATTCCCCGAAGATCGGGCCGACGACGCCGCCCAAATGGCAGCCGCCCTACTCTCTTCCGGACCCATTAACGCTCAAATAGAATTTTAATAAACCATAAAACACAAAGAATGAAACTCGTCTACTCCGCCGCAGCCGCCGCCATCGCACTCCCCCTGGGTGTTACGGCCCTCCAAAGCTGCACAAAGGCTAACGCCGAAGACACCGAGCCCCGGCGCTACAACATCGTCTACATCATGACCGACGACCACACCGCCCAAATGATGTCATGTTATGACTCGCGTTATGCCCACACGCCCAATCTTGACCGCATCGCCCAGGACGGCGTGAAATTTACCAACTCATTCGTCGCCAACTCCCTCTCCGGACCCTCACGCGCATGTATGATCACCGGTAAACACTCCCACAAAAACGGTTTTACAGACAACGAAAGTGGTGAGCCCTTTGACGGCTCCCAGCCCACTTTCCCCAAATATCTTCAGGAAGCCGGATATGAAACCGCCCTTTTCGGCAAATGGCACCTCATCAGTGAGCCGACCGGCTTTGACACCTGGCGCGTGGTCCCCGGCCAAGGCGATTACTACAACCCGAGATTCATCAACCAGGACGGCACAGAATCGGTTGAACACGGTTACCTCACCAACCTCATCACGGACATGAGCCTTGACTGGCTCGAAAACCGCAAGGACAAGGAAAAACCCTTCTGTCTCCTCATCCATCACAAGGCACAACACCGCAACTGGATGGCCGACACCTGTAACCTCTCCCTCTATGAAGACCAATCATGGCCCCTCCCGGAAAACTTCTTTGACGACTACAAAGACCGCCCCGCCGCCGCATCAGCCGAAATGCGCATCGACGACCCCCACTCCATGGACATCGTCTATGACCTCAAGATGCTCACCGACACCGCAGACACTCGCCTGACCCCCACCTACAAATCATTCGTAGGACGCATGGACCCCGAACAACGAGCCAAATGGGACGCATTCTATAACCCCATCATTGAAGAATACTACAACTCAGACCTCAAAGGCGAAGAACTCGCCGAATGGCGCTTCAACCGCTATATCCGCGACTATCTAAAGACTCTCAAAAGCCTTGACGACAACGTAGGCCGCGTGCTCGACTACCTCAAGGAACACGACCTCCTGGACAACACCCTCGTAGTCTACACCTCAGACCAAGGCTTCTACATGGGCGAACACGGATGGTTCGACAAGCGATTCATGTATGAAGAAAGCTTCCACACCCCCTTGATCATGCACCTCCCCAAAGGACTTGATGCCCGAGGCGACATCCCCCAGATGGTTCAAAACATCGACTACGCCCCCACATTCCTTGAAATTGCCGGTGTAGAAATCCCCGAAGACATGCAGGGCGAATCACTCCTCCCCCTCCTGCGCGGCGAGAACCCCAAGGATTGGCGCGACCAACTCTACTACCACTACTACGAATACCCCGCCGAGCACGCCGTAAAACGCCACTACGGTGTCCGCTCAGACCGTTACAAACTCCTCCACTACTACAACGACATCGACCACTGGGAACTCTATGACCTTCAGGAAGACCCCCACGAGATGAACAACCTCTACGGCAAACCCGGAATGGAAAAAGTCACCGCTGAAATGCGCCAGCGCCTCAAAAAAGCCATGGAACAATACGATGACCCCATCCGCGAAAAATACCCCATCGAATAATTCCCAATTACTAATTGCAAATTAAAAATTACTAATTAAAAAGACCGTCCGGATGGCGTCTGGACGGTCATTATACACTTGAATTTCGGCTACGATGTCATTTATGTTATGTAGACTCGTGTTACCATTAAAACACCCTGCTAACAAAAAATGTTCAAAAAAAATCCGAAAAAAATTTGCACAGTTCAAAAATTCTCCCTAACTTTGCACTCGCAAAACAAACCTAAGGAGATTCGTTAGCTCAGCTGGTAGAGCACAACACTTTTAATGTTGGGGTCCTGGGTTCGAGCCC
>CAMWSN010000113.1 GCA_947176925.1 uncultured Porphyromonadaceae bacterium
ATCATGGCAAGTCCGCCGACGACATTGCCGAACGTCTCCCTGAGCATTTCAATACGCCTGACATCTTTCCAGAAGTCATACATCCGAATGTTAGTAGCGGCTTGATTTTTCAGGAGTTTGATAGCCTCGGAACCCACCTTTTCGCCGAAAATAGTTCCCTCCGGATCTTCTATCGCGCGGGTGGTGTATTTGAGTTCCAGGGCGGCAAAAAGTCCGTCTTTTTCCACCACGATATCAACCGATATATCGTTATTCCAAGGGAACAAGGGGCAACCTATAATTTTGGGCTTTCGAGCGAGAAGTACGGCAAACGGGACGCCATATTCTGTGAATACGTTATCATAATCCCGGCTGTCTTCGAGCCATTTGGCAAGTTTTACCTGCAAATCCCGCTCGTTGGTCAACAGCTGATGATTTTGAGCAATCCACGACTCAACATCTTTTCGCAGGGTTGCAACTAAGTTGGATCCGTTAGCCATGATAATTGGTTATTGACCATCTTGGCTCCCGATCGGATGGCGGTGGTATCAGGGTTGGGTTATAATGAAAAAGCGTGAGAGCCAATTCTGCTGCCCGTTCCGCTATCTGAGGCCTTCGCATTGCCCATCTCAGTTGAACGAGCAAACCATGCAGAAGCCTCACGCAATACATATATACTTTGTCTTACAAGCATATATATACATCGAAGTCATCTACCGTTTGCTTCATTCTTGACTGAGATTGAAAGTTGCGAAGTTTCAGATAGCCAAGAAAGAGCGTTTCAGTATACGCTTTTTTATATATGGCACAAAGTTAATAAGTATTTTTGATTTTTCCAAGAAAATTGCGGTTAAACA
The DNA here is from genome assembly GCA_947176925.1 of uncultured Porphyromonadaceae bacterium. Taxonomy (GTDB): domain Bacteria; phylum Bacteroidota; class Bacteroidia; order Bacteroidales; family Muribaculaceae; genus UBA3263. The sequence goes on from CAMWSN010000113.1 coordinate 837, forward strand.
TGGATTTTATTGCGTGTTTTCAAATGAAACAAAATGATATTATCGTTTCTGGATAATTATAGTAACTTTGCGGTCATAAAGAGTGACAATGGCTGCCGTTCCGCTATCTGAGGCCTTCGCACAAATCCATCTCAGGCGGGCCGGATGCCATTCATTAAAAAAAAGCGGCACCGTAATTTGGCGCCGCTTTTTTTACGTTCGGGGGGAAGTTATTATTTGCAGTAGTTTTGGGCGATGGTTCTTACTGAGCCCATGTTGACGTCGGCAATATCGTCGATGTAGTAGGTGCCGTCAATGAGTTTTGCGGTAACGATGACGTATCCTTCTGAGCCGAAAGTGCCATTGACAACTTTGACCGTAGCGGTTCCGTCATTGTTGAGCGTGATGTCCTGAACATCGCCGTACTTGCCGGGGTCTTGAGATAAAGTGAAGATGTCACATTCAATCCATCCCATTTCGTCGCCGGTTGCCTGTGCTTTTTTGTCGGCGGCTTCAATATCGGCGCGGAATTCCGGAGTCAGCATGTCCGGGTGCCACATCTCGGTGTTGGCATACATGGCTCCAACCTCAGAGCGCACCTGCTCTTCGTTCTGCTCGATAACGGGCGCGGCGTCTTCCTTGGCGGTTTCGGTGGCTTCGGTCTGTTCGGTCTTTTCGCCATCCTGGTCTTCAGCGTTTGAAGTGCTCTTTGAGTCGCAGGAGGTCAGTGAGGCGATAGCACCGATGGCCAGTGCAAAATAAACTTTCTTAATCATGTCTGTGAAAAAAATTAGTTTAATAAATCAGTTAATTTCGTGGCTGCAAAATTACTCAATTCTCCGAAATAGTCAAAATTTTTCACGAGAAATTAAAGCTGAAAAGCCCAGCGAGAGTTGCCCAGCCAGTCAATGAAAAATTTCTTAAGTCTGTAAGAATTAAGATCTGAGTTGGTGAAACTTTGCTGCTTAAGAAGCTTGCCATTGCTGTTGTATACGAAGAACGTGGCGCCATTGGCTGTATTATTACCTACCATAATATTCCCATTAGAGGCGCTTATAGCCACGGGTTGGTCGTAGGATACCGGAACGACAAGTTTGCCGGAATTATTGACAAGTCCATACTTGTTTCCGTTCTTGACTATATAGTGAGAGTATTGGTAGTCCGGAATTTGTTTATATCGACCTAAGGGTATGATGGTTTTACCATTGATGTCAATAACGCCGTATTGACCGTTTTTAGTTACTTTTACGGTCATTTTGCCATCACCTATCCCTGATTTAATTTCTTTAATATTATCGTAGATAAACGGAACAATCACTTTATTATTGTTTTCTGGATCAACGATTCCCCATTTATTCCCATCTTTGGATGTGATGTAACGATCCTTGGCTGCGTATACAGAATACTTATTGTCACTAAAAGGCATTGTGAAAGTGCAGTTTTGAACGTTAATCTTTGCCATTCCGGCCTTACCGGTTACTTCATATTCAACATTGTAATGGTATGAAATTTTTTCACAACCTTCAGGCAGTTCAAGCGTTTGGTAATTATTATTTATGATTAGTCGGGGTTCGTCGCCAATATATAGTGCAATAGCTTTATAATAATTCGGATCTTCAAGTTCAGCATATTTTGTATAGATGGGTTCGGTAACTATCGTTCCGTCCGGTTTCATAACACCGATTGTTTCGCTACCGGGATTACTGTAAATTAAGTGGACATCCCCGTTCTTTGCGTCGCGAATAGTTTTGTTTGTGGGAATAAGTTTGTCGTAGTTAATAAGATCCGATGTTCCGTCTTCTTTTGTTAAGTAATAACGATTGTTGTCGAATCTTTTTACTTCGGAATATATATTGTCAGAAAAGAGTTTCCCGTCTCTTAAGATCAAAGATTTACCGGCATTATTTGTTGCTACGGTTATATTATCTCTGATTTTTTTGTCTTTTACAAAGAAATCGTTCAAAGCGGAAGAATAGATAGTATTATCAATAGCGTAAAGCCCCGGCGCTAAAGTCCAAATTGATAGATCGGGTCCGTCAATAACTATCAGAGAGCCATCTTGACACAAGCCGAGGATATTTCCTCCGTATGGAACCATCTCCTTGATTGTGGCATAAATCGATTTGATTTTCTTGCCTTTGGTGTTGATAATGTATTGTGTGTTGCCGACTTTGGCGATACCGCGACATTCTGTTACGTATTTGTTATAATCGCGGTATGTAGTGGTGTAGAAATTGCCAAGTGAGTCATATTCCGGCTTGATGAGGACTTTGCCGTTTGCGCCGACAAGACCCCATTTGCCTTTTTCCTGAACTAAGATGGCTTGTTGGGATAATGGCTTATCGCTCCATGTGCCGTTAATTGCGAATGTAACTGTCTCACCGATTGCGTCATATTTAGGCTTGATTTTGGCCTTATTGTCGGGCGTCACAAAGCCCCATTTATTACCTTTCTTAACTGCAGTGATCTGTTCGTTTTTGGGCGCTAAATCTGAAATGCCCATCTTTTGGCTCGTGATGGTCGGGCCAACTTCGTCCCAGCCTGCGTTTTGCGCTGCGGCGCGGGTGCCCATAAGGCTCATGCACAGGACTACGAGACTGATTAAAAATGAATGTTTCATTGATGAAATGGTTTGAGTTATGTGATAAATTTAGTTTGAAGTAGCGGGTTTTTTGTTGATTTTGGGGGCAAAGTTAGTGACTTTTGGGCGGTGAAATTATTTCAAATGATTTCATTTTTCGGTTTTAGTGCAAAATCAATGCAAATGACATGAAATGAAACAACTTTGGTGAGATTTAAGTGTTAACTTTGCAGCCAACTCTTAGAACTGTCGAAGAAATTTGGCAGTTCTTTTTAAAATTATTAAATTTGCAAACGTATGCCCGTTGAATCTCATAAAAGTTCAATCTCCGGATATTTGACCGTAATCGAAGATGAGCAGGTCTCTTCGACGTTTACGGACGTAGAGCTGTATGCGAAATCGGGCCATTCGATTTTGCTCAGAGCCAAGCGTTATGGCCAGTGGTGGATGCTCAAGGGCCTGTCCGAGAGTGTGGCCGACGTCAACGTCTATAATCAGATGCTCAAAAAAGAGTTTGACATTCTGATTAGGATGCAACATCCCGGAATTGTCCATACCGGCGAAATGGTCAGTCTCGACGGCGAGTTTGCCGGCTCATATATCGTGATGGAGTGGCTTGACGGCGAGGACTGGCGCCGGTGGGTGAAGAAGCCTCATTCGCTCCAGGAGAAGCTCAACGTGGCCCGTCAGCTCTTTGATGCCGTGGCCTATATCCATTCCTGCGGGATTGTCCATCGCGATCTCAAGCCTGAGAATATCATCATCACCCATAATGGCAACTACCTGAGAATTATAGACTTCGGACTTGCCGATTCGGAATTCTTCTCTATCCTCAAGCAGCCTGCCGGAACGGAGGGTTATATGTCGCCGGAGCAGCAGACTCAGTCCGTGGCTGATGTCAGAAACGATATTTTCAGCCTCGGGACCCTGTTGGAGCAGATGAATCTCGGGCGCAAATATCGCCCGATAATCCGGAAATGCAAGGGCCCGATTGAAAAGCGTTACTCCAACATCGCGCTATTGCGCCAGGCTTTTGACTCGGCCGACCGGAGCATCCGATGGCCGTGGCTCGTCGCGATATTGCTGCTGATTGCCGCAGCCGGCGGCGCTTATTTCCTCCTTAAAGAGCCCGAAGAAACGGTCAAACCATCTGAGCCTCCGGCGCTTAATGCGCCCTCGGAGCCCCCTGTGCCTGCGTCCTCTTTAGAGAGTCCCGCGCCTGCGCCCTCGGAGAGTCCTGCGCCTGCCCCATCAGAGAATCCCGCGCCTTCAGCTGCCGCGTTGCCCTATGATTTTGATGCTCTCCAGGCTGCCATTAAAGCCGGGGTTGACACAATTGATGCTGAGGCCGTGAAGATTAATGTTCAGCTTGACACACTCTCCCGTCGGGAATATCTTGTAGGGTATGAGAATCCAAGGGGAGCTTTCAAAGATTTTTATTATCATAAGTCCACCGCCTTCAATCTTTCCGAAGAAGGTTATGATCAACTGTATTTTATCCTTGAACGGTATTGTAATAACTATTACGATGTTTTGAGAGAAAGATTAAAAAATATTAAGACAGACTAATGGCCAACGAAATATCTACTGAAGAACTCCTCAACCTTTGTAGTTCAATAGAGGACACTATAGGTCGCAAGATGCAGACCCCCAAGGATTTCAAGCATCTAAGCGAAGAAATATTCAATCGGGTACATTCCCTGATCAGCTCTTCAACTCTCATGCGCGTCTGGGGGTATATCGAATCAGACGTGAAGCCGCGGGTCAACACCCTGACCCAATTGGCCCGCTTTGCCGGATTCCGGGACTGGGAGGACTTCCTGCAGATGGACCATAAGAACCGTCAGAGCAGCGTGGTTATCTGCCGCCATCTCAACGTCTCGACTGACATTCAGCGTGGCCAGATGCTGCGCCTGCGCTGGTTGCCTGACCGCGTCTGTGACATCATCTATCGCGGCAATCTTTATTTCGAGGTGATCCGCTCCGAGCATACCGGGCTCAAGCCGGGCGCCACCTTTATGTGTCCGCTCATCATTGAGGGCGAACCCCTTTATCTTGATAACGTCGTGCAGTATGATATTCCCGGGTCGGGTTATGTCTGCGGCAAGCGCAACGGGGTGACGTTTAACTTCTTAACTGACGCCGACGCCGAATAGGGCAAAGTCGTAATACGTCGGGTCCTCCGGTCGCAGCGAGCGCAGCGCATCGGTGATTTCCTCGGCCGTGCGCCGGTCGTTGGCCTTGCGTGAAGTCAGGCCTAAGGCACGGGAAGTGTTGCCTACGTGTACGTCCAAAGGTATGTAAAGCTGCGCCGGAGTCAGCGACTCCCAGACTCCTAAGTCGACAACTCCGTCGTCTTTCCTGACGAGCCATCTCAGGGCCATGTTCAGCCGCTTCAAGGCGCTGGAATCGAGCGCCAAGGGGAGGCAGCGCGAGTCTGTCCGTCCGCCGTTTGCTTCCGCCATCTGTTGATTCATCGCTGCGGCGAGGGTCCAGGCCGGAGCCTCTGTCTGCGCCGCGCCGCTGTGACGGCAAAAATCGTCAATCGTTTGGTCTTCAGCGAGAATCTTTTGCAGCCCGCGGCAAAAATGCTTCAAATTGCGCCCGAAGAATGTGCGGTGAATGTTCTCTTCGTCGCTGACCGATTCAAACGCCCCCTCGCGAATCCAGCGCGCCGGTTGGCTCTCCATGCGGTCAAGCAGGCGCTCGATGTCGCGGCAAATCATCTTGCGGTTGCCCCACGCTAAGTGTGAGCCCAGGAGTGAGACTATCTCAATGTCATCCTTGCGGTCAAATCGGCGCGGAAACTGCACCGGGTCGGCTGTGACGAATTCCGGGCAATGGATTCTTGCGGCTTCGCGCTCAAGCAGTTGAGCCGTCTGAGGGTCAATCTTCATCGTCAAGAATCGAGAGGTTGAAGCGCATCATCGCCATGGCCGTCTGTGCGCCTTCTATTCCTTTGTGGCCACACGTGCCTCCGCAGCGGTCAAGAGCCTGCTGCTCGGTGTTGACGGTCAGAACGCTGAAAATCACCGGGATGGGGCCATCGGTGTTGAGTGCTGTGATGCCCTGGGTGACACTTTGGCAGACGTAGTCAAAATGAGGCGTATCACCCTTGATAACGCAGCCGCAGACAATTATCGCGTCAAACGACCCCGTGTCCGTAAGTCGCTGAGCAGCAAACGTCAGTTCTACGGCGCCGGGCACCGTAAAGTGCTCCGTTTCAACTCCGGCAGCCTCAAGGGTTTGGGTTGCACCTTCGGCTAATTTGCCGGTAATATGTGAGTTCCATTCGGTGCTGACCACTGCCACTCGCAGTCCGTCACAGTTTCCGACTTCCGCCGGCATATATCCTTTTTGCATTGTTTAGAGT
>CAMWSN010000114.1 GCA_947176925.1 uncultured Porphyromonadaceae bacterium
GGAGTGGCCGAATCACCACCGCCTTGCATCGCATTTCCGCTGAGGGCGACGTAAAGTTCTCCACCGGCAAGCTCCACGGAGCCGTTAGCCTTGATACCCTTGGCACCGGCACCGGTAGCCGTCAGGTTGACACTTCCACCGGAAATCTTAACCGTCAGGTCGCTCTTGATGCAAGCCGCTGAACTCAATCCGCCGTCATTGGGATCAATTGCAGCGTCGCCAGAACAATTAAGGCTGACCTTACCGCCTCGAATCTGAATATTGGAATCTGACTTCATCGCCTTTCCTCGGGGCGAGGAGGTGTTGGCATAAACATATCCGCCAACAATTTCAATGCCACGGAAAGCATTGGCCTCACTTGCCGAGCCTTTGACATGAATAGCGTTACGAACGGCATCGGTAACTACTAACGTCGCACCGGGATTTACGTAAAGAAAGCCGTCTGTGGCAAATCCATGGGAGTAATGGCCGGTAACCTCAAGCGAGCCGTCGCCACATATAACAGTATTGCCCTCCGAGAAGAAACAGCCCTTGCGGTCCTCACCAATGGGAGCACTAACGTATGAAGTACCGTCGGATAGAACGTTTTGGCCGACAAGGTCAATGAAAACTCGCTTGCCGTTCTGGTCATTGATGGCAGGGCGATCGTTTGAATGTAATGTCAAGTTATTCAACTGAATAAGGTGGCGCTTGTTTCCGGAAACGCGGAGAGAGCCTGATTGAGACTCACCGCTGACAACCAATTTGATATACTCCGTCTCGCCTAAGTCAATATCAACGTTACCATTCTCTGTTTGGGCCGTTGCCGGACATCCAGTAGGAATCTTCACATGCGGCGCATCCTCCCCGTTAAATGTCACTTCCACAAGGTATTTCCAGACAGTCAACTGCGGGTTAAGTCCCTCATCAGCTGCGGGATATTGGGGAGCATCGGCAGCGACCTGACCGTCATAAGGAAGAATAGTGTAACTATATGAGGGGACAAAGTCCGGATTAAATTCCGGAGTGTGTCCCTCGCCGGGAATCTCGACTACCGCAGGCGGTGCTGGTGTAGGATTCGGATCCGGCGATTTACAGCCTACGAGGGCTACGAACGGAAGGAGATAAATGACTTTATACATGGTTAATATTGGATTTTAAAGTTATCGGCATCAAGGAGTGCTGTCAGTTTGCGTCGGGAAGCTTCGAGCGCGTCGCGGTCCGTTGTCATAAAAACAGGCTCGGCGGCCTCGGATTTCGCCACGACACGACCCTGAAAATCATCCATATAGCTTTGACCATCATAACGTCCGTAAGCGTCCTCGCCGGAGCGATTGGAGCATACGATATATGCCTGATTTTCTATGGCGCGGGCACGAAGAAGGCAATCCAAGGCATACCCTCTTACCTCAGGCCAGTTAGCTACATAAATAAAGAGGTCATAGGCCGGCGACCCATGGACCATCCTATTGCGGCTCCAAACCGGAAAGCGCAAATCATAGCAGACGCCGAAGCCAACGCTCCACCCGCGAAAGCGCACGGTCGGATAACCGGTAGTTCCGGCTGTCATAAGTTTTGCTTCCGGACTAAGACCGAAAAGGTGACGCTTGTTGCAATATGTTGTCTCGCCGTTCGGCTCAATGAAAAATGCCCGGTTGTAGAACTCCGTGCGCTCATCATTACATGCCAAAAAAGAGCCGCAGACAGCCATGCGGAAACGGTCGGCCAACAACCGTAAGTCCGAAAGCGTACGACCCCGGTCAGACTCCGCAAGAATCTGAATCTGTTCCGGATCAGAAATAAACCCGGTTGAAAACAACTCCGGGAGAGCTAAAATATCTGCCTTTTGCGGCAGATTCTCCAATGCCTCCCTGACCGCCTGCAGATTGGCGACCGGAGAACCTTGGACAATATTAAGAGGGAGAGCGCAAATTGTCAGTGGATTATTCGCCATCCGTGTCTGTTTCAGTTGAAAATTTATCGGGATACTTGCCCGTATACGGGCGGAAATACTCTTTGATGCGTTTCATATCTGCCGGTATATCACCGGAGGGTATGAAAGTTTCGCTCATATTGATAGTCTTGGTGGGGAAATCAATGTAAGCCAAGGTGATGGGTATATTGGATTCGATGGCCACGTGGAGAAATCCTGTATGCCAGCGTGTGGTAAGCGAACGTGTCCCCTCGGGTGTAATGGCGATATTAAGCTTTTCGGACGTCTTGAACCGCTCTATCAGTTGTGCCGTCAACGACACCCCGGGATTAGCCCCTACGGGAACCCCACCCATACTCTTGAAAATCGGACCCAAAGGCCAGAAAAACCAGAATTTTTTCATGAGGAAACCGGCCTTACGCCCGACAGAGGCGTAGGCCAGTTTGCCCAGGATAAAATCCCAGTTGCTGGTATGGGGAGCGACACAGATTATCGATTTGGGATAATCCGGAACAGTAACAATCACCTTCCATCCAAAAAGGCGGAGAATCAGTGAACTGAGTCGCTTCATTCGGCATTAGTATAGCCGCCGATTCGGTTCAGCTCATGAACCAGTTCCCCAAGGCGGGCATTAAACTGCTCATGCAACGCCTTGAATGCAGCCTTAACATATTTACTCTTAGCCTGCTGATAGGCATGTGCCGAAGGGAAATCACGCTCTGATTTGTCAAAGCTGAAAGTGCAGTTGGCCAATGACTGCTCCTGGAGCAGAGCAATGTCAACGACAAGCTGAGCCAATTCATCATGCTTCTCTTCCGGCAAAATCAGATCCAAAACCATGCACTCACCGACGAGGTCTGAGCAGATATATTTGATTTCTTTTTTAAGATCACGCTTACTTTTCATAATAAAATTTTTTAAAATTAAACTTATAACTCTTATAAAACTTACAAATCTTATAAAATCACAACAAATTTACGCATTTTTTTCTTACGCCTCAAACTTTTTTTCATGTTTTTTGACATTTCCCCCGTTTTTTTGTAACTTTGCGCTATAATTATGAACGGATTATCAGCTGAAGAAACCGAACGCTATCGCGCAAACCTTGCGCTATGTGAAATAGACCTTCCCGGCCAGCAGAAACTTAAGGCCGCGAAGGTGCTCGTATGTGGCTGCGGAGCCTTGTCCTCGCCCGTATTATTGTATTTGGCGGCTGCCGGCATCGGCACTCTCGGACTGTGTGACGGCGACAAGGTCAACCTCAGTAACCTCCAGCGCCAGGTGATTCATTCGACCTGTAACCTTGGCCAACAGAAAACCGTCAGCGCTGCTGAAAGTGTGGAAGCAATTAATCCAGCTGTCAAAGTCAAGACCTTCCCCATGATGCTTACGGCGGAAAACATCTTTGACATAGCCAAGGATTTTGACTTACTGATAGATTGCACGGACAACTACCCCTCTCGACGCCTGATTAGCCGTGCGGCCGACGAAATGGGGAAGCCCCTGTGTTTTGCTGCCGTCAGTCGTTTTGAGGCCCAGGTGTTTACTCAAATTCCCGGAGCGAAAACTTATCAGGATATTTTCCCTGCGCCCCCAACCGCCGACCAGGTGTCATGCACTTCATGCGCCAATGCCGGAGTACTTAATGCCGCCGCCGGGCTGGCCGGGTCCATCCAGGCCGCCGAGGCGATCAAGCTCATTACCGGAGTCGGCGAACCCTTGGTTAACCGTTTTCTCCTCATTGACCTCCTAACCTGTAAATTCACTACGATTCAACTATGAATATTCTCCGCAAAGCGGCCCTAAGCATTGCAGCATTCGCCGCGCTCTCCGTCTCTGCCTTTACGCTTGATCTACCCATTGAAACCATCAATGGCAAGGATTACTATGTTTATCGCGTCGCACCGAAAGAAACCGTCTATTCCATCACCCGAAAATTAGGAATCACCCGCGACGAACTCATCGCTGCAAATCCCGCTGTAGCCGACGGACTTCGTGCCGGCGAGACTCTCCTTTTTCCTACTGATCCCGCTCCCGTCAAAACCGAGAAAGTAAAGGAGGCCGAACCGGTCAAACCGACTGAACCGGCAAAGAAAATTGAACCGACCGAACAGGCTAATCCGGTTGAGCCGGTAAAGCAAATTGAGCAGACCGAACCGATTCAACCGGATAAACAGCCCGAAGAAACCAAGCAGCCTGACATGCAACCCAAAGCTCCGGAACTCTCTGAGCTCGCAGATGCCGGTGAAGAACCGGCGGACACAATCTCTGTAGCTGTCATACTCCCCTTCATGCTTGAAAGCGAAAATCTGTCAAAGTCTGCCGAAAACTTCACCAACTTCTATCGCGGCTTCATCCTTGCCGCCGATTCCCTCAGTGCCCGCGCCAAAACTCCCGTCTTAATCTCCGCTTATGATTCAGAAGGTAGCGCCGAAAAGTTAGCCGACTTAGTCTCACGTCCGGAAATTCACAATGCGGCCTTCATCATTGCCCCGGAGGACCCTGTGGCCATCGCCAATATCGTTGCCGTCACGGACTCTACGGACGCTATGGTCCTCAATCTCTTTGCTGTTAAAGATGACTGCTATCGGACCCACGAATCACTCCTGCAGGGAAATATATGTCATGACGCCATGTACTCTAAAGCCATCGACGCTTTCTGTAAGACATATAAGAACAAGAACGTAATCATCCTGAATGCGACGGATATTCCCTCAGAAAAGAATGAATTCACTACCATGCTTTCCGAAAGACTCCTTACCGCCGGAATTCCCTTTGAAAAGATTGACTTTTCCGGAAAGCTGACCGATCAGAACCTGACTGAACTCCCCGCGGATAAGGATTACGTTTTCATCCCCACCTCCCACAGTCGTGAAACCCTGATGCGCATCCTGCCTGCTTTAGAGAGTTTTAAAGCCTCGAATTCTTCCGCTTCGCTCTTTGGCTATCCGGAATGGATTATCCTCCAGGGCAACATCAAAGATAAGCTCAACCGACTGAACACTACTATCTATTCCCGCTTCGCGTCAGATCCGGCATCCGCTGATTACAAGAACATTATCGCCTCTTACAAGAATATATACGGAACCCCTATGGATTACTCCATACCCAATCAGACTCTCTTAGGCTTTGACACGGCCGCATGGATATTGTGCGCAGCCAATGCCGGAGTTGAAGAATCCTATAAGGGGATTCAAAACTCATTTAAATTCAAGGAAATTGAGAATGGTGGTTTTGAAAACACCTCACTCTATTTCATCACCTATGCCCCGGACGGCTCTATTGTAGTTACCCTCCTCTGATGAGACTGCGTTTAACCCTCATTGCACTTATCTTAAGCCTTTCCGCTGCGGCTCAAAGATATTACACCCCTGACTTTGCCATCGGCGCAAAAGCCGGGGCCACCGTCTCCGAAATGGCATGGTCTCCGACTGTACGCCAGCAGTTTACTCCCGGATTTACTGCCGGAATCTGCATGCGTTACACTGAGGAAAACCATTTCGGACTCGTTGCCGAACTGAACTTCACTCAACGAGGCTGGGCCGAAGAATTCCCTCCCGAATCCTCCCTGAGTTATTCACGCCATTTTTCCTACATCCAACTCCCGGTTTTGACCCAGATATTTTTCGGCAACGAAAAATGGCGTTATTTCATTAACCTCGGCCCCGAAATCGGCCTGATGGTTGGCGATAAAATTACGTCAAACTTCAACTATAAAGACCTCAGCCTGGTCCCAGAATTTCCGGCGAATCATCGCTCCAATCAGCTTGACATGCGCGTAGCCCGAAAGTTTGACTATGGTATTGCCGGCGGAATGGGAGTGGAGATGCGACTAAAAAAGAAACATTCCATCCTTCTCGAAGGCCGATTCTATTATGGCCTTGCCAACGTTTTCCCTTCATCCCGACGTGACATTTTCGGCGCATCCCGCGGAATGTCGATTGAATGTACGTTAGGCTATATGTTCCGAATAATTTAAATCTTCCATATCAACAAATCCAACAGATGAAAAAGTCACTGATTCTGCCGATTGCCGGCGCCCTGCTCCTCGGTGCGGCAACCACGGTTATCGCTTTAGACGAACTCCCATCAATGAAACGACAAAATCCAATTCTGACCGAGTATCAGACACCATTTGAAATTCCTCCTTTTGAGCAGATCACTGCCCAAGATTACATGCCCGCGCTCCAGGAAGCCATCAAAGCCCAGCGCGCAGAGGTGGAAGCAATTATCGCCAACCCTGACGAACCCACGTTTGACAACACCATCCTTGCCATTGATCAGTCCGGCAAACTGGCTGAAAAAGTAGTTATGCTTTTCTCAGCCCTGGATGAATCCAATTCTACCGACGAGATTGCCGCCGTGGCTGAAGAATTCTATCCCGTTTATCAGCAGTGGACCGACGAAATGGCCATGAATCCGAAACTTTTTGCACGCATCAAAAGCGTCTACGATCGCCGTGAGGACCTCGGGCTGACCGGACCTCAGATGCGTTTGGTGGAACACCAGTATCGCGACGCCGTCCGCAACGGCGCCCTTCTCTCCCCCGCGGCTCAGGACTCCATGAAAGCTCTTAATGCCGAGCTCACAGACCTCTTTTTCCGCTTTAACAAGAATCTTCTCAATGCAACGAATGCGTTCTCTATAATCGTCAACGATCCGTCACGCCTTGCCGGACTCCCTGACGGGGTCATCGCCGCTGCTGCTGCCGCTGCTGCCGAGCGAAATCTGCCTGAAGGAAACTGGGTGTTCACTCTTCATGCTCCCAGCCGTCTCCCGGTTCTTCAATATGCCGCTGACCGTGACCTGCGTCGTCAGATGTATGAGGGATAC
>CAMWSN010000115.1 GCA_947176925.1 uncultured Porphyromonadaceae bacterium
TAATTTTTTTTACTATTCTTGCACTGATGAGATCTGAAGATATCATTGGCCACCGAAGCGCCAAGGAGCGCCTTGTCAGGATGATTCAGGAAGATCGCCTGCCCCATTCGCTATTGATTTCCGCCCCAGCCGGGAGCGGAGAGATGATGCTTGCGCGCGCGTTGGCGCAATATATCCATTGCACCGGTCGCACTCCGGATCAATCTGACAGTTGCGGTCACTGCCCCTCATGTCTGCTTCACCAGAGCTTGAATCACTCAGATCTCCACTTCATCTTCCCCGTTCTCAAAAAGAAAAACCAGACCGACACACTGAGCGACGACTGGCTGACGGACTGGCATGACTTCCTCCGTGAAGATCCCTGGATGGATTTTAGACAGTGGCAAGCTTCTTTAGGCAACCCTAACGGTCAACCGAAAATCTATGTCCACGATGCCGAGGCCCTTCGCCGGAAAATGAACCTTAGCGCCCGAAACTCTGACGTAAACATCGCCCTTATCTGGCTCCCGGAAAAAATGCAGCCAGAAACTGCCAATAAACTGCTGAAGCTCATCGAAGAACCTGAACCAGGCTCAATGTTTATCCTCGTCAGCAATTCTCCGGCCGAAATTCTTCCGACCATCTATTCACGCTGCCAGCGCATAGAACTTCGACGCCTCTCCGATTCCGAAACCGCAACGGCTATTGCCGGCGTGAGGCCCCCGAATGCTGATGACGTCGCTGCGGCCCATTTAGCCGAGGGAAATGTCATTGCCGCACGCGATCAGGCATCCAATTCCAAAGACTCCGCGCTTTTTCTGGACCTCTTTATGGCATTGATGCGCCAGGCATACGCCCGTAAAATCGGCGAACTGAAAAAATGGAGCGAACAGGCCGCTGACCTCGGCCGCGAAACCGCCTGCCGATTCCTGGATTATTGCCAGCGAATGGTTCGTGAAAACTTCATATTCAATCTGAAAATCAGCAGCCTAAACTATATGACTGAACCCGAACAGCAGTTCAGCCAACGTTTCTGTCCGTTCATCAATGAACGCAACGTCGAAGATATGATTGCCGAGTTCAACGAAGCCAAAACCGATATTCAAGGCAACGGCAACGCTAAAATCATCTTCTTTGACCTTGCGATCAAAATGATCTTACTCCTGAAAAAATAATGCACGCTTTTCTCCGATCTATTGCCGACGGCTACTTCCGGGCCGAAGGGATTGACCTGAACCGATATACGTTTGTCTTTCCCAATTCCCGCTCGGCGAAATACTTTACCCATTATCTTTCCCAAAAAGAAACGTTTGAAGGCCGGGATTTGAAAACCATAGCCCTGACCATGGCGGAATTCTGTGAAAAAGGAGCGCGCCTCAAACGTGCATCCCGGAATAAGCTGCTGATGACGGTCTATTCGGCATATTGTAAGGTCTACAACGAACACAATCCGGGTTCAAGTCCTGAGGAATTTGACCGCTTCAGGTTTTGGGCAGAAATGCTGATTAAAGACTTCGACGAAATTGACCGATACTTGGTAAATCCAGAGGAAATTTTCCGCAATGTCGCTGATTATAAGGAGATTCAATCCTTCTACCTGAGCGACGAGCAGGCGAAAATCATCCGTAATTTCTGGGGAGATGATCCATATTGGGGTCGTCTGGCATCAACGGATGTCAAGGAACAGGCCAAAGAACTCCCCTTTTGGGCCCATGTCGGCTCCGAGGACCACGCTCCGGTACGTAAGTTCAAGCAAATATGGGAAATGATGGGCCCGGTTTATCGCGAAGTGCACAATATGCTCCTTGCCGAAAGCCTCTGCTATCCCGGCATGGCCGAGCGCCGCATCGTAGACGTGCTTCGGAAGGAAGGTCCGCGCAAGTTGCCCTTCAACCCTAAGAAATATGTTTTCATCGGATTTCATCGGCTGTCAACGGCTGAGCACGTCATTTTCGATGAACTCAAAAAAGCCTCCATGGCCCATTTTTATTGGGAGTATGATCCGGCCCTGATGAATCCCGAAAGCGGCAATAAGGCCGGACGATTTATCTCTCGTTATATCCGCCACTTTACTGACTCCTTGGAGGCCGTCACTCTCCCCGCCGGCGGAGGAAAACACAATGTTGAAGTAATTGGTGTGGCCTCAAACGTTGGTCAGGCTAAACTTGCCGCCTCACGGCTCCAAGGCTCCGACACGGCCATTGTTCTGCCTTCGCCTGACGCTCTTCTGCCCTTGGTTTCATCGATTCCCGACGAATACGAGCAGATTAATGTCACTATGGGTTATCCCCTGAGATATTCCCAGCTCTCTCAACTCTACTCCTCGCTTGCCGCGCTCCAGATTAATGCCCAACGGAAGGCTGACGGACGAATTGAGTATTTCCGACGGGATATCCGACGCCTTATGGCTCATCCGCTTCTTCGCTCCGTATGTCCCGGAGAATTGAATGCGATCAAGGATTTGATGGATGAACAGCATCTTTTCAATCTACCCGCAGACGTAATAGCGGCGACTCATGACGATTTTCCAGTAATGGCTGATTTGCTCGCCCCGGTTGCTGATCCTAACGATATTGAGTGTGTGGCGAATTATACGGAACTGATTCTTCACCGGTTCAAGAAGTCTGAAATCTTGACCGGACTTGACTATCAAGCCATTGAAATCATCGACGAACAAGTCAAGGAGATTCGCGAGCTGACCGAACGCTTCAAAATCAAGATGGTCAAAAACACATTCTTTCACATGCTTGAGCGCGCACTGTTCCAGTCTACTCTCGCCCTGAAAGGTTTGACTTTTGACGTCTTGCAGGTTATGGGAGTCCTGGAAACCCGTGCCCTCGGATTCCGAAACGTCATGATGCTTTCGATGAATGATTCCGTATTTCCGGGGCGCGTCAGCAGTAAATCATTCATTCCGGAATCACTTCGCCGCGCTTACGGACTCCCGACGGTGGAACACTTGGAATCTGATGCCGCATATTATTTTTTCCGGATTCTATCTAATGCCGAGAATCTGACGTTGATCTATGACTCCCGCTCAGGCGGACTGCGCTCAGGCGAGAAGAGCCGTTTCATCGAGCAACTTATCAACGTTGACTTTCCCGGAGTTGAAGTGACAGTCCACGATGCCGTAATAGCCTCGAACCTAGCCACTTCAACCGGCCGCTCAATCTTCCCTGAGGAGATTAAGAAAACGCCCCGGATAATGGAAAAACTGCTTAGATACTCTGACCCGGAACAAAAGAAGATTTTCAAGCTTTCAGCCTCGGCACTGAAAACCTACATTGGCTGTCCGATGCAATTCTACCTTGAACGCGTTGAAAATATACGGCCCGAAGAAGCCCGACGCGAAAATATTGACGCTTTAGCTTACGGCAATATTATCCATCAGACCGCCGAGATGGTTTACAAGCGTCTGAAAAATGATTATAAAACAACCAATATCACCGCCTCTGTCATTGAGCAACTGACTTCCGGAGGCTTTGACGGCTTGCTTGAAAAGGAGCTGCATAGGGCTTTTAACGTCATCTATCGCGGCGTACCTTTGAAAGATACGCAAGCCTACACTCTTCCCCTCGTCGGCGAAGCGGAAATCTATTTTCCCGAATACCTTAAAATCATGAAGGAAATTCTCCACGCCGAACCGGTTCCGTTTGAGTTCGTCGACGCCGAAATGTCAAGGACCGAAAACTGGCATCTTCCTAACGGCATAAATCTTAACTTCACACTCAAGATTGACCGCCTGGACCGCAAAGCCGGCAAGCTCCGCTTCGTGGACTATAAAACCGGGAAAGACGAGACCTCATTTACCCCTGATAACCTCATCACCCCGGGGAAACATAACAATCGGGAAGGGATATTTCAACTGCTAACCTATTGTTATGCCTACAAAGAGCTTATCGGCGCAAAAAATAAGGAGATGCAACCCTTGATTTATAAAATCAAGCAGATTCCGAAAGACGGATCTACTTTCCCGCTATTAAAGGTCGATAAAGAACCCTTGGAAAGCTATGATCAAGTGGCCGGATGGTTTGAGAAGGAATTCTACGGCCTGATTGATGACATTTTCAATCCCGATCTCCCCTTTCGCAAAACCGATACGCGCGAAGGGCCCTCATCTCCCTGTAAATATTGTCCGTTTAAAATGACTTGTCTTGACTGATGGCGGGCCTTTACGTCCATATTCCGTTTTGCCGGCATAAGTGCGCTTACTGTGACTTTTATTCCGGACCTCTCCGCGGCTTCGCTCCGGAGGCTTACGCCGAGGCCCTTCGCCGCGAACTTGACGCCCGCTCGATTGCTGACTCCTACTCATCCGTCTACATTGGCGGTGGCACCCCTTCAACCATGCCCTCCGCTCTCCTTGCCCCGTTCTTCTCCCTCAGCGGCGGCGAGCGGACCATTGAAGTCAACCCTGAAGACGTCTCCGCACAAACGGCCGACCAGTGGCTTCGCGCCGGAGCCAACCGAGTCAGCATGGGGGTACAATCGCTCATTGACTCGGAACTCATAGCCGTAGGCCGTCACCACTCAGCGGCCCAAGCCGTTGAAGCCTTCCGAACGCTTCGCCGCGCAGGATTTGAAAACATATCTCTCGACCTAATATACGGACTCCCCGGACAGACTCCCCAAACCTGGCGCCAATCCCTTGAAGGGCTCCTCAATCTTGCGCCGGAACACCTTTCAGCCTACTCCTTGAGCTACGAACCGGGTACCCTGCTTCATACCCGCCTGATGACAGGAAAAATTCAGGAGACTGACGAAGACGACGTCGTAGAAATGTATGAGACCCTCTGTGCCCTCACCCGTCAGGCCGGATTCGAGCATTATGAGATCTCAAACTTCGCACTACCGGGCCTCGAATCAAAACACAATTCATCTTATTGGGATTCCACCCCATACCTCGGACTCGGCCCGGGCGCCCATAGCTTTGACGGCAACATGCGCTCCTTCAATCCACCCAACCTGCCGGCCTACATGAAAAATCCCGCCGAGGTCTTCCAAATAGACTCTGAAACAGAGGTTGAACGACACAACGACACGGTTATGACCGCACTACGTACAGCCCGAGGTCTCTCCCCTGCACTGCTCACTGACAAAGAGCTCCAATACGCCAAAAAACACCTCACCACCACCCCCGAAGGAAACTTCCGCATCGCCGAACCCGACTGGCTCATATCCGACACCCTCATCCTCCCCCTCCTCCGCTAACCAACAACAGATAATTTATGAAAAGGCTATATCTATTTATTTTAGAGGTGATGGCGCTGCTATCTGCATGCGCATCTGTTCCCCCCGGGAGTATACCGTTTATCTATTACGGCCATTTGTATATTCAAGCTACTCTTCAGGATTCGATACCCGTTTCCGTGGTTTATGACACTGGTGCAAGCCACATCTGCCTTGACAAAACTTTCATGCAATCATCTAACTTCATGGAAAACCGAGATAATAATTGCGTCGCTGAAATGATTGGCGGAGGGAATAACGATTTTATTACCGTCCCCGTAATCGTTGAACCTCTTAAAATTACGATGGGCCCGATTGACTACACCGAAGAATACAGCCCGATTCTCAATTTCCGTGAAGTTATAGGCCGACACATTGATGGCTTAATTGGAATCGAGTCATTTGCCAATAAAATCATTCTGATAAACTATGTAAACGAATATATCCTCCCCCTTCCGGAGCTCAATGATTCGATTCTTGACGGGTTCACCAAGATTCCAGCTCAATTCAAGGACAACAGAATCTACGTTGACGCGGAATTGAAGGTTGATTCCACCCAGAGCGTCAAGGGTCCATTTCTCCTTGATTTAGGTGCCGGTACCCCCTTGGTCCTGACAAGTCCCGTTCGAGAATCATTAGACCTGACCAATAAAGCCACGGCCCAATTTTATAGCTCCCACTACGGCATAGGAGGCGACGGCACTATCGGCCTCTTCCGAGCAGATTCATTCAATATGCTTGACGATTTGGACAACGTCGTGGTTTACGCGTCATTTAGCAACAAGGGCTCGCTCTCCGAAAGCGAAAAATACTTAGGAATATTGGGAAATGGCATCCTCTCCAACTACGATTTGATTATTGACGATCTGAATAAGTCAGTATATGCCAGGCCAAACCAGAACCAAAACAAAACCTATCAAAGTTCATCACGTTCTCACATGAACTATATTGATCGAACTGACATTTGCGACGGATGGGTCGTAACCGCCATATATGACAAAGGAATAGCTCAAGAGGCAGGCATTGAGATAGGAGACATTATCCTATCGATAAATGACCGCCCGGTAAAAGAAATCACTTGGGAGGAGCAACGCCGAGGACTTGACCTCAACGGCGATACCCGATTCAAAGTCATTAAAAAGGACGGTTCTACAGCAGTCTACACCCTCCACATCCACCACCAAATTCTCTGATCTCTAACCGCCTCCGCTATCTTTTTTATATGATAGCGTGAAAGTATGGTCAGAAGATTAGAGCCGTTAGTAGCTGAAGGTGCCGTGGGGTCCGGAGATGGTGAGGGTCGGGGCGGAGGGGTTGGTGCCGGGTTCGACGCGACCGATGATTTGGGCGGGGATGCCGAAGGCGGCGGCGGTGTCGATTACGGTTTGAGCATCGGCCGGGTCAACATAGATTTCCATGCGGGTACCAAGGTTGAAAACCTTGTACATTTCCGCCCAGTCGGTGCCTGATTCGCGCTGAATGAGGTTGAAC
>CAMWSN010000116.1 GCA_947176925.1 uncultured Porphyromonadaceae bacterium
CTGTACCCCTTTGCCAGCGTATTATTTATGCTTTCATAAAGTGAAATTTCTGCAGTGTCCGCCACATGAAGCGCATCGGCAATCCGGCGTAGATGTAAAAGGGAAGCACTCAGTATCGGAGCCTTCTCCTTATAGTTCGTAGGGAATGGGGGTGTTGGCCTTTTACTGCCAATCTGATTAATTTTCGAACCAGCTACCTGAGAGAAAAATGAGCGTTTATCTGTTTTATTACTATGTAGTTCCAAGCAATAAGGCTCTAACCCGATGGCGTTTAATCGGGCACGCACCACCTCCAATGCCGCATTCTTCTCAGCAACGAAAAGCACTCTTTTCCCTTGATATATGGAGTTGGCAATCATATTGGTGATGGTCTGAGACTTCCCTGTGCCCGGAGGTCCATGAAGGACGAAAGAACGCCCCGAACTACACTCTGCTACGGCCTCTAACTGCGATGAATCATAGTTGATAGGTAGCATCAGATCAAGAGGAGAAGAACCTTCGATGTCACGGACCTTGGCCTGAGGAATATCCTCCTCGGAATTATATTGATTATTGATAAATCCGCGCAGAATCCGATGTTGCTCAATCACTTCCGGGTGAAAATGAACGTTATGCCACATCAGAAATTTAGTGAACGAAAATATTCCGATGTGTGAATCGTCAAGCAGCTTCCACTCTTTTTCAGGAGCGGAATGTTTGTTGATTTCTTCAATCTGCTCCTTAAACATGATGAAGATTCTTTGCCAATCCGGAAGCCCTGACTCTAATTCGGGAAGTGAACTAAGGTCCGGGAATGTCACTCCGAACATCTGGCGCAGCATCTCAATAAGCGTAACGTTAATCATCGGTTCATCATCCCGGAGCCTGACCTCATATGTCATGGCTTTCTTGCGAACCATACTTACCGGAATGAATATCATAGGCGCATGATGCTGACGCGGATCATCTACGTCAAACCATCGGAGAGTCCCGATTGCTACGAAAAGACTGTTGGCACCATTTTCCTCAATTGAGGTCCGGGCTCCGCGATAGAGCGACTTGAGCAATTCAGTGTTATCCTTACCCAAGGGTCCTATAATCTCCGAAAGTGTATTGGATTTAAGTCGCGTATAAATCGATGAAATATTATTCTCTGATAGCGGAACCATTGTTTTAGTCGGCTTCAGATTAAGCATTGAGTTTCGAAGAGACAGGTCAAGCAATTTACGTTCCCATCCCTTAAGGCGAGAACTGTCAGCTATCATTCCGGCCTGACCTCGAATCCCATATTCCTCAGCCTGAATACCCATAATGGAAGCGTCAAAGGGAATTGTCCGGACTTTACCGAAAAAACGTGAGTTTTTAACGTCAATCAGATATTCAAGATTCTCGTCACTTTCAAAATAAGGGGTTGTATTGTCGATAGCCTCCTCGAAGGAAATAAAGTCGTTGTTGGCACAAGCTAACGTCGACTCGAATACTATGACATTGTTCTCTTGGCCGAAATAGTCACGGATGTCAGCCGCTGAAGTGCATACCACATCCTCCTTCGTTTCATTACTCTTAAGCCAAACACCGGGCATAATATGCCCCGGAACACCTAACATTATTGACTCAAATCCCATTCGCTCCAAACATGAACAAAAGAGTAAGGTCATATCAAGGCAACAACCTTGCCGGGTGTGGGATAACTGTTCAGGAGTAACAATCCGTTGACCCTCATCAATAAAATTATTGGTGGTGCGAATGTAGTTGATATGCTCCATGCAAATGACTTCCCATAGTATCTTTAGCTGGGACATCACCTCATCAGGATTCTCAACGAAATACCCCTTTATGAACATCGAAGGCGAAATTTTCCGGAGGCGTTCAGCTACCTTCTCCGTCAGTGCTGCAACATAGGGGTGATTCGGCATCACAAATGATACCAAACTCTCCAATCGCAGACCATTGCCGGACCAATGATTCCATGCCTGTAAAGTTATAGGGAACCGAAATTCAGCAACAGGTTTATCAGAGTAGAGAACTGTCAGAACAAACTCGGTAAATACCGCTTCAGTCAGACTACGCAATTTATCAACGGACGGATTGACATTTAACGTCACATTCTTAACACTTTCGCCGGCTATTGAAAACGATGAAGTTTCCGACTTTGGGAAATAGAAGCCATCTATCTGGATTTTAAGATTTGTAAGCTCTTCTTTCTCTGTATTCAGAATCTTTATAGAATCAATGACGGAAACCCCGTTGAGCAAATCAACGTAATTGACGGAATCATAATACTCAATATGCAGTTCGCCGAAAGAAAAGGTGCGTATCTGTTTCATGGACGCAAATTTAGCGAATAAATGTCAAAATTCAAAAAAATTTGGTAATTTTGAGATATATTAAGAATATGATTATCCTTTTGTCTCTTATTTGGCATTATATTTGCAACGTCAAACAAGTAAAAAAACTAATCATTATGAAGACTAAAAGTATTTTATTCTGCTCATTTGTTGCACTTTCAGCATTTAATGCTTATGCATCATCTCCGGTTGACTTCACCGATGCCGCAGAAAGTAGTGCCAATGGCGTGGTGTCCATCAAAAGTTATGCGACAGCCTATGAGTATGCTTCATCTGACCCGCTGATGGAATTCTTTTTCGGTCGTCAGCCTCAACGTGTAGTACCTCATGAACACCAGTTGGGGCTCGGCTCAGGGGTTATACTCTCTGCTGATGGTTATTTGGTAACAAACAATCATGTCATTGAAAATGCCCGTCGACTCGAAGTAACGCTTAACGACAACCGCTCATTCGATGCTGAAGTTATCGGTCGAGATCCCATGACCGATATCGCCTTGCTTAAAATCGATGCCCATGATCTTCCGGTAATTCCAATTGGAAACAGCGACGATTTAAAAGTGGGAGAGTGGGTTCTTGCCGTTGGAAATCCATTTGGGTTCACGTCAACGGTGACTGCCGGCATCGTTTCTGCCAAAGCACGCTCAATTTCCTCTGCCACCGGAATACGTACCATGACTCTTGACAGCTTTATTCAGACTGATGCAGCGGTAAATCCCGGTAATTCCGGCGGGGCTTTGGTTAATACTCGCGGTGAACTCGTCGGTATAAACACCGCTATCTACTCTCAGACAGGAAGCTATTCCGGATACTCATTTGCCATTCCCTCATCAGTTATCACCAAGGTAGTTGCGGACCTTAAAGAATACGGGAAGGTCCAGCGTGCGGTTCTCGGAGTCTCAATTCGTGAACTTGACACCAAACTCATCTCACAAATGAATTTCGAAGGTATCAACGGAGGAATAATGATTATGGAAATCCAACCTAAATCTGCCGCAGATGTGGCCGGTCTTGCTCCCGGAGACGTTATCATTGAATTGAACTCCACTCCTATTCAAACCTTTGCTCAACTTCAAGAGCAGATGGCGCTCCTTCGCCCCGGAGATCTGATTGAAATAATCTATCTAAGAAACAATTCCAGACATAAAACATCAACTCGCCTTTAATAGAATTACCGCCCCGAGATTCTCGGAGCGGTAATCTATTTTAGAGAGTAAACTTGGCACTCTTGACTGAGTTACCTATCGTCCAGCAGACGATATAACTGCCGGAGGGTAGGGCGCTCAGACTTACCGTTGGCTTAATCTTGCCGGTCATCACCTTAGCGCCATTGATAGAGTAAACAGTCCATGTCCCATCCAAATTGGCATTAGAGAGGAAACGCAGAATCCGGTCGCTGACCACTACGTGATAGTCAGGAGTAGTAACTTCATCAATTGAACTCGGATCATCTTCTGCACCGGTGACAGGGACCGTACCACCTTCGGCAAGAGTAGCAAATGCCTGAGTGAGGAATTCTGCGCGAGCCTTCAGATTCTCTTTAAGAAAATCAACTCCTTCACCATAGGTTGAGAAAAGGTGTTGCTCATCATGAGCTTTCTCTGAAATTGAATAAAGCTCAAAGTTCTTAAGTTGCGATTTTTCAATCTGCTTGGCTGTTGCATCAATGTAACTAATAGTCTTGTCAATCAAACCGTCGGAGAGTAATTTTGTCCATGTTTCATTGACTTGCTTATGGAACTGCGGGTCCTGACGCAGACGATCAATCCAGGTGTAACACCATTCCGGACCTCTGCCTTCCTGGGCTACGAGTGCCTTAGGGCGAGAACCCCAGCGCGCCGAATTATCAAAAGCAAAGTCAAAGTCCCATACCGGGCCGAAGTAAAACTTATCATCGTCCTTCTCTTTATAGAAATAAACGGACCGGAAAGAGTTAGGCTCAGCAGTCAACTCGGCTGTAATATACCATTGAATTAATGAATTCAAGTCAATATATTGTCTGTAACCGTTGTTAGCATCCAGCCAATTAGTGCCAAAAAGAGATGACTCGAAATTGTTCAGATGTTCGGAGATGTAGGAGATCTGTCCGGAAGTTATGACGTCTTCATCAGGGGATTTAATGGTAACCTTCATTCCCTTGGAAGTGCTGACAACAGAACCTTCCAAATCATCAGCAGCATCGTCGATTTCCAAAAGATAACCGCCGGTAATGTTAGTCAATTCAGTGACGATTTCAGGCTGTTCGGTAATATTGACGCGCTTTTTACGAATGTCAATCTGGTCCGTAAGGCGATAAGTACCGCAATATTTTCCATTAACCGTCAAGTCAACGAATTTTGCCATAGGAACAAACGGTTGTCCGGCCTCTTTAGCAATAAAAGAGGCTACGGCATTACGCAAGAGCGTTTTATCACCGTGGTCAGCCATAAGGTTCCATTTTTTGCCCTTGGCGTAGTCAGCACCGGCAAGTGCGGCCTTTTTTGCCAACTTAATTTTGTAAGGCTTTTTCTCAAGGGTAAAAAGTGTGTTTCCTCGACCTCTGACCTTGGTGTCAGCGTAATCGGTCTTAGTACCGTCGGCCTCGATGACTGTCAGTAATGAGGGCGTATATAATTCCGTAGAGGTGATTTCCTCTCCGGTATTGGTGGTAAGATAGATTGCCGGTAGATCTGTCACAAGCCCCTGGGCGGAAGCTGACAGACCAAAAACGGCAGCGAGAAGAAATGGAGAAATTTTCATGGTCTATTATGGATGGTAAAAATTTATTTGTCTGTGGATGTTTCGGATTCTACATCCTTGGAGCGGGTCTTTGCTTTGCGTTTTGTCTTTGAAGCAGATGAACTGATATCTTTTTCCTCGCGAAGGTCAATTTCTTGTTTGTCTTCACCGATAACCTTATATTGAAGGTATTCCAGGCTTTGGTCTGCTACTATTTTAAATTTCTTGCCGAGTTCTGAACGCCATGTGCGATACATTGATGAGAACAATCCTTTCTTAATGTATGCTTCAACATAGGGGTGGACATACATTGTGAAATTCTGCTTTCCAAGGTCGTTGATGCAATAATCAAGTTTTTCGCGAAGAGTATCGGTAAACAAGATTGACGCCTGAACCTCACCCTTACCATGACATGACGGGCATTTTTCCGAGGTTTCGATTTCCAAGTCGGGGCGTACTCGCTGACGAGTGATCTGCATAAGGCCGAACTTACTCAGCGGTAGAATATTATGTCGCGCACGGTCTGAGGCCATCAGTTCGCGCATGTGGTCATAGAGTTTTTGGCGATGTTCGGACTTTGACATATCAATGAAGTCCACAACGATAATGCCTCCCATGTCACGCAGACGGAGCTGGCGAGCAATTTCATCTGCAGCTCGAAGGTTGACCTCTAAGGCATTTGTCTCCTGGTCTGCATTAGCCTTGGCACGATTGCCGGAGTTGACGTCAATGACATGGAGTGCTTCAGTGTGCTCTATAATGATGTATGCACCGGAGCGGAAACTGACGGTCTTGCCAAACGAGCTCTTAATTTGCTTAGTTATACCGTAATGGTCGAATATAGGTTCCGGCTTGTCGTAGAGTTCTACTATACCGGCCTTTTCAGGAGAAATCAGATTGACATAATTAAGAAGTTGATGGTAAACTTCTTCATCGTTAACACGAATTGCCTCAAACGTTTCCGGATTGAAGACGTCACGAAGTACGCCTACGGATCTTCCGGCTTCTTCGTAGACAAGCGCCGGGGCTTCACTTTTGCGCGTTTTCTGCAGGGTCTCCTCCCAGCGGCGCACGAGCTCGCGCATCTCATGATTAAGCTCGGCCACCTTCTTTCCTTCGGCTGATGTGCGAATAATGACACCGAAGTTTTCAGGCTTTCTGGCTTCTATAAAGCTTCTGAGGCGCTGTTTTTCAGCCGTTGAACTAATTTTTTGGGAGACATTGATCTTGTTGGCAAAAGGAATCAAGACCATATTACGCCCGGTAAAGGTAATCTCCGTTGTCAGCCGAGGTCCCTTTGACGAAATAGGCTCTTTAACAATCTGG
This sequence comes from uncultured Porphyromonadaceae bacterium, assembly GCA_947176925.1. Classification (GTDB taxonomy): domain Bacteria; phylum Bacteroidota; class Bacteroidia; order Bacteroidales; family Muribaculaceae; genus UBA3263. The sequence continues at coordinate 6,369 of CAMWSN010000116.1, forward strand.
ACTAACAGTTGTTGACCCTGTTTGAGCCGTTCGGTCACTGAGCCATGTTTATCAATTTCCGGCTCAATCTTGATTTTGTCAATCTGAGGAAGTTTCTTTTTGCGGTCAAGCGTCTGCTCAACCAAATTGATGTAGGTTGCAAAGTTAGGACCCAAATCCAAATAGTGGAGAAATGCATCTTTCTCATAACCCACGTTGACAAATGCAGCATTCAATCCCGGCATAAGTTTCTTGACTTTAGCCAGGTAAATGTCACCAACAGCAT
>CAMWSN010000117.1 GCA_947176925.1 uncultured Porphyromonadaceae bacterium
CTTCAACGGTTACGTCATACTGGTGAGCGTAGTCAACGACCTTCTTGGTGAGGGCTACGTTTTCTTCGTAGGGGAGGTGAGAACCGTCGATCATCACGCTGGAGAAGCCGTTGTCGATACAGCTCTTGCAGAGTTCGAAGGAATCACCGTGGTCAAGGTGGAGGCAGATCTGGGGATGTTCCCAGCCGAGTTCCTTAGCGTAGGCTACCGCACCCTGAGCCATGTAGCGGAGCAGAGTAGCGTTGGCGTAGTTACGGGCACCCTTTGAAACCTGAAGGATTACGGGGCTCTTTTCCTCAGCAGCAGCCTTGATGATGGCCTGGAGCTGTTCCATATTGTTGAAGTTGAAGGCGGGAATAGCGTAGCCGCCCTTGATTGCCTTGGCAAACATCTCTTTGGTGTTTACGAGGCCTAATTCTTTGTAGCTTACCATTTGGTTAAGAGAATTATTAAAATTGGGTTTAGATTTTGGTGCAAATTTACAAAAATTTTTCTGTTCGCGCAAAAAAATTATTGATGTCCGCTGACGGCCACTGAACGGTCAATCTTGCTGACAAGTCCCTGGAGAACTTTTCCGGGCCCGATTTCGATGAATTCGGTGCAGCCGTCGGCAATCATGTTCTGAACGGTCTGAGTCCAGCGCACCGGAGCGGTCAGCTGGGCCACGAGGTTAGCCTTGATTTCGGCGGGATCAGTGTGAGGCTTGGCGTCAACGTTCTGATAGACGGGACATGAGGGAGTATGGAACTCGGTAGATTCAATTGCGGCGGCAAGCTCGGCGCGCGCTGGTTCCATGCAGGGTGAATGGAACGCACCGCCGACCTTGAGGGGGAGAGCACGCTTGGCTCCGGCAGCCTTGGCGGCTTCGCAGGCGGCATTGATGGCGTCAATTTCGCCGGAGATTACGAGCTGACCGGGGCAGTTATAGTTAGCGCAGACCACGATACCATCCTGAGCGGCACAGATTTCTTCCACTTTCTCATCAGGCAGGGCAATGATAGCGGCCATCGTAGAGGGTTTGAGTTCACAGGCTTTCTGCATAGCCTTGGCGCGGGCGGACACGAGGCGGACACCATCATCAAAGCTCAGAGCACCGCTGACAACGAGAGCCGAGAATTCGCCAAGAGAATGACCGGCTGTCATATCGGGCTTGATTTCAGTGCCAAGAACAGTAGCAAGAATTACGCTGTGAAGGAAGATTGCGGGCTGTGTAACGGCCGTCTGGCGGAGGTCTTCATCGGTACCTTCAAACATCAGATCGGTGATACGGAATCCAAGAATTTCATTGGCGCGTTCAAACATGGCGCGCGCCTGTTCGTTATTGTCGTAAAGGTCTTTACCCATTCCTACGAATTGGGCTCCCTGACCGGGGAAAACGAATGCTTTCATCTAAATAATGTGATTAAATTGAATTTTTTAGAGTGCAAATTTAACGATTTTTTTTAAATTTTTTGAGGTTTTCAAAAAAAATTACTATCTTTGAGGCCGAAAGATGGTGTGAACTAATCAGGAATCCTGATTGTTCCTTAATAAAACAACCACTTATTAATAACCAAAAAAAGTAAAAAATTATGAAAAATCTTAGCATTTTCCTCGCAGTTATCGGTGGTGCCGCAGTAGGTGCCGCTGCCGGTCTTCTTCTTGCCCCTGAAAGCGGCGACGTTACCCGCGAACGCATCAAACACTACCTCCGCGAAAAGGGCCTTTATCCCCGTAACGAACGTAAACTTGACGAGCTCGTTGACGAAATCGCTGAAGAACTGAAAAAATAATCCCCCGATAAATCAGAACATAAAGAAAAGATGGCTGACAATTCAAGCAACGGACATATCGGCGCATTTATCGCCGGAGCTCTCCTCGGATATGCAATGACTACTCTCTTGGCTCCCCAATCGGGCGAAACGCTTCGCGAGCGACTCAAACGCAAACTCAGCGAGCATAGCCTGATTTTGAGCGACGTGGAAGTTGATGAGCTCGTTGCCCGACTTGAAGAAGACGAAGAAGACTTCTACCTATGAACCTCAACCCGCTATCAAGATTCATCCCCTCGGCTGATGACCGCGAGAACTCCTCAGAGACATACCGTCGCATCTATGATGAGACGCGTCGCCTTGTGAGTCTCGAGGTTGAGGATGCCAAGCTGATGCTGACGGAGAAGTTAACTCTGCTTCTTGGGCGAGTGACCCTCGTTGCAGTGGCCTTCGTTCTATCTGCTTGTGTGGTCATCTTTCTTTCCATGTCCATATCTGATTTACTGCTTAAAAGCTTCTCGCCCTGGGTTACTTACATGATTGTCGCAGCATTTTATGCGATACTGATTTGCGTCGTGGCCCTGTTCCGCCGTCAATTGATTGTCGACCCCATTGCTCGCTACATCTCCAAAGTGATTCTCGACCCGAAGCCCAAACGCACGGTTCACCATAAGTCAGACTCAAACTCCGCTGAAGCATAATGAAAACTCCATATCATATTCCTCAACCCGAAGCGGAATGGGACGGACTGACTCTTGACGAAATCCGATATGCCCGCGCCCTGACCCGCGCCCGCATTGACATCAGCAAGGAGATGATTTCCGCTCGCGCCAATGCCCTGATGAGCGGTAAAGCCGCCGGAACTGAAGGCAAGACCATGTTAGGACGAATGTTAGGCGCGCTTAACTGGCTTGACTATGGGCTTATAGCCATCCGCTTAGGCTCAAAAATCTCCGGGATGTTCCGTAAACGAAAATAATTTTTTCTAACAATATTATTAACCCTAAAACTCAAGTATTATGACTGTAGAACAAATTGGCACTCATGCCGGTGAAGTCTGGAAGGCTATCTCTGAAGGTAACACTTCCCTCAAGGCCATCAAGAAAGTCACCAAACTCAAAGAAAAAGAAATTTTTGCCGCAGTAGGTTGGCTTGCCCGCGAAGGCAAAGTAACCCTCGGCGAACACGACAAGGACCCCAAGGATCTCACCATCGTCCTCGTTGCCGAATAATCCGACTCTTTACCGAGTAACTAATAAACGGGAGAATCACCAACCTGATTCCCCCGTTTAACGTATGGAAAGGCGGATTCAAATCCGCCGCAATATCATAAAATCAGGCAATTTCCAACGAAAATATAGCTTTACAATGAAGAGTATGGCGGCAGTTCGGGGAGGAAGGTGTAGGTGTGCGCTTCGGGGTCGAGGCGGCAGCAAAAGTGGCGCAGGCCGTTGCTGACGATAAGGTATGGGGCGCGAAGAACCATATTGTAGCGGGCTATCTGGTCAAAAACGGCAGCCGTGATTTCTACCGACGGAGCTTTGTATTCAACGATAACGAGGGGAGAAGCATCGGCGCGGTTCCAGACCACCGTGTCGCATCGGCGACTAAGTCCATTGAGGTTTATGCCGACTTCATTTGCCATCAGCGACGGAGGATAGCCTAGATGACTCGTCAGGAATGCTACAAAATGTTGCCTCACCCATTCTTCCGGCGTCAGAATCACCTCCTTGCGCCGCATAGGGTCAAATACCAAGGTATTTCCCTCGGAGTCAACACTCAGGCGAAGCTCTCCGGGAGGCAAATTCAGCGGCACTATGCTGTTTTTTTTGGTTTTCGGCGACATTTTTCGTAATTTTGGGGACAAATTTAGCAATAATTTCTGAGAAAATGGCAACTGCAGCCCCCACTTTTAAGGACATCAAGCAACAAATAGCCGCCTCTAAGACGGCTCCAATCTATATTCTCCACGGGCCGGAGGGGTATTATGTTGATGAACTGGTCAAGGCCTTCGAGGCTCTGATTCCGGAGGAGGCTCGTGACTTCAATCTCTATGTCCTTTACGCCACTCAGACCACTCCCGAGCAAGTGCAGGAAGCATGCATGCGCTACCCTATGATGACTGACCGTCAGGTCGTTATCCTCAAGGAGGCGCAAGCCGTCAAGGCTGACTTCCTTGATAAGCTCACCGCCTATGCCGAACATCCGAACCAACAGACCATCCTGGTCATTGCCGGCAGAGGCGACAAGATTACGGGAGCCAAGTTTATCAAAGCCGCCAAGGCCTCCGGAGGTGTAGTTTTTGAGACTCCAAAGCTCTATGAAAACAAAGTAGGCCCGATGATTGAATCACTGGTCAGAAATGAAGGACTATCGATTGACCAGAAAGCCCTGGCGATGCTGATTGACCACGTAGGCACAGACCTCTCGCGCATCATCAATGAAGTCACAAAACTCAAAACGGCCCTCCCTTCCGGCGGAGCAATCACTCCTCAGGTGGTCGAAAAGCTCATCGGAGTCAGTAAGGATTTCAACAACTGGGAGCTGGTTGACGCCATCGCCGTGCGCGACACCGCTAAAATCTACCGCATAGCCGACTATTTCCAGGCCAATCCCAAGCAAAACCCGGCCATCGTCACCGGAATTGCCATCTTCGGATTCTTCGCCAAACTGCTCCTGGCAATCTACGCTCCCGACAAGTCCGAACCGGGCATTGCCGGCGCAATCGGTGCCCGCCCCTATTCAGGCGAGCTTAAGCGCATAATGTCCGGAATGAGAAATTATAACGCCTGGCAAGTTATCAACGCCATCAGTGCCTGCCGCCGTTTCGACGTCAGAGCCAAAGGCATCGGCTCCCGTGCCGACGAATTCGCCCTCCTCCGCGAACTCCTTTTCACCATCCTCAACTAACCCCCTCCATACTCCTCCTAAACACCAGTCATAGCACCAAAGCGAACCTCAAACTCTAACCCTATTTACACCTTTTTGAGGTTTTCAGATGGCGGTTTTTACACCTTTTTGAGGTTTTCTATGGGGCAAATTTACACCTTTTTGAGGGTTTATGCAAATCCGGAACAAAAAAAATGAGGAGGACGCGAGGTTATTCGGCGGATTTTTCGTAAATTTGCGCGTAAATTTTAACGTTATGCTTGACAAAATCGAACAACTTAAAGCGGAGATTGCCGCGGCGGAAGCCACTAATGAAGCTGCCGTTGAGGAACTTCGCATCAAATATCTCAGCAAGAAGGGAGCAATCTCCCTGCTGATGAACGACTTCCGCACCGTAGCTCCCGAGCTCAAACGCGAACTCGGTCAAAAGCTCAACGAGCTGAAAACTTTCGCCACGGAGCGCATCAACACCCTCAAGGCCCAAGTCGCCGAACAGGCTGCCGGGGCTGCTGCAGATGCCCTTGACCTTACGCGCACTCCGGCTCCCATGCCTATGGGTACGCGTCATCCGCTCAACATCGTGCGTCAGGAGATTATCGACATTTTCTCCCGCATGGGCTTCAGCATTGCCGAAGGACCGGAAATTGAAGATGACTGGCACGTATTTTCCTCGCTTAACTTTGCTGCTGACCATCCCGCCCGCGACATGCAGGATACCTTCTTCCTGAGCCGCGACCCGGAGCAGGGTGACGTCCTGCTTCGCACTCACACCTCGTCGGTTCAAACCCGCGTAATGGAAAAGGCTCAGCCCCCGATCCGCATCATCTGTCCCGGACGCGTTTATCGCAACGAGGCAATTTCGGCTCGCGCCCACTGCTTCTTCCATCAGGTCGAGGCTCTCTATGTGGCTGAAAACGTCAGCTTTGCTGACTTGAAGCAAGCGCTACTCTTCTTTGCCCGCGAAATGTTTGGCCCGGAAACCCAGATTCGTCTGCGTCCCAGCTACTTCCCCTTCACCGAACCGAGCGCCGAAATGGATATTTCATGTAACATCTGTGGTGGAAAAGGCTGTGCGTTCTGCAAACAGACGGGATGGGTTGAAATCCTTGGCTGCGGAATGGTTGACCCCAACGTGCTTGACGCCTGCGGAATTGACTCCAAAAAATATACCGGCTATGCCCTCGGTATGGGTATTGAACGTATTACCAACCTTAAATATCGCGTAAAGGACCTGCGAATGTTCTCTGAAAATGACGTCCGCTTCCTCCGCGAATTCACATCTGCCGCACAATAACCCACTATGACCCTACAAGAGCGTTATGACGCCATCATCGCTCGGTTTCAGCAAACGATGCCCGTAGCTGAAACCGAGTTGAATTTTTCCTCGCCGTTTGAATTGCTCTGTGCAGTGATTCTCTCGGCCCAGTGTACTGACAAGCGAATAAACCAGGTCACTCCGGCCCTGTTTAAGGCCTTCCCCACTCCTCAGGCACTTGCTGCGGCAACTCCCGAGCAGGTCTTTGAACTGATCCGCTCCGTGTCATACCCTAATAATAAAACAAAGTCTCTCATCGGGATGGCTCAGCGACTTGTTGATGAATTTGGCGGCGAAGTTCCCGCCGATATCGACCAACTGATGTCGCTTCCGGGCGTAGGCCGTAAGACGGCGAACGTCATCCTTGCCGTCATCTGGAATCAGCCGACAATGGCCGTAGACACCCACGTCTTCCGCGTCAGCGAGCGCCTGGGCCTGACAACTGACAGCAAAAATCCGCTACAGACCGAGCGCGAACTCGTCAGCCACATTCCTCCGGAAATCATCCCCAAAGCCCATCATTGGCTCATCCTCCACGGCCGCTACGTCTGCAAAGCCCGCCGCCCCGACTGCCTCAACTGCCCCCTCACCGAC
>CAMWSN010000118.1 GCA_947176925.1 uncultured Porphyromonadaceae bacterium
ACATTGAACTCAAACCCTGGAACGAATATTAAATGAAATTAATAGGAGCTCACGTAGCGGTTGACGGAGGCGTTGCCTCCGCGCCGCTCAATGCCGCAGCAATCGGAGCCAAGGCTTTCGCCATGTTTACGCGCAATCCGAGCCGATGGAAGTCCGAACCGCTTTTGCCCTCTGAAATTGAGGCTTTTAAAGATAATTGCGCAAATGGAGGATACACGCCTGATGTGATTTTGCCTCATGACAGCTACCTGATTAACCTCGGCGCCAAGGACACTAAGAAGCTATTCCTCAGCCGCATGGCCTTTCTTGACGAAATGCAGCGCTGCGAGCAGTTGGGTCTCTCGATGCTCAATTTCCACCCCGGCTCTCACCTTAATGAGATGACGGAGGAGGAGTGTCTTCGCCGCATTGCTTCGTCAATTAACAAGACTCTTGAGCAGACCTCCGGAGTCAAAGCAGTCATTGAAAACACCGCCGGCCAAGGCTCTAATCTTGGATACTCCTTTGAGCAGTTAGCGTTCATCATCAGCCTGATAGAGGATAAGAGCAGAGTAGGGGTCTGCATTGACTCCTGTCATGCTTTCGCCGCAGGCTACGATCTTTCGACGGCCGAGGGATACGCCGGTGTGTGGCGTCACTTTGACGAGACCATAGGACTAAAATATCTGAGTGCCATGCACATCAACGACACTAAAAAGGGATTAGGCTCACACGTTGACCGCCACGAAACTATGGGTAACGGAATGCTTGGAATGGAATTCTTCCGCCTGCTGATGGCTGATCCTCGCATGAACGATATTCCCTTGATTCTTGAAACTCCGAATCCCGACATTTGGGCTGAGGAAATCAAGACTCTTTATTCTCTCCCCGGCGCTTTATGAAACAAGATTACGCGCTGAAAAACAAGGAGTGGCTTGACGAAAAACGCCGTGATCCGGGAGTTATCTCCCTTGATAAAGGCGTGTGTTACAAGCTATTAAAGAAAGGTAACGGTGCACAACCTAACCGCGGCAGCGTAGTGACGGTCCATTATCTCGGCAAGACTATCAACGGCAAGACCTTCGACAGCTCCTTGGGCGGAGTTGCTCCGGCCTTCCGTCTTCGCGAGCTCATTCCCGGCTGGACCATCGCATTGACGCAGATGCACGTAGGCGACAAATGGGAAGTCTACATCCCTGCTGAACAAGCCTATGGCAAGCGCTCTCAACCGGGCATCCCCGGCGGCTCCACTCTCATCTTCGAAATCGAGCTCCTCGCCACTTCATAATTTCCTTGATTTATGAGGATTCGGTGTGTTATTCTTTTGCTAATAATTTTTGTATCGCTATGTTGTTGTTCGCGTCCGGTTGAGCGCAAACAGGAAGCACAGTCTTATTATGAAAGTGCTGAGTCCCGCTATAATTCCGGTGATTTCGGTTCGGCATTGGAAGAGGCCTTACATGCGTATGACTTGGCATTGACTACGGACGATTTGGACCTGCTTTCTCGCATAGAGTTTCTGATTGCGAGAATTTATGTTAATGGCTATGATGATGCGGCAGCATATAAATGGGATTTGTTGTCGCTGGAACATCAAAAACAATACGATGGCCCCAAAGAACGGTTGATAGATACATACGAAAATTTGGGATTCGATTTGTTGCGTATGATGTGGGTGAAAAGCGCTATCCAGTATGCAGATACAGCACTGTCACTCAGCTCGGCACCAAGGCCTCACTCAGAGGAAATCAAGTGTCTGTCATATCTCGTACTTCACGACAAAGAGAAGTCTGACTCAATTATCGGAATTCTCCAATCTTTGAATTATGAGTCACCATACGTGACGGATATGTTGCGGTATTTCGATGAGTATACCCCTGAAAAAAATATTGAGTTTCTTAAATCGGTCATTAAAGAAAAAAATGACTATATTACCAATATTAAAGAAAAAAATCTGTCAGAATACCGTCAGGACTTCGAGCGCGAAAAATCAGATAGGCTATCAACATCATTAAAAGCCAAACAAAAGGAAAACATCATTATTACCGTAATTGGAGTCTTGATTGTCATTTCATTGTCGCTGATGATCATTTCACTTAGATTTCGAGCCAAGGCAATGAGTTTACAGAAAGAGAATCAAATTCAGGCTCTAACCATAGAATATGAGAAGGTTCTTTTTGAACAGACCTCAAGTTTGGAAAGAATCAAAACGCTGGAACATAACATAGAACACCTTTCCATTAATAGTATAGAGGCCGTTGAGTCTGATTTTGATTTGAGAAAGGAAATATCATCGGCGTTCTTAAAGCAGTTTTCATGGCTTGATAAGTTGGGGACGATGTATATTAAAGCGAATAAATCACCTCGGGAAAGAGAACGTATTCTTTATGAGACTGTAGATAAAGAGATCCACCAGATGTCATCAAAAAATAATTTCCTTAATGAGGTTCAAGGGCTGATGTCGGCCCATGCTCCCCGGATTTTGGAAGAGATCGAAGGTTTGAATCTTATTCGTTCAGAAAAGGAAATAGTTATTTATAGTATCTGCGGTCTTTCTCCGGCACTTATGGCAGTGCTTGCCAACAAGAGCTTGCGTGCAATCTATAATCTTAAAGCTCGCATCAGGGAAAAGTTGACTCGGATTGATTCTCCTTTTGCCAGTCAACTCATTGAAGTTTTATAGTTAAGACCGGAAAATTGTACGGTGGGAAAAAGTTAAATATTAATGCGGTTATTTTCAGAAGTTTACAACCGAGTTTGGTAAGCATAAAATTTGGTTTAAGAGCATAATTACACGTAACTTTGCATACAAAAAAACGATTAATATGTTAGCAAAGTTTCTCACTCTAATGCCAATTATTTTGGTTCCGATTATGGTTTTCGGTCAAGAAGAATCAGGCGTGTCTCCCAAGCAGCTGAATGAAGTGACCGTCAGTGCAAGGTCTTCGTTTCGCAGCGAAAACGGTCATCTGATAGTCATTCCGGACCGTCAGCAGAAAAAACACTCCTTTACGGGTTATGACCTTCTTTCAAATATGATGATTCCGGGGGTCAGCGTTAACCGTGCAACGGGTGAGGTATCGGCCCTGTTCGGGTCTGTTTCGCTTTACATTAACGGAATAAAGGCGACAAATGCCGAGGTAAAGGCGTTGCGCCCGAAAGATATTCTGAGTGTAGAATATTATGATGCACCGACGGGTGTATATGCCGGGGAGAATACAGTTATCAATTTTATCGTCAGGACTCCTGAAACGGGAGGATATGGCGAGGTGAACGCTGAGCAAAAAGTCGGATACCAGAAAGGCGATTACGGGTTTGCGGGCAAGGTCGTTTCCCAAAAAACGGCAATTCAATTGTTTGGAGGATACGGAATGACTTCTATCGCGGCAGACCGTAAGAACGGGCATGCCGATTATAACTTTGAGGAAGGACGCATGATAGAGGATTTCCTGACGCTATCCGGGCGTGACAAATCGAACAAGACTTATTTTCAGGGAGATGTTACTAATTCGGACGATAAGAGGACCTGGCAGGCTTCTTTGTTTTATGATTGCAGTCAGAGTCCGTTAAGGTCATCGCTATCTCAAACAGATTATAGCGGTATATATTCTTCACAAGTACGACAGAATTCCCACACGACGGAATTTAGCCGACAGGGTGGAGGACGTCTGCATGGAAAATTGAATCTGAACAGTAATCAGTCAATTTTTTTCACTACGCGCGTGGCTGTAACCCGAAACGACTATTCATACATGCTCAGTCAATCCGGGGATACGGATATTGAAGAAATTGTTGTGGATAATGCAGCCAAGGAAAATCGATGGCAAATGGATGTTCATGCCGGTTATTCCAAAAAGTTTAAGCATGGTCAATCCTTGTCCATAACAATCAATAACTTCTTTAAAAATACCGCATCTGACTACTATGGAACTAACCCGAGCGAGTCAAAACTTTGGAGTAACGAAGAGATATTATTTATTCAATATGTCAGGCCGTTGTCAGAGCATATCATGTTATCACTGATGCCGGGAATTTCAGCTTTACATTATAAGCAGAATGATAAAAAGCAACTTAACTTTGTCTCGCCAAGATTTCAGATGCGGCTGACCGCCCGGCTATCCAATAACCACTTCTTTATGGTTAATGGCAACATAGGAAACTCTTTCCCGAATATTTCATATATTTCAAATGCTGAACAGAGCGTCAACGCTTTTAGATTGAAGCGAGGCAATTCCGAACTGAAGAATACGAAGATGTATCAAGCCATGGGCGTTTATGGTTATAACGCTGCAAAATATGGATTGCAGCTTATGGTTATGTATCAATTCAACCATAATTTGCCCGTAAGTTCTTTTTCTCAAGAAGGTTCAAGGATTATACAAAGTTGGACCGACAGGAGTGATAATCATGTCGTTCAATCCAATGTTTCAGTAACGTATAAACCTTTGCAGACGCTAAGTCTAAACCTTTCAGGAGTGTATACATGTTACATGTATTCAGGCTATCAGAGAATTAGTGCCCACAGTCCGTCACTTTCATTTAACGCTAACTATGTAATATCTAATTTCATGATCAGTGCTGAAGTTAAAACTCCTGAAAAATGGATGAGTAATGATCTTGCGCGAGTAACGACGCCATGGGAATACTCCTTGGCCTGTAATTACGCCTTGAAAAACTGGAAATTTGAATTGGGGACGAATAATCCGTTCATCAAGAATGCCCGATATTATTCACGCTCCTATAATCCGGTCTTTAACGAAGTATTCTCATTGATGGCGCGCAATCATTCACAGACGGCTTATCTTAAGGTCGCTTATAGTTTTGATTGGGGCAAGAACGTGAATAAGACAAAGCTTCAACGCACTGAAATGCAGATTGAAAACGCCTTGATTAAAGCGAAGTAAGCGGTTACTTTGGAATAGCCCGGGGGTGATTGAGGAAGGGGCGGGTTTTGAGGAGTTTTTTCACCGGGATTTTTCTTGGCGCCGAGTTTTGCGGCTTATGAGTTTTATAATTTTTATAAGATTTATAAGAATTATCGGAGTTATCTGAAGGCTCTGCAGGCTCTGATTCGGCCGGTAGAGCGGGTTGCTTGGGTTGCTTTGCGGGGGTGGATTCGTTGGCGAATTCGCCCCCGTCAGTGCATTCAAAGAGGCCGAAGTCTTCAAGGACTGAGCGGACCATTTCTGCAGGGGCATGGAGTTCGTAGGCAATGCGGGCAATGTCTTCGCGTCGGCGAAGAGATTTCCGCTCTGACAGATATTGGGTAAGCATTACGTAGACGCCGTAGCCGGCAGCGCCGTGGGCTATGAGCAGGTCAGTGATTTGCAGGTCTTTGCGGTTTCTGATTTTCTTCATGATGCGGGTTTAGTGTTTAGTGTTTAGTGAGATTTTACACTGCAAAATTAAACCATAAAAATCCCCAAAACCGCAAAAAATAGAAAATTATTAAAAAAATACTCAAAAAACACCATCCTCTATTCCGCACAAAAAAAAACAGCCTGTTAGGCTGCTTTATTGCGGAGAGAGAGGGATTCGAACCCCCGGAGGTGTGACCCTCGGCGGTTTTCAAGACCGCTGCAATCGACCACTCTGCCATCTCTCCTAAGTTGTGGCGGAGGCAGGACTCGAACCTACGACCTCCGGGTTATGAGCCCGACGAGCTACCACTGCTCTACTCCGCGATATGTCTTTGTTTTACGGGTGCAAAGTTACGGATATTATTCGGAATACGCAAATTTCAGAGTGTTAAAATGTGTTAACCTCATGAATCAGTCGTCGCTGTAGTGGCGAAGTACGCGTCGGTAACTATTGAAGATCTTGGACTTAGATACGAAACCTACGTATTTGCCCTCAGCGTCAATTACAGGGAGATTCCATGCGCCGGTATCGTCGAAGGTCTTCATGACGTTTTCCATGTTGTCGCCGATGGTGATTTTGGCAATTGGTGCGGTCATGAATTTATTGACAAACATGCGGCGGTATAGGTCCGGGCGGAACATGATGTTGCGTATGTCATCAAGCAGGACAATGCCGAGGAGACGTCCTTCGGTGTCGACGACGGGGAAGAGATTGCGTGAGGATTGGGCAATGACGTCACACATTTCTTTGAGACACATGTCCGGTTTCACGATGAGGAAGTCGGTTTCTACCACGGAGTCCATCTTGAGCAGGGTCAGTACGGCTTTGTCTTTATGGTGAGTCAGGAGGGTGCCGCGCTGAGCCAGACGCATGGTGTAGATGCTGTATGGTTCGAAGGTTTTGATGGTTCCGTAGGCAATTGTGCTGACAATCAGCAGGGGGAGGAATAGGTTATATCCGCCGGTGAGTTCGGCCGTCAGGAAGATAGCCATCAGTGGAGCATGCATTACGGCAGACATCACGCCGGCCATGCCCATGAGAGCAAAGTTTTTGGTTGACAGGTCGAGGGCGAATGTGTCATTAATCACGTAGGCGAATAGGAAACCGGACATGCAGCCGACGAAGAGTGAGGGGGCAAACGTGCCGCCGACGCCGCCGCCGCCGTTGGTGGCCGAGGTTGCGAAGGCTTTAAGCAGGATTATAG
>CAMWSN010000119.1 GCA_947176925.1 uncultured Porphyromonadaceae bacterium
GGCCATAGGCAATCAGTTTTAAAGAAGTTACATTCTTTTAACGCCTATGGCAGTCATTTTATTGCATGAAAAGCCTAAAAAAGAAGGGCTACACGGTAAGCAATGAAGGCGAAGATATAGGCTATTGCCGTATTGTAGACCGCTGAGAATAATCCGTAACGCCATGACCCGGTCTCCTTGGCAATAGCTGTTACAGTCGCTATACATGGACAATAAAGTAAAATGAAGACAAGAAACGCCAAGGCCGAAGCCGGAGTGAAATCCGGACGAGACCCGGCGGACAGTTTCGCGCCGAGAGTTTGATTGTCAATATCATCAGTTCCGGCATACAGAACTCCAAGGGTGCTGACAACGATTTCCTTTGCAGGAACCCCGGCAATAGCGGCTACAGTTGCCCTCCATTGCATCCCTATCGGGCGCATGACAGGATTTACCGCCTTACCTATCATTTCAAGATAGGAATCATGGGAGATGTCAATTCTCGAATCGTCAACCTGAGCTTCAGCTATACGATCCGAAGGTTCTTCGTCATGGCGAGGAAAATAATCCAAGGCCCAGACAATTATACAGGCCACGAGAATAATGCCTCCCATCTTCTTGAGATATTGCTTTCCTTTGCCCCAAGTGTGATGCAAAGTTGCTTTAAGAGTGGGAACTCTGTAAGGTGGCAATTCCATAACAAACGGAGTCTCATCCTTCTTCCATACGAAGCGACGGAGAAGTCGCGCAGTAATGATTGCCGCAACGACTCCAAGAGCATAAAGCGCAAAGAAAACCAACGCGGCATGAGCCGAAAAGAATGTCCCAATCAGCAGAACATAAATTGGTAATCGAGCCGAACAGCTCATGAAAGGGTTAATCAAAATGGTAATAAGCCGGCTGGTGCGACTTTCAATGGCTCGAGTAGCCATTATAGCTGGAACATTACATCCAAAGCCCATGACCAGCGGAATAAAACTTTTACCGTGGAGTCCGATACGGTGCATCGCCTTATCCATAATAAATGCAGCACGAGCCATATAGCCCGAGTCTTCCATAAAGGAAATGCAGGCATAAAGAATTAAAATATTCGGCAAGAATACAATAACCGATCCCACTCCACCAATGATACCATCAACTACCAAATCAGTCAACGGACCCGGAGGCATCAATTTGGCAGCGGTCTGACCAATCCAATTCACGGCAGATTCAATCCACCCCATAGGGTATTCACCAACCGAAAAAGTCAACCAGAAAACTAAAAGCATAACTCCGAGGAAAAGTGGAATCCCAAACAAGCGGTTGGTCACAAAAGCGTCTATTATAGCCGTTGCCCGATTGGATGTGGGGTGCTCGCCTGAAATGGTTTCGGCAAGCGCTCCGTCAATAAACCCGTATTTTTCCGCAGCAATTGCTGCACCGACGTCTTCCTGACGAATCTTCGAAATATGATCGCGGTTTAGCTTGCGAATCACGCAAAGTTCATCATATTGTGGGAGCTGCTTCATCATCTCCTCCACTTCGGAATCCTTTTCCAGGAACTTTATGGCAAGATAGCGCGGAGAAAACTGCGGGAAAATTGAGCGGTCTGCCTTAAGAATAGTCTTGATTTCACCTACGGCCTTCTCAATATCCTCTCCGAGAGTAACGTGGATATGGCGAACTGCCGGCTCCTTCCCTTCATAGACGCGGATAACCGTGTCAAACAGAGCATCCAATCCCTCTCCGGTCTTGCTGATGGTCGGGACAATGGGAACGCCTAACATGCCGCCAAGTAACTCATAGTCCAGCACCGCCCCACTCTCTTGAAGCTCGTCGTACATATTCAGGGCAATGACCATCGAGCGGTCCATATCAATCAAATCAGTGGTCAGATAGAGATTGCGGGCAAGGTTACTGGCCACGACAACATTGATGATAACGTCAGGCGTCTCATCACGCAAATATCTTCGCACGTAAAGCTCCTCCGGAGAGTACGCAGCAAGGGAATAAGTTCCCGGTAGATCAACGATTTTAAACCGATAGCCACCATGAGTAAACGAACCCTCCTTAGCATCAACAGTGACGCCGGAATAGTTGCCGACATGTTCAGTGGCCCCGGAAGCATAGTTGAACAGCGAAGTTTTTCCGCAGTTCGGATTACCGATAAGAGCCACGGTAATGGTGCGACGATGAAGGTCTACAGCCGTATGAATCGGAGCATCATCGTTGGCCAACAGATGCTGTTCGGAAAATCCCAAGGGAATCTCAGCCGATTCAGCCACGACTTCAATAAGTTCAGCCTCACTCCGACGCAATGAAACCTCATAACCCATCAAAGAGTATTTGACAGGATCTTTAAACGGAGCGGAAAGAACGTTCTTGACAAGTTTTCCTCTCACAAATCCCATCTCCATCAGGCGCTTACGAAAAGCTCCATGACCTAATATCTTGACAACATAAGCCTCTTGGCCCTGTTTGAGTTCGCTTAATCTCATAATTGGTGCAAAGTTCGGCAAAAATCGGGATTTATACAATACCCTCATGAGGGTATTATGATTGCCGAGAGGGTCCTTTGAGATAGTTCGCGGCCTTGACGGCGCACCGAGTAAAAACGAGAATCATGCATCGAACATAGCGGCGAATTCACGAACGTTACCCCCGGAAGCTGAATCTTGACGGCTTCAAATAACGAAACATGAGGTTTAAACCCAAGGCGACGAATGACGGAAGTAGGAGGAAATTGCTGTGCAACTTCATCGCCCACCTCAAAACATTCCGGACAAATATGAGGACCGACCGCAGCTAAAGTACGCTCCGGCTTCGCTCCCAATTCCTGCATTTTCAGCATGGTTGCTTCAACAATACGTCCAACAGTGCCTCGCCAACCGCAATGAGCCGCACCAATTACGCGGGCTTTGGGGTCATAAAGTAACAGCGGAAGGCAGTCAGCCGTGTTGATACATAGCAATTGGCCGGGAATATCGGTCACAAGTGCGTCGACTCCATGAAGGTCATCGTCGGGACGGCCTACACGGACCGAATGTGTCTGACGTGGAATGAAAATCTCCCTTGCACCGGTAATTTCGGCGAGCTTTTGCCGGTCAGCTGCGACCTGTTTAGGATCAGCTCCAGCATAGTCGCAAACATTAAAGCCGACGAGAGTACTAAACGCACTAACGCCGGCTTCACCTTCGAAATAACAATGTTTTTTCACTTTACTGGGCCAAATAGCTCTTGAGCAAGTCAGATTTTGATGCCTTAAGCTTGCGGATTGCCTTTTCCTTGATTTGACGCACACGCTCACGGGTAAGGTCAAACTTTTCGCCGATTTCCTCAAGGGTCATTTCCTGACAACCAATGCCAAAGAAAAGCTTGATGATGGCACGCTCGCGCTCCTGAAGTTGAAGCAGTGAGCGTTCGACCTCCGTAGATAGCGAATCGCGGTTAAGTCCCGCATCAGTGGCAGGCATGTCATTATTTGACAGCACATCTAACAGGCTGTTATCTTCACCTTCCTGGAAAGGGGCGTCAACGCTGACCTGACGGCCGGAGACCTTCATGGTCTCAGCGATTTTTTCAGCCGGAACATCAAGTTCCTTTGCCAATTCCTCAATTGACGGAGCACGCATATTTTCCTGCTCAAACTTATTGAGGACCTTGCGAATCTTATTGATAGAGCCAACCTGGTTGAGCGGGAGGCGAACGATACGGCTCTGTTCGGCAAGGGCCTGAAGGATAGACTGGCGAATCCACCATACGGCATATGAGATAAACTTGAAGCCGCGCGTTTCATCAAACTTCTGGGCTGCCTTCTGAAGACCTACATTCCCTTCGGAAATAAGGTCCATAAGGTCAAGTCCCTGGTTCTGATATTGCTTGGCTACGGAAACCACAAAACGAAGGTTGGCTTTAACAAGACGGTCAACCGCAGTCTGGTCTCCCTGGCGGATACGCTGGGCAAGTTCTACTTCTTCATCAACGCTCAACAATTCCTCACGGCCAATCTCCTGAAGGTAACGGTTAAGGAGCGGGTCGCGATTAGTAGGCGCCTGACTGATTTTTAGTTGTTGCATGAATTTCTAAAAGAATTACTTAAAAGGGTTGCTGATCAGAACTCATAGTCAACACAAGCACGCGCCTCCTTTACCGGAGCGATAATCGCAGCAGCGGCAACATGAGCCGGATGCTTGGCATATACCTCGACGTCGGCCATCGAGGGAACTATAGCGGTTAAAACAACATCCCAGTCTTCTGAAGGGTTCTCATTTATTCCTACCTCCATAGAGTCCAAAACATCAATCTGTTCAGGCAATGCAAGCAGTGCATTCTTAAACTCTACGGCGGCATTATGACGCTCAGCGTCAGTGCCTTTCAGTTTGAAAGCGACGATATGTTTAACCATAAATTATAAGAATTCTGTCAGTTTAAGGGGTACAAAGTTAACAATAATTTTACAAGTTTGCAAATTTATAACGCAAGCCATCGGTCAATTATTGTTTAATTGCAGCACTAATCACGCGGTCAACCCGTCAGTCAGCCAGAGAGTGGATAACCAGACCGGAGCGGAGTTTGGGTTCGAACCAGGTAGTTTTCGGGGGCATGATAGCACCGGAGTCAGCAATGTCCATCAGCTGCTTCATTGAAACGGGATAGAGAGCAAGCGCGGCAGCCATCTCGCCGGAGTCACAGCGGCGCTTGAGTTCTTCCAATCCTCGGATACCGCCCACGAAATCAATGCGTTTTGAGGTACGGAGATCACCGATATTCAACAGCTTTTGAAGAATAAGTTCGGAGGAGACAGTAACGTCAAGCGTCCCGATAGGGTCACTGTCATCATACGTTCCCTCGCGAGCGGTCAACGAGTACCAGTGACCTTCAAGATAGAGAGAGAAATTATGGAGCGCTGCGGGGCGATAGACTTTCGTTCCCTTATCTTCAACAATAAAGTCATATTCAAGCTTTTCAAGGAACTCAGCCGGTGAAAGTCCGTTTAAGTCAGTGACCACACGATTATAGTCAATGATGCGCAGATGGCTTGCAGGGAAAGCTACGGCAAGGAAATAATTGTAGGACTCATGCCCGGTATGAGAGTCAGCGTTTTGCTGGCGTTTCTCGTGGCCTACGAGGGCAGCAGCAGCCGAGCGATGGTGTCCGTCGGCAATATACATTGCGGGCATACGCTCAAACTCAGCTGATATCGTCTCGATCTGCTTCTTATTATCTACAACCCAGAACTTATGGCCGAAGCCGTCAGGAGCGATAAAGTCATATTCCGGTTCGCCTGAAGTAACCTCAGCAATTATTGCTTCCAGGACTTCATTATCAGGGAAAGCAAGGAAGACAGGCTCGATATTAGCGTTATTTATGCGGACATGCTTCATGCGGTCTTCTTCCTTATCCTTACGGGTCAACTCATGTTTTTTTATACAGCAGGTCATGTAATCTTCAACCGATGCTCCGAGTACAATTCCATACTGAGTGCGACCATCCATAGTCTGTGCATAAATGTAGTAGTGAGGTTCAGAGTCCTGGACAAGCCAACCTTTGGAGCGGAAGGCTGCGAAATTTTCAACTGCTTTCTCGTAAACTTCGGGGGAATGTTCATCCGTGCCTACGGGGAAATCAATCTCAGGTTTAATAATATGATAGAGGCTTTTTTCGTTACCCTCAGCTTCGGCGCGAGCTTCCTCGGAGTTGAGGACATCGTATGGGCGTGAAGCAACTTCCTCGACTATCTCACGAGGCGGACGGATACCTTTAAACGGACGTACTTTCATGGCGATATATATATGGTTAAGGTTTATACGGTGGTTGAACGGTGGTTGAACATGGGGTTGTCTATAGTTTAATGGTAAGAACTGCTAAACAACTGCTAAGCTATTGTTCAACAACCGTTCAACAATCATTATACTAAGATTGTCTGAGCGCGGTCAGGACCTACACTGAGAATCACAACGGGCACACCAAGTTCCTTTTCTACAAACGCTACATAGCGCTTAAAGTTTTCAGGGAGTTCAGCGGCGGAGGTCATTTCGCTCATGGGCGTTTTCCATCCCGGAAGTTCTACATAGACAGGCTCGATTTCAAGACCGTCAACATCATAAGGGAAATCATGAACAATTTCGCCGTTGATCTTATAGTCAACACACGCCTTGATAACGTCAAAATCATCAAGGACATCACTCTTCATCATGATAAGCTTAGTGACACCATTAATCATCACTGCATAACGAAGAGCCACAAGGTCAATCCATCCGCAGCGGCGTTCGCGTCCGGTCACTGCACCATATTCATGACCTATGTCACGCATGCGCTTGCCGTCGGCATCAAAAAGCTCCGTCGGGAACGGACCCGAGCCAACACGAGTGCAGTATGCCTTGAAAATACCATAGACATCACCGATTTTATTAGGGGCGACACCAAGTCCGGTGCAAGCGCCGGCAGTCACGGTATTGCTGGAAGTAACAAAAGGATAGGAACCGAAGTCAACGTCGAGCATAGTGCCCTGAGCGCCCTCGCAAAGAACCTTTTTACCAT